>JBKPSJ010000094.1:0-21678 GCA_046765875.1 Actinomycetota bacterium
CTGCTGGTTGGATCTACCCACGGCCAGTAGTTCCAGGACCTCCCGTTGGCGGCGACTCAGCGGCTCGACCAACCCGGAACCCATCGTCGTGTCCTCGGCGGGCCGTGTCCGGTCCACCTGGCAGGCTCGCGCCAGACGGGCCAGGTAGTCCGGCGGAACCTCGGCTGGAAGCGCGACCTCGCCGGTGCGCACGGCCGCGGCAAGCCGACCGACCAGCCGTGCCATCAGGCCGCCCTCGTCGGCGAACACGCGCACATAGCCTTCCGGGCCGGCCAACGCCATCGCCTCGGCCAGCGCTGACAATCCCGCCTCCGGCCGGCCCTCGGCCGACAGTGCCAGGGACTGCAGCGCGCGCACCTCGACAAGGCTTCCGGTCCGGCCCTGAGCTGCCGCCAGAGCGTGCAGCCCGTCCAGCAACACCGACGCCTGGTCGGATCGATTGGTTGCCAGCAGCACTCTCGCGAGCACCAGGTACTCCGGCTCCCGCGGATAGCTCGGCTCGTCGGTCGGCCGGACCCCACGCTCCTCCACCCACCGTGCAGCTTTCGTGACTTCACCGTGCGCCATGAGCAGCCGCGCACGCCATGCCGGCACCGGGTTCAGCAGCGCGACAATCCGCGAGCTCAGTCCAACCCGCTCGGCCTGCCCGATCGCGTCGAGGGCGCCGACCTCATCCCCGCAGGCGTGTCTGATCCTGGCGAGCAACCCCAGGCCGGTCGCGAGCGGCTGGGTATAGGCCAACTGCCGGCACAACACAACCGCCTGGGTTGCGTGCCGGCTCGCCTCGCTCAACTCTTCGCGCTCGTAGAGCACCTCGGCCAGACCCACGTGCGCCATTCCCGCATACGCCGGCTCCCGGCCGGCTTCCTCGGCAGCCTCCAACCCCTGCCGGTAGGTCGACAGCGCAGCCTCCAGACGGCCCTGGGCGCGCTGCACGCGGCCCAGGTCGTCGCCGATGAGCATCGCCAGGTAGCCCTCCCCCGCCGCGCGCCGTTCGGCGAGTACGTCGGTCAGCGTCCGTTCGGCGTCTCGGAGCCGGCCGCGCATCCAGTCCGCCACTCCGAGGTTCCACCGGACCTGGGAGCCCAGCAGCCAGTCCTCCTCGCCCAGATGGGCCAGGGCCCGGCGGTCGAAGGCAATCGCGCTATCGGGATCACCGCGCAGCCGCGCCGACTCGGCGCGCAGGAAAGCGATCGAGGCAGGAACGTTGGCCAGCACACTGATCGCCCGGCCGACCGACGGCTGGTGCGGCTCCTCGCCGGTGGTGGCCGCCGCCTCCTCGGCCGCGGCGAGCAGCGGCTCGACCGCCTCCAAACGGCCACCGAGCACGGCCGCCACCGCCTGCGCCAGACACAGGCGTGCCCGAGAGGCGATCGACTCGGCCGGCAGGGCGGCCAGCCATCGGGACAGCGTTGCTCCCTCGCTGCGCCGCAGCAGCGCCTCCACGTGCTGCTCGACCAGGCGGGCTGCCCAGCCGACCTCGCCGGCGGCCATCGCGTGCCGCACGGCATCGTCAGCGAACCCCTCGTTCTCGTGCCACCCGGCCGCGGCACGGTGCAGATCGGACACCCGTTCGGGACGGGTCTGTTGCAACCGTGCGCGCAGTAGGTCGGCGAAGAGGTGGTGGTAGCGCCACCAGCCGCGCACATCGTCCAGAGGCTGAAGGAACAGATTGGCCCGTTCCACCTGCTCCAGCCGAGCCTGACAGTCGCTGCGGCCGGTGACCGCGTCACACAAAGGCCCGGACAGACGCTCGAGTATGGAACTGTCCAGAAGGAAGCTGACGACATCCTCCGGTTGCCGAGCCAGCACCTCCTGGGTCAGGTAGTCCAGCACATAGCGGTGGCTTCCAGCGAACGACTTGACGAACTCGACCGGATCGGGTTCGCCCTGCAACGACAAGGTGGCGAGCTGCACCCCGGCCGCCCACCCCTCGGTCCGCTCGTGCAATGCAGCCACCGAGGCGTCCGGCAGTTCTACCCCCTTGGCCTCGCGCAAGAACGCCGCGGTCTCCTCGGCGGTGAAGCGGAGGTCGCTCTCCCGCAGTTCCGCCAATCGACCGCGGGCACGCAGGAGCGCAAGCGGCAGCGGCGGGTCGGCGCGGGTAGCCAGCATCAACCGGAGCCCGGGCGGCAGGTGATCCACGAGGAATGCGACGCTGGCGTGCACTGCCGGTGCCTCGATCAGGTGATAGTCGTCCAGAATCAGCGTTACCGCATCCTCCGCCGGTACGACGGCGAGCTGGTTGATGACCGTCGTGGCCACGGCCTCGAGCGGCGGCTGCGCGCCGACGAGCAGGATCTCGACCTGTTCACCGACACCGGGTCGTGAGTGCTCGACCGCCGCGGCGAGATAGCGCCAGAACCTGGCCGGATCGTTGTCACCGGCATCCACCGAAAGCCAGGCGGTCGGTCGGCTGCTGTGCCGGGCCCAATCGCCCAGCAACGTCGTCTTGCCGAAACCAGCCGGGGTGCAGACCACCGTCAGCCCGCGGCCGATGCCGCCATCCAGACGTGCCAGCAGCCGCGGACGTGCCACCGAGCCGGCAGACGGCACGTGGAACTTCGTGGCCACCAGCACATCCCGCGGTGGCGCCGCGGAGCCGGTGGCGCTGGGCGTGGGCAGTTCGTCCATTGCTCCCACCTCGGCAGCCGGCCGGACCGATCCAGGCGGCTCAGCCGCCGCTCAGTCTATTGCTCCTGACGGGTCGCGTCGCTGGCAGATTCCACCCCACGGGTCGATAGCGACGCGGTCAGTCCGCGGGCACCTAATGGCCGATGAGTTGCTCTGCTCGCAGTGCCGCCGCGAGCGTGTCGGGGTCGCCGGTGCGTTCGTAGGACTCGGCGGCGGTGTCGGAGAACTTGAGCACGTGCTCGTCTCGGTTCTCGGCGGCGCGCTGCAGCACCTCGGCGACCGGGTCGGCGTCGGTATCGGACTGCGTCGGTGCCGCCGGCAGGGCGGACGGATCGGCGGCCTGCGCCGGCGCGTACATCGCCACGATCGCGGCACTCGCGCCCCACACGGCGGCCAAGCTCGGCTGCCAGGCCTCGCGCGGCAGCGCCGGCAGCGTGTGCAGCACCGCGTTGGGCGCGGTCGCGGTGTGCACCAGCAACACCGGGCTGCCCTGCGCGGAGGTCAGGTACCGCAGCGTCGCCGCGTCGACCAGCTCGGCCAGCCGCGCCGGCACATCGTCGTCGTCGGCAGGTGCCTTGAGCGCGGTGACCGACTCGGGCCACCCCGGTACATCGGCGAGCCGCGGGATCCGCGAGGCGATGACACCCTTCTGCACGGGCAGATGCGGTACGGCGTCCAGCGCCGCCGCGGCGTCCAGCGCGCCGCACGGCGTACCGAGTCCCGGGACCGGGCGCGAACGGCCCGCCCAGAACGCCAACCCGTGCGCCAGCTCCGTCCGCGCCGCCGCGCTCTCGTCACCGGCCATCAGCGTGCGGACGGCATGCCCGACCCGGATCACGCCGTGCGTGGAGCCGGCGACGATGCCCGGCAGCAGCCGCGGCCACCACACGGCCAGCACGTCCCGCCACGGGTTCTCATCCAGCTGCGCGGTGAACAACGCGATCCAGTCGGTGATCCGCTTGGCGTCACCCAGGGCAGCCTTCCAGTCCGCGCCGATCGGGTCGCTGGGAGCCGGCAGCTCGACCAGACGCGGCATGTACGCATCGAGCCAGCGCTGGACGTCGAGGTCCAGACCGCGCCGCACGATCACCTCCGCCGCCATCGGACCATGGTTGGTCAGGCCGTTGTTGCCCTCCTCATCACCGCCGAACTCCGGGCCACTACGATGCAATCGAACGTAGGCCTCGTCCAGGATGCTCATGGCTCGCAGCGTAATTCAGCCGCGGACTTGCATCGCACCTCGGGGCGACCCGGTCGAGCACCCCAAGCACCAGCCACCTGCTTACGAGTTGTACGCTCCACACCAACCGGGCTGCCTGATGGCTCACAGGCCGGCCGATCCGCTGTCCTAGCAATCACGTGCGGCATATCGCGACTCCTATTCGTTTGACAGACCCGGTGACAAGACGGTTGCCTTAAGCAACCTCATGACCTCGTGCCGCCGTCGTGGTGCGGCGCCGCCGGGGCGGAGGCGCGTGCGATGGGCATCAGGGTCGGAGCGGGTGTCGCGGTGAGGAAGTCGCCGACCAGGCCGACGCATAGGTCGGGCTTCTCGTGGAGCAGCAGATGCGAGGTCCCCGGGACGACGGCAAGCTGTCCCTGTGGCAGCAGTGCACGGTACAGCTCGAGGGTGTGCTCGAGCGTCACGAGGTCGTCGTCGGCCGCGATGACCAGGGCCGGGCAGGTGATGGCGCGCAGCTCACCCGGCTCGAGCCCGGGTTCATTTGCGGATGCGGCCAGTTTGGTGATCACGACGCGGAAGTGCTCGGGTCCGTCTGGGGATATCTCGGCGTACGCCGCCGCGAGCGGTGCGGGCGGTGCTTCGTCGGCGGTGGGGCGGAAGATCGTGCCGCGGGGGTCGAAGGCGGCGCTGATCACCACCAGTCGCTCGACAAGGTCGGGGCGCAGTACGGCGGTCCACAGGGCCACGGTGGCGCCAAGGCTGTAGCCGACGAGCCGAACCGGACCGCCGACGACCTGTTCCAGGAATGCGACGAGGTCCTCGGCCTGGACGCCGACGGTGAGCGGTCCGGGCACATCCGGGGTGTGGCCGTGGCCGCGCCGTTCGGGCAGGAACAGACCGAACTGGTCGGCCAGCCTGTCCAGGTTGCCGGTGAAGTCGCGGCTGTCGGTGAGACCGCCGTGCAGCAGCACGACTGGTTGACCTACGCCCCGCTCGTCGTACCACATCCTGATGCCGTTGACCTCGGTGTACTGCGCCATGTCATTCCCCTTCGCCGATGTTCGAAGGACCGCGAACACGCTCAAGGATTGATACGGATCGGCGCGGCGAAACTCATCGGTGCCGAACAAGATCGGCTGGCAGCTCCGCGGGCAGGTTGAACAGCGGGAACAGGCGGGAGGTGTCGAGGTAGCTTGTGAGATCACTGATCCGACCCTCCGCGATCTCGAGCACCGTGAGGGCGAACGGCCCATACCCGGTCCGGCTGGGCCGATACTGCGCGAACGCCGGCGATCCGTTGGCTGACGTGGCGACGAGCCGAGCCCCTGCACAGGGCCGGTCGGCCGCCAGCATGGCCCGGCGGATCTGCTCACGCCCCCGAAGCCACCACGCGAACGGCGGCATCGACATGGTCGCGTCCTGGTGCAGCAAGGCCACCAGTGCGTCGACGTCGTAACGTTCGAAGGCCTCACAGTATTGCGCGAGCAGCCGCTGCTGGTCTGGGTCCAGCGGATCGTAGACGTCGGCACGGGAGGTTGAGGAGGCCGAGCCCATCGTCGCCCGGGCCCGCTGCAAAGCGCTGGTGACCGACGCGGTCGTCATGTGAAGCAGCCCCGCCACCTCCTCGGCGCGCCACGAAAGGACGTCCCGCAAGATCAGCACCGCACGCTGCCGCGGCGGCAGCGTCTGCAGCGCCGCAACGAACGCCAACCGAATCGACTCGCGCTGCGCGACCAGCGCGGCCGGATCCCCACCAACCGAAAGCACCTTGCCGTCCGGAATCGGCTCCAGCCAGGCACACGCAGGCAGCGGGGCGCCGAGGTCTGGCCCACCCTCCGACGCCGGGCCCAGATCCACTGCCCGGGCACGCCGCTGCGCACTGCGCAGCATGTCCAGGCAGACATTGGTCGCAATCGCATAAAGCCAGGACCGCACCGCTCCACGCGTCGAGTCGTACCGATCGGCGTTGCGCCATGCCCGCACAAACGTCTCCTGCACCGCATCCTCGGCCTCGAACGCCGACCCCAACATCCGATAGCAGTAACCGACCAGCTCTGCACGCAGCGGCTCGAGATCCACCATCTCCACAGCTCATTGTGACCACGGCCACGCACCGCCCAAAGCGCTAGCCGCCCACGAGCATGTCGCCCAGCGGGGTGCGCCGGTAGAGCACCGATCGGCCGTCGCGGGCGGCGTCGAGCAGGCCAGCCCGTCGCAGGGCGCGCAGGTGGTCGCCGATCGACCCGACCGGGATGCCGAGTGACCGGGCCAGCTGGGTGGTCGACGCCGGCTCGCGCAGCTCAACGAGGATCCGCGCGCGGGATCGCCCGATCAGCGCCGCCAGGGCCGGCGATGCCGGCGCCGCGGCCGCCGTCCACCAGCCGGCGACCCCGCGCGCCGGATAGATCAGGCACGGTGGCCAGGGCTCGTCCGCGTATGCGGCGACGCCGGGCCACACGAACACCGACGGGATGAACATCATTCCGCGGCCGCCGGGCCGTACCGCCGCCGAACGGCTGATGCCCCGCACCTCGATGCCGCCGTCGCGCCAGCCCACCCGTTGGTGCAGTTCGTCCAGGGCCGCCGCCCAGCCGCGCCGGGCGAGCAGGCCGGAGCGGTGCACAATGTCACGCTCGCAGATCGCCCGCAGCTCAAGCCAATCCGCGGCCAGCAGCTCGGTCCATGCCACGGCCAGCGCGTCCGCGAGCCGTTGGGTCACGTCCGGCGCCTCGAGCACGGCACGCACCGCCGCGTCGTCGCAGGGGCGCGCCGCCAGGGACCGGGCGATGTCCGCGCGCGCCACGTCGAGCGGCACCGCCCGGACGGCCGCAAGATCGTCCTCGATCGTCTGCAGCATGCCACGCGTTGGCGGCGGCACGGCGAACGCGGCACCGCCGCGGTGGTACTGCAGCGCGAGCAGCGCGGCGAACGCCGGATCCGCGGCAGCGAGTCGAGCGTACGGGGCACGCAGGCGGGTCACCCGAGGTGGCGGGGTGCGGGGCGTACCCCCGATCTTCCCGAGCACCCGGAGCAGGCTTTCCAGCTCGAACAGCGGAGACAGTGCGAACCTGCTGTGCAGCAGATCGGCGGCGTCAACTTCGTACCTGAGCATACGGCGAGAACCGTAACATTCGCGAAATGCAGCGGCCGCTCGGAAGCTGTGCGCCATGACCGTCATCGAAGCCCGGGCGACCTACCGCGATGCCTTCACGGTGCGGCCGTTCGCCGTCCTGTTCGCCAGCCGGTCCCTCGCCATCGCGGCCGACACGCTGCGGATCGTCGCACTCTCCGTACTCGTCTATACCGCGACCGGCTCGGCGTGGCTGTCCGCGGTGACGTTCGGCATCGGGTTCCTGCCGCAGGTCGTCGGCGGTCTGCTGCTCGGCTCTCTCGCTGACCGGGCCCGGCCGCGCCCGTTGATCGTCGCCGGCTACCTGACCGAGTGCGCGACCGCTGCGGCGCTGGCCCTGCTGCCCCTGCCGATCTGGCTCAGCCTGGTCCTGGTCGCCGCGGTCGCCGTCGGCACACCGGTCTTCAACGCAGCGTCCAGCCGGTTGGTCGCCGAGGTGCTCACAGGTGACGCGTACGTCCTGGGCCGGTCGCTGGCCACGATGTCGTCGGCCGCTGCCCAGGTGTTCGGCCTGGCCGCCGGTGGCGTCGCGGTCGCTGCGCTCGGCGCGCGGCAGGCTTTGCTCGTCACCGCCGGCTGCCACCTCGTCGCTGCGCTCGTCATCCGGACTGGTTTGCCCGATTTTTCGTCGGTGCCGGGCGCTGGCAGCATCGTAAAGCAGAGCTGGTCGACCAACGCGCGGCTGCTGGCCGACGCCTGGGTGCGGCGCCTGCTGCTCATCCAGTGGCTGCCCTGCGCGTTCATCGTAGGCGCCGAGGCGCTGCTCGTGGCGTACGCGGCCGACCGGGGATTCCCGGCCGCGAGCCTGGGGATGCTGCTGGCCGCCTCACCCACCGGGATGTTCCTGGCGCAGGTCGTCGTGGGCCGATTCGTGCGCCCACCGACCCGTACCCGGCTCGTGGCGCCGCTGATCGTGGTGCTGGGCATGCCCGCTGTCGCGTTCGTGGTCGATCCGCCGCTCGCCGCCTGCGGGGTGTTGATGCTCGTCAGCGGGGCGGGCTTCGCCTACTCAGTGGGCCTGCAGCGGGCATTCCTTGACGCGGTGCCCGAGGTCAGCCGCGGCCAGGCGTTCGGGCTGCTGACCACCGGGCTGATGACGCTGCAGGGGCTGGGGCCGGTGCTGGCCGGCGCGGTGGCGCAGTTCGGCTCGGTGCGCTGGGCGATCGTCGCCGCCGGTGCCGCAACCGTGGCCACGGCACTGCTCGCGCCCGCCAGGACGGGGTCGGCGACTGAAGCGAGAATGGGTGAAGTCAGTCCTGATTGATGTAGATCTTGTTGCCGTAGAGATCTTTCATCAGGACGCCGGTGCCGTAGGGGCGGACTTGGGGTTCGCCTTCGAATTCGACGCCTCGTTCTTTCAGGGCTTTGTACTCGCTCATGCAGTCGTCGGTTTCGATACTGAACAGCGGCGCGTCGCCCGCCTGGCGGCCGACGAGACCTCTTTGTTCGCTGGTCTTGGCAACATCGAGGTTGATGCCGAACTCCTTGTTGTCCGGTAGGCGGACCAGTAGCCACCGGTAGTCGCCCAGGGTACTGTCCTCGGCGACCTCGAAGCCGAGCCGCTCGGTATAGAACTCGAGCGCCTCATCCAGGTTGTTGACAAGTACTTTGACCAGTGTCACACGTTTCACGGTCTTCCCCTTCGGCGTTGCAGATACTTGTCGATTTCCCGGCGTTCCCATTCGGCACCGAATAACCCGCCGATCCCGAGCAGGACGATTGCGGTAAGGGCGACGCCGATGCCGGTGCCGAGCATTGGCCAGTAGAACCACAGCGAACTGCTGTCATCGGTCATGTCGATGACGAGCCACATCAGGCTGAGCGCGAGCCATAGGCCAACGATCATGTAGAGGATCTGCTTGCGGCGGACGTACCGCCGCGCTTCTTGCCGCGCCTCGTCGATGGGCACCTGGTGGTCCTCGGACATGTTGGTCTCCTTCCTCAGCCGGGCGCCACCCGGCCGCGGCCGACGTGGCTGCGGGCCTCGACCTCGAGCCGTGGCAGCCATTCGAGCCAGCGCGGCAGGTACCAGTTCCACCGTCCGAGAAGCTTCATCACGCTGGGCAGCAGTACCGACCGGATGATCGTCGCGTCGATCAAGAGCGCGATCGCGACACCGAACCCCATCTGCTGGAACATGATCAGGTCGCCGCGCGCGAAGCCGGAGAATACCGCGACGATGATCAGGGCCGCGCCGGTGATGATGCGCGCGGTCGAGGCGACTCCGAAGGTGATCGCGCCGGTCGTGTCGCCGGTCTCGAGGTAGCGTTCACGGATTCTCGACAGCAGGAATACCTGGTAGTCCATCGATAGGCCGAACAGCACCGAGAACAAGAACAGCGGTACCCACGCCTCGATCGTGTCCGCCTGCTGCAGACCCAGCAGGCCGGCTCCGATTCCGTTCTGGAAGACAAGCACGAGTAGCCCGTAGGCCGCACCGACCGAGAGCAGGTTGAGCACGACCGCTGTGCCGGCGATGACGACCGAGCGGAACACGACCGTCAGCACGACGAGGGTGAGCAGGAGGACGAGCGCGATCACGAACGGAGCGGGACCGGTGACGGAGTCGAAGTAATCGATGTCCTCGGCGCTATGGCCGCCAACAAGCACGTCCGCGTTCGTGCCCGCGAACGCCTTCGGGACGAGTTCGCTGCGAAGCTCCCGCACGGCATCGGTTGCCTGCGTGGAGGACGGGTCGCCGGCTACCGGGATCGACACCAGGGTGACCTGGCCGTCGGCCGAGCCCCTCACCTGGGCTGGCCCGAAACGCGGATCGGCTGCGAGTCTCGCCTGTAGCCGCGTGAGCGCCGCCGGCACGCCGGGGTCGGACGCGTGTGAGACGACGACCTGGGCCGGGTCGGTGCTCGTGGCCGGGAAGTCGCGCTGGAGTGCGGCGAAGCCATGTTTGGAGGCGAAGCGGTCGGGAAGCGCGGACACCCCGCTGGTGCCGGCATCCAACCGGAGCACGGGTAGCGCCAGCGCGATCAGTGCGACCGCTGAAATCGTCAGGCTCAGGACTGGGCGGTCCAGCACGCGACCGATGATTGCGCGCCACACCCGCCCCTCGGGATTCGAGGCCTCGACCGAGCGTCGCCCGACCAGTGGGAGGCGCAGTGCGTCCACCCTGTCGCGAAGGACCCCGAGGACGGCGGGCAGCAACGTGAGCGCCGCTGCCACGGAGACGATCCCGGCGAGGATCGCGCCGACGGCGAGGCTGCGCATGATCGAGTTGGGAACCAGCAGCATCCCGAGCATGGCGATGATGAAGACGCTGCCGCTGAACAGCACCGCCCGGCTCGCGGTGCCTCCGGCAGCTTCGATCGCCTCGCTCTCGCCGAACCCGTGCCCCCGTTCCTCGCGATAGCGGGACACGACGAACAGCGAATAGTCGATACCGAGCGCGAGGCCCATGCCGATGAGCATGTTGATCACGAACACCGACAGCGTGAACTGCTGCGCGAGCAGCGCGGTCAGTCCGAGAGCGATGACGATCGTGACGGTCGCCATCAACACCGGTACGAGCCCGGCGACGACCGCGCCGAAGACGAGTAGCAAGACGACCAGCGCAGCGGGCAGTCCGAACTGGAGCTCCCCGTTTTGTAGGTCCTCCTGTGATAACTGGTCGAAGTCGTGGTTCACAGTCTTGTCGCCGGTCACCGACACGGCGAACGCGTCCTGCTCGCCAGCCGATGCGACCTTTTCGACCTTGTCGACCAGTGCCTCGGTCTCGTCGTCGTCGGCGAGCGCGACAGGGATGATCGTCGCGTGCCGGTCGTCCGAGACCACCGCCCCGCCATCCGCGCCGCCATCGGTCAGGTAGGTGCGCGCGTGTGCGAGCGCTGTGATCTGTGAGTCGGCGACGAAGTCCCGTACATAGGCTTTGAACTGTGGTGAATCAACCGTGTACCGGCCGGAGCGGATGACCACAACGTCGCTGACCAGCTCGGACGGATCCGGCGGGAACGCCGCCACCCGAGCATGGTCCGCGCGTTCGGACTCGGGGTTGTTCGTCGGGGCACCTTCGGTGGTGAGGCTCGCGCCGAGAAGCGTCACGATCGCGACGAGCGCGACCAAGACCGCGGCCATCCACGCACCGAACACCCGCCCCGGATGGCGAGCACACACCGCGGCGACGTGCCCGGTCGACAGCGTCATGCCAGTGACGCTAGGCGCGGCAGACCCGCCCGACATCGCCCCACAGGTCCGAGACGGCCTCCCCCCACGGGCGTAGGCCAAGCCGCTATGTTCCCCCGCCGGGCGTAACGAAGCCGTGGTCGTAGGCGAACACGATCGCCGCAGCCCGGTCGCGCACCCCGAGCTTGCCGAAGATGCTGCGCACATAGGTCTTGACCGTCGCCTCGGCGACGTACATCGCGTCGGCGATCTCCGCGTTGGTCGCCCCGCGGGCCATCAGCTGCAGAACCCGATGCTCGCGGTTGGTGAGTCGGTCCAGACGCGCCAGGTCGCGGGCCGCAGGAGCTACCACCCGGCGATAACGGTCAAGGACCCGTGGCGCCACCGCCGGATCGAACCACGCGCCGCCGCCGGCGACGGTCCGGGCGGCCGCGATCAGGTCTTCCGCGGAGCGGTCCTTGAGCACGAAACCACCAGCGCCCGCCTCGATCGCGCCCCACAACACCTCGTCCTCGCCGAACGTGGTCAGCACCAGCACCTCGAGCGGGTCCTCGAGACCACGCAGCTGGGCCGTGGCGGCGATACCGTCCAGGGTCGGCATCCGAACATCCATCAACACCACATCCGGGTGCAGAACGGGCAACTCCTCGACGGCCTGACGGCCATCGGCGCATTCCGCGACGATCTCGAAGCCATCCTCGGGTGACAAGATCCGCACGAGGCCGGCCCGGACAATCGGCTGGTCGTCGACGATGGCGACTCGGATCACCGGCTCTGCCCGCCCTCCACAGGAAGCTCGCAACGGACCCGCCAGCCCTCAGGGGTCGGCCCGGCGGCACACTCGCCACCGAGCGCCGCCGCCCGCTCCTGCATCCCGACCAGTCCGTATCGCGGTCGCTCCCGCTCCGACGCCGATCCGGCCACGAGCGGTCCACGGGTCTCCGCCACCAGCAAGACACGCCCGGTGGTCAGCTCGAGCCGCACCATTGTGTGCGCCCGCGGTGCGTGGTGGGCGGCATTCGCCAACGCCTCCTGGGCGATCCGGTAGACAGCCAGCCCAACGCTCGGCGGGATCCCCGAAAGGTCTCCCCGAGTGCTCAACTCGACGGCCAAACCTCCCGTCCGGGCCTGCTCGACGAGCGCCGGAATCTCGCTCACCCTTGGCACAGGCGCCGCCACCCCCGCATCGTCGTCGCTGCGCAGCAGCATCACCGTACGCCGCAGCTCCTGCATGCTGCGACGACCCACTTCCTCCGCCGACCGCAACGCCTCCTCCGCCGCCTCCAGATCACGGCGCAACACATGCCGGGCGCTCGTGACCTGCAACATCACCGCCGCCAAACCGTGACCTACGAAATCATGTACGTCACGAGCGATCCGACGACGCTCCGCCACCAGCGCCTGCTCGGCCAGCTGCCGCCGAGCCTCCTCGAGCTCGACCACCAGTCGTTCCTGGCGTGCCACCGCGCGACCGACAACCCACACGAACACCATCGCCACCAGCCAGATGCCCACCGCCACCTCGGCCGGATCCTGAACCAGGGCCACGAACACAGGCGTGACCACCGCCAGCAGACCAAGCGCCGCAGCCGTCCCGAGGGAGGCACACCATCGCGCCGCCGCAAACGACAGCAGGCAGGCATTGAACATCAGCGGTTCCAGCTGTCCCGACCGCTGCGCCACCACCACCGCGACGACAATGGGAGCACACACCGCGGCAAGCGGCACCCCGCGACCGAATGCCCACACGCTGAACGCCGCGACCGGCACCGCGGCAAGAACAAGATCCGCAGCCGAAGACGGCTGGGTGATCGCGGCAACCAGCCCAAACGCCAGCGAGAAGACCGGAATAGCGCTGCGAAGATCGTCAGCCTCGAACCAACCGCGACCGGAGCCTCCAGTCACACACCGACCCTACTGCGCAGCGCCCCCTTCCGACACTCGCATCTCGAAGCCGCACCACGAATCCATGACCGCGCGGACGAACCAGCCGAGCGAACATCCCGGTGGTCTGCCCAGTCCACAATCGCTGGTCAGCTGCTTGACGCAACGACCAGGGGGTCAGGACCGTGAGTTCTCGTCGACCAGTGTCGACAGACTTGTTGCTATAGGCACCGATGTCGCGTCGTCGTCAGCTGCGCCATCGCTTCTGGCGGTGCCGGGCCCCGGCGACGGCAAGGCATCGGGGACGCCGCTTTACATGGCGACGCAGGTGACCTGATGGTCAGGAATCGAGAAGCGCCCGGCCGCGAGCCGCACCTAACGTGACTGCTGTAGACATCAGCGTCGACTCGACCTGGCCCAGCACTACAGGATGTGTCGCCGTCTCGTCGCCCACGTAGTAGCCACACAGACCTGGCAAGGAGAGGGTCAGCATGTTCACCACCACCGAGCACAAGACGATCGTGACGCTGCTGGCCGCCGGCAAGCCGGTCTGGTATGTCGCCGCCGTGACCAAGACACACTCGCATGATGTGTACGCCGTAGGTGCCTCGTACGGCTACCCGGACCGAACCCGGCTGCGGCAGGCGCTCGCGCACCTGACCGGCTTCGGCAAGGACGCCGCCTGAATCCGCGCTCTGTGGCGCTCTTCGACGTCCAAGTCGTGCGGTGTTCGCTGTCCGAACGGTGACTCGGGCAGACTCCTCGTGGCTTGCCGGACTACCTCCAGCGCCTGGTTGCGGCGCAACCCCGCCCCACGGTATGTGCGTCGCGCCGGAGTGGTCAGGAATGGAGAAGCGCGGGCCGGCAGCGGACTCGTAGCGTCATCGGCAGAGCCGGCCTGACCTTATCCATCTGCAATCCACCTGGCACATCCGGGTGGCAAGGAGTGTGCATCATGCGCCGTTGGGCTGAGTTCGTACTGTCGCATCGCAAGTGGGTCGTGGTGTTCTGGGTGCTCGTGGCGGTCGCCGGAGGGGCCGTCTCGAACCAAGTGTCCAAGCGCCTCACCTATGACTTCTCATTGCCGGGGGAGCCCGGTAGCCAGACCGCCGCGCTGATCAAGGAGACGTTCGGCAACGGCGGCTATACCGCGCCGTACCTGGTGTCGGTGACATACCCGCAGGGCCAGCAGGTCCAGCAGGAACAGGTCGCGGCCGCGTTCGATGCGATCGCGTCCGAGGTTCCGGACGTACGTGTGCTGGACGAGGGCAACACTGGTGATGCCGCGTTCGGGACCCGGGACGGCAGGACGTCGTACGCGATCGTGTTCTACGCGTTCGACCCCACGCCGGGCGAGACGTTGCCGACCGAACGAATCCGTGCCGCACTGGAGAGTGCGAAGCCGGACGGTACGACGGTGGGCGTCACCGGTGAGGACGTGCTGGCGCAGGGCGGCGAGTCCGGTGGCTTCGGTGTGCTTGCCGAGTCGATGATCGGCGGCATCGGTGCGCTGCTGGTTCTGGCGTTCGTGTTCGCGTCGATGCTGGCGTTGCTGCCGTTGGTCGTGGCAGTGGTGTCGATCATGGCGACGTTCGTGTTGCTGTGGCCGCTGACCGCTGTGAGCGACTACTCCGCACTCGTCCTGTTCTTGATCACGCTGGTCGGTCTCGGCGTCGCGATCGACTACTCGCTGCTGGTAGTGACCCGGTGGCGCGAAGAGCGGCAGGCCGGCCGTGACAATCACGACGCGGTAGTGGTGGCGATGACGACAGCGGGCCGTTCGGTGGTGTTCAGCGGTGTGACGGTCGGGATCGGCCTGCTCGCACTGCTGGCGTTGCCGGTCCCGTTCATGCGTAGCGTGGGCATCGGCGGTGCGCTGATCCCCCTGGCCAGCGTCGCGGCGACACTGAGCCTGACCCCGGCGATCCTCGGCGGAATAGGGCCACGGGTCGACTGGCCGCGCCGCCGGACCCGTAACGTCGCGAGCCGGGCGTGGCGCGCCTGGACCACCCGCGTCGTGCGGTCACGCTGGGTGGCGGCCGGCGTCTCGCTGGCCGTGCTGTTCGCACTGGTCGGCGTGTTCTTCGGGATCCGCGTCGGTCTGTCGTCATCGGAATCGCTGGCCAAGAGCGGTCCGGCGTACGAGACATTGCAGACGCTCGAACACGGAGGCGTGACAACGGGCAGTCTGACTCCGATCGAGGTGCTGGTGCAGGCCGACCAGGCCAAGCCGGTGGCGGATGCGCTCGGGCAGGTCGACGGGATCGAGCGGGCACTGGTGTCGCGCGACGAGTCGAGCAACCGTGACGGCCGCAGCGTGGTGGTACTGATACCCGGCCACGAGACGGTCAACTCCCGCAGCGTCGACGTCGTACGACGCGTGCAGGAACGTGCCGCGCAACTGCCGGGCGTGCTCGGGTTGACCGGGATCGGCGCCGCGCAGATCGACTTCCTGCACGCGGTGTACGGCAACTTCCCGCTGATGCTCACGCTGATCGCGCTACTGACGTTCGTACTGCTCGTGCGGGCGTTCCGGTCGGTCGTGCTGCCACTCAAGGCGGTGTTGCTCAACCTGCTGTCACTGGGTGCGACGTACGGGCTGATCGTCCTGTTCTGGCAACACGGCTTCGGCTCGCAGACGGTGTTCGGAATCGCCGAAACCGGGGCGATCACGTTCTGGGTGCCGCTGATCGTGTTCGCGTTCCTGTACGGACTGTCGATGGACTACGAGGTGTTCATCCTGGCCAGGATGCGGGAGGAGTACGACGCCGGCGGCGGCACGGACCACGCCGTCATCGAAGGTCTGGCGCGGACCGGGCGGCTCGTGACCAGTGCCGCGCTGATCCTGTTCCTAGCGTTCGCCGCGCTGGCGTCCGGGCCTGGGACCGACCTCAAGGTGATGGCGACCGGCCTCGGACTCGGCATCCTGCTCGACGCGACGATCATCCGGGCGCTGCTGGTGCCGGCGCTGGTCTCGCTGTTCGGTCCCTGGAACTGGTACCTGCCCAGCTGGGTCGCCCGGCTGCTACGCATCCCGCGGCCCGAGCCCGCCGTGCAGCCGGAACCCGAAAAGGTAGCTGTCTGACCGCCGCACCGAACACGACCTGCGGAGTCGCCCATCGGGGCGATTCCGCAGGTCGGCGGATTGACTGAGCTCGCGGACCAGCACCCCGAGCGGTCCACTTACCTGCGCGAACAGCGGGCCGGGCATTCGTCCAGATGTCATCGCTGAACGGAGCAGAATGTCGATCGGGGCGGCTGCCAGGCCGCAACCAAGCTCGCCACCGACGGATCGCGAATCCCGAGCCGAGCGAAGGAGGCCGCGCTCGAGGCGTGGGCCGAACTGAGTGCCTCCGAGTGACTTCTCCGCCGGTGGGCAATACGACGCGGCCGCTGCTTTCGCCGGCACCGGCCGTCGCGATCCGCCTTCGAAGATTACGGGCACACGCCCAGCAGGGATAGTTGACAAATCGAAGGCACAACACGCATTACTGACATGATTACCATCAATTTGGAGCGCGTGTGCCGCGTTCAAACAACCGCGACATCGGTGGCGGCATGGCGTTGATGATAAAGGACGTGGACCGATGGATCTGATCGGTCGGCGTCGACGTCCTCGCCGAGACCGTCTCCGTGACGGTCGCCAAACGAATATTCAGTGCGGCGATTATCGGCGCAGCGCTGATCAACACTGGCCTCATTCAGTCGCGCGCCGGCGTCCATGATGTGCGCCGGGCGGGCACCCCAGGCTGCGGTTGACTGTCCGGCCGGGGACGCTCTCCTTTACGAGATCCCAGCGGCGGCCCCGTTCGCGCTGTGATCCATACGTTCGCGGGTGACCCGGCCGTGCTGGGCACAGCCGGGTCACCTGAATTCAGCGGAGGCTCCGAATAGCTACTCCGCATAGGGTTGTTTCTTGCCTCGGGCGCTGTATCCGATGTCCCAGATGTATCCGTCTGGGTCCGCGAACGACCCGCCGTATCCGCCCCAATCCTTCTCAGCGGCGGGCTTGAGGACCGTCGCGCCGGCCTTCTGAGCCTCCGCGAGGATTTCGTCGACACGAGCTTCGCTGCGGACGACATAGGTGAACACCAGGCCGCTGAATCCGCTGCCCTCTGGGTTCGCGCCCACCTGCGCCGCCAAACCCTCGCGACCGTAGAAGCCGACGAGCGAACTGCCGTCCGACCCGAAGAACACCGAGACGCCGTAGTCCCGCTCGACCTTCCAGCCCAGACCCTCAGTGTAGAACCGTCTGGTCCGGTCCATGTTCTGAACGCCGAGAAGAATCGAGCTCACATGTGCTTTCATGGCTTGCCTCCATTCGTAATGGCTAAAGATGCACATAGCAATCACGGTAGGAACGACCGGCGATCCATGCTTCTCGATTCCTGATCGGTTGGTGCCGATTCGCCAGTCATGACGGCAACGCTGCCCCGTGATGCATATGCGTGCTAATGGCGGCGACGTGTGAACCGACCCCTTGCCGCGGGGTGGCGAAGCGCGAACTTTTGCGTTTGTCCCGGCATTGTCGCAAGCCGAGCCGGCCGACGGTCTCGCCGAGCAGTGCCGTCCCGGCCGGGTGCCGGGCGGCGACCGAGTCGACGGCGGCACCGACCTGCTCCCAGGCGTCCCGGTCGACCCGCCGCCCGCGGGGCGCAACACCTACCGGCTTGAGCCAGTACCGACCGGAGATAGGCCTGGCACGACACCAAGTCCTAGGCCGTCAACAATTTGTTGCAGCTCTGAACATGGTCTGCGGTGTTCAACGCAGCAACAGGTTGTTCAACGCCGCGGCGCTGACTGCCGCAGGGTCGACCGCGCTGAACGGGGACAGCGCAAACGCCGACGGCGACGAGGGCCCAGCTGAGGCTGCGCAACGACCGGCGTGGCTCGGCCGCGCTGTCGCCGAGTCGACGGTGCGGCCGCTGCCGCCGGCCGACTCGCCCAGGCCGGACGGGACCAGGCATCGCCGGGCCGGGTCGATTATCGAACGTTATGATCCAAGCACAGCACGTGACCCTCTTGCTCTGCACAATGAGCGCGACGCTGCTGGACGTGCGATCTGGGGGGACGATGGGGTTTCGGTTCACGCTCTTGGGTCCCCTGACGCTGCGACGTGGAGCCGAGACGCTCCCACTGGGTCCGGTGAAGCGCCGCGCGATGCTCGCTACGCTCGTGCTCGCCGCCAACGACCCGGTCTCGATAGACCGCCTGACCGAGACAGTCTGGGACAGTCCGCCGACGTCCGCGGTCGCCAACCTGCGCACCCACGCGACTGCCCTGCGGCAGCTTCTGTTCGACGACAACGGCTCCAACCGGCTGCACTCATCCCACCGCGCCTACCGGCTCGTCGTGGGCGACGGCGAGCTCGACCTGGCGTTGTTCGACGATCTGGCCCGTCAGGGACGGGACTCCAGAGCCGAGGGTGACCTGACGACCGCCGTGCGGCACCTCGGCGCCGCCCTGGATCTGTGGCGCGGCGAGCCCGCGCAGAACGTGCCCGCGAGTGGCGTCATGGAGGCGATGCTCGCGCCGCTGAAGGAACGCCGGTTGCTCGTGTTCGAGGACTACGCCGACATTCGGCTGGCCCTCGCCGAGCACAACACCATCCTCGGCGAGCTGCAGCAGCAGGCGCTCCGGCACCCGCACCGGGAACGGCTCTGGGAGCAGCTCACCTTGGCACGGTACCGCTCGGGCGATGTCACAGGCGCACTGAATACTGTCGCCGAGTCCTACACCCGGCTGCGTGAGGACCTCGGCGTCGAGCCCGGCGAGCGGATGATCCAGTTGCACCAGTCGATCCTGCGGCGCGACCCTGAACTGACCCGGACCGCCGCCGTCGCGCTACGGCCGTCTGGGCGTCGCGTGCAGCGACCCCGGCAACTGCCGGCCGACCCGCCCCTGCTGGTAGGCCGTGAGCGCGAGTCCCGGGAGCTTGCCGGCCTGCTCACGTCAAGAACGGTGGTCGTCAGCGGACCTGCCGGTGTCGGTACGTCGGCGATCGCGCTCCGCGCCGCGCACCAGGTGGCCGGAGGCTTCCCGACCGGCGAGTTGTACGCCGATATGCGCGGCGCGGATCCGTACGACGTGCTGGACCGCTTCCTCCGGGCAATCGGCGTCGAGGTGCCGACCTCGCTCGAAGGGCGAACGAGCCTGTTCCGCACGATGACAGCCGACGGGGTGCTCGTGGTCCTCGACCACGCCGAGGATGCCGCCCAGGTGCGGCCGCTGCTCCCCGGCGCCGGCTCCCGGGCCCTTGTCACCAGCCGTCGCCGGCTCGCCACCCTTGACGGCGCCGCGGTGCTTGATCTCCGCCCGCTGTCTGCGGCTAGCGGAGCCGCTGCCCTCGGGGCGATGATCGGCGACGACCGGGTCAGCCGGGAGCCTGCGGCTGCGCTACACCTGGCCGAGCTCTGCGACGGCCTACCGCTCGGGTTGCGCATCGCCGCCGCCCGGCTCGCCGCGCGTCCACACTGGCCCGTCAGCCTGCTCGCCGACCGGCTCACCGATCCATGCCGCCGCCTCGACCTGCTCACGTATGACGACCTGAGCATGCGGCGATCCCTTGCCGCGACGTACGACGTGCTGGCGACAGCCGATCCAGCGGCGGCCCGGGTGTTCCGTCGGATCGGCACGCTCCGAGCCGGCGACGTGCCGGTTTGCCGGCTGGCGAGCGAGCTCAACCTGCTCGAGGTAGACGTGACCGACGCTCTTGAGCGACTTGTCGACGTACGTTTGCTGGAGTCCACCGAAGCCGGGCGGTACCACGTCAGCGCCCTGGTCCGGTTATACGCCGAAGAACTCGCCTACGCGCAGACCGTGCGGTCATCCGCGCAGCACGCCGAGCCTTCGAGGCCAGCTCATCGGCAGACCGCCTGACCGCAGCCGGCCGTCAGGCTGCACACCTCGCACGGCCAGACACGCTCGGCCGGTCCCGCGCAGCGCCTTCCGAACAGCGGCACCTGGTCGCAGCCGGCGAGTGCGGCCCCGGTCTCGTCAGTCGACTGCTGCGAGGATGTCGAAGATTCTGTCCAGCTCGTCTTTCGGGATCCGGCTGTAGTTGTCCTTACGGAGCAGCAGCTGGCGCTGGCCGTTGCGGACGGTCTTCAGCGCGACGTCGATCACGGGCACGACGTCTCCGTGCTCGCCGCGGAGCCGGACCTGCCCCGAGGCGACGACCTGCTCACGTGCTCGCTCCAGGGCCCGCTCCGCGTCGGCGAGATACAGGTACTGCTCACCAGCCGGCAGACGCTGCCGGCCGAGGTCGATACCCGTACGGAACCCGACGCCGATGAGGTCCATTCCGCTGAAGTCGTTACCGGTGAACTCGTTCGCCGTCCGCCCGAGTGCCGCTACGAACTCCTCGCGAACCGACCCGTTGAAGAACGACCGCCGCATCCGCCCGGTGAATAGGCAGTCGACCAGCTCGGTCTCGAAGCACATCCAGTCGCGCAGGTCTACGTCCCGGAACGAGCACCTCTCGAACCGGGCCAGTCCGCCCGGGTTGAACCGGATCCGGGACCGGTCGAACACGCAATCCGTATACGTCGTGGCGGTCGTCCGCCCGCTCCCAGTGATCCAGTTCCCGATCCGCATGTCGGTGAATTCGCAGCGGGTGAAGCTCGACGCAGACACGTTCATCTGATCGAGCTTGCGACCCGCGAACGTCTCGCCGACCAGTTCCGTGCGATCGAGGGTGAGATAGGTATCCTCTGGCACGTCGACGCGTCCCTTGACTCTTGCTCTGATCTCCACTATCACTCCGCCATCATGTGCGAAGCGGTACGTCGCGGATCACGGTGAGAAGCCACGCCCACAGTGACGCGATCAACACTCCGTTGAAGGGCATGCGATCTCATTGTGTGCTGAGGTGCTGAATCTCTCGCACGTTGTACTCGATCATGGCCAGGAAGAAGTCGTCGAACGTCGGGTACCTGTCGACCTCCGCGCCCGCGAACCAGACGACCGTACCGGGTTCCGCCGCCGATCGGCGCTGCATCACCACGAGGTCGAGGTCAACCAGTGACACCGCTATCGGCAGCAGATCGTCTCTCTGAACGCCGGCCGCACTGAGCGCGACCGGCTCCAGATAGCTCAGCCGTTGCAGACCGATCTCGAAGGTGCGGCTTCCGAGCAGGTCCGCTGCGCCGAGGAGATCGATCGTCTGGAATAGCGAAGGCCATGCCCCTCCGCAGGTCAGGTACCCGCGATATGACGGGTCCACCGGCTCGCCGAGATGCTCTTCGACAGCGGCCAACTGCTCCTCGTCGGCGGCAATGCCTGGAAGGCGGTACTCCCACAACTTCTCGGTGTCTACTTCCGCCAGGCGTTGCTTGACCTGCACGAGTTGGACGATCCTGCCCTTCCACTCGATCGACGTGGTCATCGTGTGCGTCTACTCCATGAACATGAATCGGGTTGGCCGGTACCCGATCGGATACTGGACCGCCTGCCCACCCAGGCTAGCGTTCACGCGGGGCGTCAGATCCAGCCAGGTGTACGGCTCAGGCTCGCCTGTCCACGTTGTGTCCGGAACATGGCCGGCTTGACCTGAGTAGGGCTCTCCCCGGTCGATCGCAGCGCGTCGCTCCCGCGCGGCCGCTCTGGACGCCGCCGCCCTCAGCTCGCCCTGTGTCGACACGCGGCCGGTTGGAGAAAGCGCACCTGACTCGAGCGCCTCGTTGCACAGGTTGCAGTACTGCCGGACTTGAGC
>JBKPSJ010000095.1:0-27048 GCA_046765875.1 Actinomycetota bacterium
GTCGGTGACGAAGTACTGCGAGATCAGGCCCTTGTCGAACTGCATACCTTCGGTGAACTCGAGCTCGGTGCCGAAGGTGTTGCTCTCCTCGACGGTGATCACGCCGTCCTTGCCGACCTTGTCGAACGCCTCGGCGATCAGCGTGCCGATCTCCTCGTCGCGTGCCGAGATGGTGGCGACGTGCGCCATGTCCTCCTTGGAGGACACCTCGCGCGCGGCCTCGATCAGCTTCTCGCTGATCGCGGCGACCGCGGCGTCGATGCCCTTCTTCAGGCTCATCGGGTTGGCGCCGGCGGCGACGGCCCGCAGGCCCTCGTGCACCAGTGCCTGCGCCAGCACGGTCGCGGTCGTCGTACCGTCACCGGCGATGTCGTTGGTCTTGGTGGCAACCTCCTTGGTCAGTTGCGCACCGAGGTTCTCGAACGGGTCGTCCAGCTCGACCTCACGCGCGACGGTGACGCCGTCGTTGGTGATCGTCGGGACGCCCCACTTCTTGTCCAGGACGACGTAGCGGCCCTTCGGGCCCAGCGTCACCTTGACCGTGTTGGCGAGCGCGTCGACGCCACGCTCAAGGGCACGGCGGGCGTCTTCGTCGAACTCGAGGATCTTGGGCATAGTGAAACTCAGTCCCTCTCTGCGAGTGGTGCGTACCGGGCCTGCTGCGTTGGGTACGCCGGAAACCGACTCCGCTCCGGTCCCCCGGCTGGATCAGCCGGGGGCCGGAGCGGTGTCGGTCATGGGGCAAGGACGATCGTCACTTGCTGACGACGGCGAGGACGTCGCGCGCCGAGAGGATCAGGTAGTCCTCCCCGTCGTACTTCACCTCGGTGCCGCCGTACTTGGAGTAGATGACCTTGTCGCCGACGCCGATGTCCAGCGGGACCCGGTTGCCGTTGTCGTCGACACGACCCGGGCCGATGGCCAGGACCTCGCCCTCCTGCGGCTTCTCCTTGGCCGTGTCCGGGATGACCAGACCGGACTTCGTCGTCTGCTCGGCTTCCAGCGGCTTGACGAGGATGCGGTCCTCGAGCGGCTTGATGGTGACCGACACTTGCTGACCTCCACGGTCGAGATTCTGGTGTGGCTGAGATGTCCCTCAGGTGTTGCCGGGCCATGGCGCCGCTGCCGTCGCGGGGGTCAGCGGATCCGTACCCGCTGGCACCCTCGGGTGGAGAGTGCCAAGACCGAATCTAGGCCGCCGATTAGCACTCGGTCAACTTGAGTGCCAGCACTTTCGCCGCCGGCGTACCAGCCGGAACTCGGTAACAGATCCGAACTCGGAGAGCGCTACAGCCCGTTCTGAGACAGATGTACGCCGGATGTATCGCCATCCGTCACCGTCGTGACCCGTTAGTCCGTACTCGGGGAGGGGAACCATGCGAATCGGACGCAAAATCGCCGCGACCCTGCTGGCCACGGCCGGCACCGCGGTCTCACTCGTCGCCACCGGCGGCACGGCCCACGCGGCCGCGACACCGAACTGCACCACGGTAAAGAGTCAGTACGTCGGCAACGGCTGGTATCTGAACAGCCCGGCCTACAACGCCACCAGTGGCTCGCACTTCAGCTGCTACCTGGAACTCGGCGACCGCAACTCGGCCGTCACCTGGCTGCAGAAGACGATCCAGTACTGCTACGACGACGGGGAGATCGTCGTCGACGGCGTCTACGGCACTCAGACGCGGGCCAAGGTGCGCATCGTCCAGGCCCAGCACCACGTCGCGGTGACCGGCATCTACGGCAGGATCAGCCGCTCGGCGATGTACTGGCGGCTTTACAACCCGTCGCTGCACCGCTGGGGCGAGCAGTGCTACAGCCCGGTCTGACCGGGCGGACCGAGGCGGTGCCGGGCTAACCTGCCCGGCACCGCCTCAGCGTTGGCGAGGAGGCAGACTCGGGCAGGTGACACCCGATGCGTTCGCCGCCCTACTGTCGCCACCTGGCGCATCGGCGCTCGCCGCGGCGTGTACGGCGTACCGGCCCGGAAACGAGCTGGTGCTGGTCTCCCGGCTGCGTCGGACGTACGACGCCGAGCTGGCCTCGACCGCCGTGACCCAGGCGGCGCTCAGACACCGCGCGGCCGCCAAATTCGGCCCGGACGCCGGGCGGATGTACTTCACGCCGGACGGGCTCGAACAGGCGACTCGTTCGTCGGTCGCCCGGCATCGAGCATCGCGGCTGGCGTCGTCATTGCCTGGGGCAACTGTTCTGGATCTCGGCTGCGGGATCGGTGGCGACCTGATCGCGATGGCCCGGGCGGGTCTGCGCGTGACTGGTGTCGACCACGATCCACTGACGGTGGCCGTTGCCCGGGCCAACCTTTCCGCTCTCGGTCTTGACGCAAGTGCGGCGGTCGGGGATGCCGTCGATGCCGACGTGGCGGCGCACGACGTTGTCTTCGCCGATCCGGCTCGGCGAGCGGACGGTCGCCGGGTGTTCGACATCAACGCATACTCGCCGCCGTGGTCCTTCGTCACCGGGCTACTTGCCGGAACCGCATGCGTGAAGGTCGCGCCCGGTATTCCGCACAACGCCGTGCCGGACGGTGTCGAAGCGGAATGGGTCAGCGATCGCGGCGAGGTCAAGGAGGCCGCGTTGTGGTCGGGCGCCCTGTCCACTGCGTCTCGACGCGCAACACTCCTGCCGTCCGGTACGACCCTGACCCACGCCGACACCGTCGATCCCGTCGTCCGCCCGGCCGGGCGGTACATCTACGAGCCGGACGGCGCGGTCATTCGTGCCGGACTCGTCACCGCGATCTGTGCCCTGACCGATGGCTGGCTGCTCGATCCGCGGATCGCATACGTATCGTCGGACAGACTGGTCGGCACTGCGCTCGCTTCGGCGTACGAGATCGAATCGCGGCTGCCGTACCAGGAGAAGGCCTTGCGAGCGTGGGCGCGCCGGAGCGGGATCGGCACCCTCGAGCTCAAGAAGCGTGGCATCGACCTGGATCCCGCAGCGTTGCGGCAACGCCTCGCGCCAAAGGGATCCGGGCAAGCGACACTCGTCATCACGCGCATCGATCGAGAGGCCGCGGTCTTCGCTTGCAGACGGATGTCGCCTACGGGATAGCGGTCTGCCGCTTCTGTCGGTGGTCGAACATATGCTCGAATACATGAGCGCCTACTCTCTCATCCCGGCGTCCCGGCCGAACCGGCCGGACGATCGGATTGTCGCGCTCAGGCAGGCTTCTCGCCGCAACCTCGCCGTCGTCCGCTCGTACGGACTGCTGGCCGATCGCGACGGTGACCCGGAGCCGATCCCTGCAGCGGACCTGCTAGACAGGATCCAGGCCCAGGACACCAGCGGTCTCACCGAGGTCGGCTGGCTCGACCGGCTGCAGGCGCTGGTCCGGGTCGAGGCGCATGTGGCCGCATTGAAGGCTGCCGCGATCGCCGCGTTCGACGACGCCACCCGCGGTGTCAGCGCCGACCTCGGGCACGAGACCCCCAAACCAGATGACAGGCTCGCCGAGCCGGCCGAACGCCGCTGGCACGGAGGCCCACTGCGGTCGGTATCCGACGAGATCGGCCTGGTCCTCCAGATCCATCGCAGCGCAGCGAACGTACGGATCGCGCAGTCCTGGGAGCTGACCCACAACCACCCGCGCATCCTGGCCGCGCTGTCCGACGGGACACTGACCGAACGCGCCGCCTTCACCCTTGTCGACGAACTGTCCTCGCTGATCGACGAGTCGCAGTTGCGAGAGGCCGAGACTGCTCTGCTCGACTGGGCGAGAACGCACCCGCTCCAGCGGATCAAGCAGGCCGCACGACGCGAGGCTGCTCGTCGCGATAACGCAGCATTGGACAGGATTCGTACTCGGACGCTGGCGGATCGCTCGATCCGGATGATCAGCGACAACTGCGGTTCGGCCGACCTCATCTCGACCCATGACGCCGTGCACGCCGCGGCGGCCATGACCAGTCACACCAGTGCGGCTATGAGGTTGCGACGCGCCGGCGATCAGAGGACCCTCGACCAACTGCGCGCCGACATCGCGCTCCACCGCATGCTCGGCAATCCCGATCACCTGCTCGCCAAATCTCCTGACCAGCAGACGGCAGCGTCTCTGCCGACCGACCGCGCCACAGCGGGCACTCCACCCGCCGACCCGTCTGCGCATGCCCCTATCCGTGGCGACTCGAGCAGTGTTGCCGGCGTCGAGGTGGTGATCCATGCCACGGCGGCCGAGATCGAGGCGATCCTCCACCAACGGCACGGCTCGGGCGGTGAGCTCGACGGCCACGGCCCGCTCCCGCAGGGCGCACTGGCCGCTGCACTGACCACTGCCCTGGCCGCTGGCCGGACCGCTGCCCTGACCGCTGGCCGGGCCGAGACGGCCGGGCCGCTCCGCTCGAAGGTCCGCTGGCACG
This sequence comes from Actinomycetota bacterium, assembly GCA_046765875.1. Taxonomy (GTDB): domain Bacteria; phylum Actinomycetota; class Actinomycetes; order Propionibacteriales; family Kribbellaceae; genus DASRHY01. The sequence continues at coordinate 4,380 of JBKPSJ010000095.1, forward strand.
TCGATGATGGCGTGCCGGCCAGTGACCCGTTGCGGTACAGCCCGTCCGGCGAGCTCGACCGCTGGGTCCGCCATCGTGACCGTCGCTGTCGCTTCCCCGGCTGCAACCGTCCGGCAACCTTCTGCGACCTGGACCACCGCGAAGCCTTCGATCCGGACGATCCAGTCGGTGGTCGCACCACCGCGGCGAACCTGCACGCCCTGTGCCGTCACCACCACCGCCTCAAACACCGTGGCGATTGGACCATACGTCGCAACCCGGACGGCACCACAACCTGGACCAGCCCCACCGGTCGCGAGTACCTCGACGACCCCGAGGCCGATCCGTAGCCCACGCCACCTCTCACGCCACCACTCCGCCGCCCACCATTCCGCCGCCGGCTCGTCGATCCGGGCGGCCACTGCACCGTGCCCACGTGATCTGGTGATCAGCGGGGCTGGTTGGAAACGGCCATGCGAACGGCAGGTTAGAAGCGGCCTATGACGGGGCGGCGGAAGCGGGCGGCGGCGATCGAGGCGATTGCCTGTGCGTTGGGTCGACTGCGGGTCCAATGGGGCAACGGGTCCGGTGGGCGCGACGGGTCGCTGTCGAGCAGGTCGGTGAGCCCGTCGGCCGTGGAGCCGAGTGACTGGCCTACGAAACGGCGTACCAGTTCGTTCCAGTCGCCGAAACGCCGGAGCAACGCGTGTGCCTCGCCGGCCGCGCTGAGACTGGCGACCGACCCACCTGCGGCGCGGAGGTCGGTGGCGTACCGAACAGTGCGCCTTGGATCGGTGAGCCGGTCCTCGGCTCCGTGCGCGAGGACGACCACCCGCTCCGGCAGCGGTACCAGCAGATCATCCTCGGGCAGCCACGGTGCCAGCGCTAGGACGGCGCGAACCCGTTCGTGGTCGCCGATCCGGGTGACCGCCCGGCCGCCCATCGAGTGGCCGATCAGCGCGACCCGTGTGATCCGGCCCGGCAGCCGGTCGAGCACCGCTCGCAGGTCGGCGGCGGCATGGGCTTGCGAACCGTTCCAGCCCCGGTACCGGTACCGCATCAGGCCGACTGCCGCATCGGGCGCGGTGCGCCGGGCGATGTCCGCGAACGGCCACATGCGCAACAGCGGTGTCCGCCAGTCGTGCGGATCGTCCATCGAGTGCTCCTGGCCCCCGTGTGCGACGAGCACCAAGTCCGTCGCGGACCCATGCGCGGCGATCAGATCCACCCACGGCCGGTCCAAGGTCATCGCGGACCGGCGTAGAGGACCCCAGCAGGGACCTGGCGAACAAGGTAGCGCCCCGGGTCTGCGTCGTGCAGGCTGGCGACGCTGTTCTCGATGGACCGCTCGACCACATCGCGCGGGACGCCGGGCGACCAGTAGGCCGTGCGCAGGTACCCGTGCACGACGTCGAGGTCCAGCCGGGCCGGGTCGTCGCCGACGTACCCGTTGCGTGAGGCAACTACCGTCATCGGGCCACCGCGGCGTTGACGATCTCGGTGACCGGCATCGAGGAGTCGGCCGGCAGATCCAGCGGTGACGGCGCCACCCCAGCCCGCACCAGCTCCGACCCGAGCGCGGCGACCATCGCACCGTTGTCGGTACACAGGCCCGGACGCGGGACCCGGACAGCGATCCCGGCCGCGCCGGCCCGTTCGGTCGCCATCGCCCGTAGCCGTGAGTTCGCCGCCACACCACCGCCGATCAGCAGGTGCTCGTACCCGCGCTCGCCACAGGCGTCCAGAGCCTTGCGGGTCAGGACATCGCAGACCGCTTCCTGGAACGCGGCGGCCACATCGTTGACCGGCACCGGCGAGCCGTCACGACGCCGAGCCTCGACCCAGCGCGCGACCGCGGTCTTGAGCCCGCTGAACGAGAAGTCGAACCGATGCCGCTCCAGGTCCCGGTTGCTGGTCAGCCCGCGCGGAAAGTCGACGTACGCCGCATCGCCCTCGCGCGCGGCCTTGTCGATGTACGGACCGCCCGGGAACGGCAGCCCGAGCACGCGAGCAACCTTGTCGAACGCCTCCCCGGCGGCGTCATCGATGGTCGCCCCCATCGGCTCCACGCCGCCTGTGATGTCGTGGACCGCTAGCAGCGAGGAGTGCCCGCCGGACACCAGCAGCGCCACACACCCGTTCGGCAGGTCGCCATGCTCCAGCGTGTCGACGGCGACGTGTGCGGCCAAGTGGTTGACGCCGTACAACGGTTTGTCGAGCGCGAGCGCGACTGCTTTGGCCGCTGCGACGCCGACGAGCAAGGCGCCGGCGAGACCGGGACCGCTGGTGACCGCCACCGCGTCGACGTCGCTGGCCTTGACGTCGGCCCTCTCGCAGGCCCGCCGGATCATGGGGACCATCGCCTCCAGGTGCGCACGGCTGGCCACCTCGGGCACCACACCGCCGTACCGGGCGTGTTCGTCGACGCTCGAGGCGATCGCGTCGGCCAGCAGCGTCTGCCCGCGGACGATCCCCACCCCGGTCTCGTCGCACGAGGTCTCGATCCCGAGTACCAGCGGCTCAGCCATCGTTCTCCTGTCGGATGAGGCGCATGATCAGCGCGTCGCCGTCACCGTAGTACCCGCGCCGCCGGCTGATCTCAACGAACCCCGCTCCGCGATAGAGAGCGATCGCAGCATCGTTGCCCTCGGCAACCTCCAGCAGCACGACCCGGCCCGCGACCGAGTCCAGCGCCGCGGACAGCAGGGCGGCCGCCACTCCGGTACGCCGTACCGACGGTGCGACCGCGATCCGGGTGAGATCCACCGGGTCCTCGACGAACTCCGGCACGATCAGCGAGACGTAGCCGGCAAGGACCGAGCCGGAAACAGAAACCAGGATCCGCCGGTCCGCTCGTGCGAATTCGTCCGCCCAGGACGCCACACTCCAGGCCCCGGCGCCGAAACATGCGGCGTCCAGCCCCGCCACCGCGTCGACATCCGCCGACGTCGCCGGCCGGACCACGACCTGGGATGTCACCCGCCTCACGTGAGCACGCTCTTCGGACCCGCGGACAGCGTCACGTCCGGCCGGCGCAGATACAGCGGCTCCGGCGCAATCAGTTCGAGCGACCCGTCAAGCACACCCTTGGCGAGTACGGCACCCGAAGGATGCTCGGCACCGCCTGCCACGAACCGGTCGCCGAGCACGTCCGCGTACAGGACGGCACCGTGACCGACCAGCGGCAGGTCGCCAAAGACGTGCGCGACCGCGGCCGGTCTGTCCACCGCCGGGCCCTCGATCCGCCGTCGCGAGCCGTCCGCGGCCGGCGCGTCGTACACGGCCCAGTAGATCTCCCTGCGCCGCGCGTCGGTCGCGACCGCTACGGGCGCACCTACAGCAGTCTCGCGCGCGATGATGTCGAGACTGCACACGCCGACCACCTCGATCCCGAGCAGATCGGCCATTGTCCGCGCGGTCACAAGCCCGACCCGCAGACCGGTGAACGGCCCCGGCCCGGCGCCCACCACGATCGTGGTCAGACCGGACGGCCGTACCCCGGCCTCGGCGAGCACCGACCGGATCGCCGGCGCCAGCAGTTCGCCGTGCCGCAGCCCGTCGCTCAGCGACACGGCGGCGAGCACCCGGTCGCCGGCCGGGTCGGCGACCGCTACCATCACCACCGGGCTCGAGGTGTCAAAGGCGAGCAGCAACGAAGTTCCCTTCAAGGCTCAGTCCGGTTCCCGCCCACCGAGGGCCGACCGGGGTGATCCGCACCCCGCGGGTCTCGTCGGTTTCGTCGTCGCCGCGGGTCAGCACGATGTCCAGCCGGTCCGGCGCCAGCCCCTCGGCCAGCCCGTGACCCCACTCGACTACGGTCACCGACTGGTCCAGGCTCGCGTCCAGGTCCAGGTCGTCCAGCTCGGCCAGACCGCCGAGCCGGTATGCGTCCACGTGCACCAGCGGCGTACGGCCGTCCAGCGACGGGTGCACCCGCGAGATCACGAACGTCGGCGAGGTCACCGGACCACGTACCCGCAGACCTTTGCCGAGTCCCTGGGTGAACGTTGTCTTGCCCGCACCGAGGTCGCCGGACAGGACGAGTACGTCACCAGCCCGAAGGTGCGCGGCGATCGCCGCACCGAGCGCCTGCATGTCGGCCGCCGTCGCCACACTCAGCTCGAGCGGCATCGCCTTGGCCATCGTCAGCGCCGTGCCCCGCGTCTCGACCACGGTGTAGCCGCGCCGCCGCCAGAACTCGACCGTCTCCGGAAGCTCGGCCCGCGCCGTGAGGTGGACCCGCGCGAGACCGCGGCCTACCGCGACCTCCTCGGCACAGCCGACCATCGCCGATGCGACGCCACGAGCCTGGTGCCGCGGGTCGACCGACACTCGGAGCAGCGCTAGCGAGTCGCCGTCGGCGCGGAACAGCATCGCGCCGGCCGGTTGGCCGTCGACGGTCGCCAGCAGCCCGCCGTGCTCGGCCAGTTGTGCGCCGACCGAAGCGACGGTCTCATCCAGCGCGGTGGACGGCGGGTCGAGCACGCGCCGTGCGGCGAAGGCGTGGTGGATCACGCCCGTTACCCGTTCGGCGTGCTCGAATCCGGCATCCGCGACATGCAGATCGGTCATCGGTGTGCCGCCCTCTCCACGGCCGCGTCGATCATGGCCAGCAGGGCCTCGTTGAAGATGTCGTCGTGCTCGATGAAGCCGAGGTGCCCGCAGTTTTCCACGTACACCAGTTCCGCGTTCGGCACCCGTTCGGCGATCGCCTCGGCGTGCTCGAACGGCGTCAAGTGGTCGTCGTCGCCGCCGATCACGACGCACTCCACCTTCTGCAGCGCGTCCAGCGCCTCGTACTTGTCGTGCAGGGCGAAGATCGGATAGAAGTCCGAGATCACCTGGATCGGTGTGCCGGAGATCATCTCGTTGACGAACTCGGTGTACGACGGCGGCACCGTCGACCCGAACGAGTACTGCCGGGTGAGCACAAAGCTGATGTCGGTGCCGGCTTTGCGGCCGCGCTCGACGATGGCCGGGATCCGGGCCAGCGCGGCCAGTGTCGGCGTCGCGTACTTGCGGACCAGCCGGCCCGGCGTTCCGGGCAGCAGCATCGCCTCGCGGTCCAGGCCACCCGCGCTGGTCGACACCAGGCCGACACCCATCACCAGCTCGCCGAACAGCTCGGGGTGCTGGTCGGCCAGCGACATGATCGACATACCGCCCATCGAGTGGCCGATGAGCACCACCGGTCCGGCCGGTGCGAACTCGGTCAGCACGGAGTGCAGGTCGCGGCCGAGCTGGTCGATCGAGACGTCCTCGCGCGGCGACCGGCCGGACCGGCCGTGCGAGCGCTGGTCGAACAGCACCAGCCGGCCCAGCCCGCGCATCGCCTTGCGCTGGAAGTGCCAGCTGTCCAGGTTCAGCGCGTACCCGTGCGAGAACACGATCGTCGGACCGGCCGGGCCGTCGTCGGTCTCGACGTACAGCTCGACGCCGTCGGTGGCGGTCAGCACGTGCGGCTCGCCGCGCAGCGATCCGAACGGCTCGGCCTCGAGCTGTTCCTGCTGGCTGGACCGGCGGCCGATCAGCTGCCGCTCGACTGCGGCACCGGCCGCCGCGCCGGCGGCCAGCACACCGACCGCCGCGCCGAGTAGTCCGAACCGCTGCCCGCGCGACATCAGACGTACCGCCGGGGCACCCGGGGACCGATCCGGGTGACGATCTCGTAGTTGATCGTGTCCGCGGCGGCGGCCCAGTCGTCGGCGGTGGGCTCGCCGCCGTCGCCGGGCCCGAACAGCACGACCTCGTCGCCCGCGTCGGCGTCGTCGCCGCCGAGATCGATCACGACCTGATCCATACAGACCCGGCCGACGATCCTGCGGACCTTGCCCGCGGCAAGGACCGGCCCGCGGCTCGACACGTGCCGCGGGATGCCGTCGCCGTACCCGAGCGGGACCAGTCCGAGCGTCGTCGGCGAAGGCGTGATGTAGGTGTGCCCGTACGAGACCCCGGCTCCGGCTCCCACCCGCTTGACCAGGGCGAGCCTGGCGCGCAGCGTCATCGCCGGTACGAGCCCGAACTCGCGACTCGGCCGGGCGGCACCGAACGGCGACAGCCCGTACGCCGCGATCCCCGGGCGGACCAGGTCGAAATGGGTCTGCGGGAGCGCCAGTGTCCCGCCCGAGTTGGCAAGATGCCGCAGCGGCGGATCGATGCCGTACCGGGCGGCCACCTCGATCGCCTCGGTGAATGCCGCGAGCTGGGCCGCGTTCGCCGGGTGCTCGGGCTGGTCGGAGCAGGCCAGGTGCGACCAGATCGCGACGATCTCGAGCTGGCCGGCGGCCTGCGCCTTGGCTGCGGCGGTGCACACGTCCGGCCACTCCGCGGCCGGGGCGCCGGACCGGCTCAGCCCGGTGTCGATCTTGAGGTGCACCCGCGCGACCCGGCCCGCGGCCGTCGCGGCGGCGACCAGTTCGTCGACCATCCAAGCCGAGGACGCGGACAGGTCGATGCCGGCGGCAACCGCGTCGGCCAGCGGCTCGCCGGGCACCGTGAGCCAGCAGAAGATCCGGCCCTTGTCGCCGGCGGCGCGCAGTGCGAGCGCCTCCTCGATCACCGCCACCCCGAGCCAGCCGGCGCCGCCCTCGCGCGCGGCCCGGGAAGTGGCGATCATGCCGTGCCCGTAGCCGTCGGCCTTGACCGCGACCAGCATCTGCGCCGAGCCTGCGCGGGCACGCAGCATCTCGACATTGTGCCGGACGGCAGCGAGGTCGATGACCGCCTCGGCGCGCGGTGACCTGGTTGACATGACACTCCAGTCTCTCAGGACAGCTTGAGCAGCTCCGGCAAAGCCCCCATCTCGTCCACAACCACGTCCGCCGCGGCGAGCCGCTCGGCCGGGGTCATCGCGGCGAACCCGATCACGTACATACCCGCGGCACGGGCCGCCTCGACACCCAGCGGGCTGTCCTCGACCACGGCGCAGCGCTCCGGATCGGTGCCGGTCGAGTCGGCCGCGTGCAGGAACAGATCCGGCGCGGGCTTGCTATGCTCGACATCCTGCGCGCTGAACACTCGGCCCTCGAACCGCTGGTACAGGCCGACCGAGGTCAGCGCGTTCCGGATCCGCTCGTGGGTGCCGGACGAGGCCACGCAGTACGGCGTGCCGGCCCGGTCGAGCGCGTCCAGCAGCTCCGGCACGCCGGGCACCGGCTGGAGCCGGGCGAATCCCTCGAACAGCCGGGCGTGGTAGCGATCCTCGAAGTCGGCCGGCAACGGACGCCCGAGCCGCGGCTCCGCGCTGGCCCGCACCCGGGTGAGCGAGCCGCCCATGAACTCGTGCACGGCCTGCTCGAACGTGTACGGCAGCCCCGCCTCGGTCAGCAGGTCGGCGAGGATGCCGTTGGCCAGCCGCTCGGAGTCCACCAACACGCCGTCGTTGTCGAAGATCACCAGGTCGGGTCGGTCCACCCGGTGACCATAACCGGCGGGCAGACCCGACCCGGCGACTACCGCGTCAGCAACTGCCTCGTTGCCTCTGGCAACTTCGCCGCCACGGCCGACGCGGTCAGCGGACCACCACCGGAGGCAAGCCGCGCGGCCGCCGCGTGCAGGAAGGCGCCGACGCTGCCGGCGTCGAGCGGGCTCAACCCGCCCGCCAGCAAAGCGCCGCACAGCCCGGCAAGGACATCACCGGCTCCGGCCGTGGCCAGCCATGGCGTGGCGTTGGTATTCACTCGGACCCGCCCGTCCGGCGTCGCCACCACCGTGGTCGAGCCCTTCAGCAGCACGGTCGCGTTGTACCGGTCGGCGGCATCCTTCGCGTACCGCAACCGGTTCGCCTCGATCTCATCGCGGGGTACGTCGATCAACCGGCTCAACTCACCGGCGTGGGGGGTCAGCAGCACCGGTGTCGTGAACCGCGACGGCAGGAACCGAAGGCCGTCGGCGTCCATCACAACGGGTTCTGGTGCCGCGCAGATCTCGGCGATCCGGTCCGCGTCGGCGTGCTCGCCGAGCCCGGAGCCGATGACCCAGGACTGCACCCTACCGACACCGGCGACCACTTCCGGGTGGGCCGAGCGGACGGCCTCGGCCACCGGGTCGGGTCCGACGTACCGGACCATCCCGAGCGGGCCACCGAGCGCGCCGCCGGAAGCCAGCACCGCAGCACCGGGGTACTGCTCGGAGCCGACCACCAGCCCGGTGACACCGCGGGAGTACTTGTCGGAAGCGCCGTGCGGCAGCGGATACAACCACGCCACGTTCTCGGGCTGGAGCGCCTCGGCGGCAGGCTGCGGCAGGTCCAGACCGATGTCGACGAGGTGAACCGGGCCGCAGGAGGTCGCGGCCGGGTCGATCAGATGACAGATCTTGTGGGTGCCGAACGTGACCGTGAATGCGGCATGGACGTGCCGCTCGGGGGTGGCGCCGGTGTCGACCTCTACGCCGGACGGGACGTCGACCGCGACCACCGGAATGTCGAGCTGTTCGACGATGTCGAGGACCGCCGCGGCCTCGGGCCTGAGGCCGGGATGACCGCCGATACCCACGATGCCGTCGACGACCACGTCGGCGTGGGTGACCTCGGCCGGCTCGATCACCCGGCCACCGGCCCGTCGGAGCGCCGCCAGACCCGCGGCGTGGGCCTTGTCGGACAGCAGCACCGCTGCGACCTGGGCTCCCCTGCGAGCCAGCCGGACCCCGGCGTACAGAGCGTCGCCGCCGTTGTCGCCGGACCCGATCAACAGCACGACGCGGGCCCCGTACGTCGCCCCGAGGAAGTCCGCGATCGCCGCCGCGAGCCCGGCCGCGGCGCGCTGCATCAGCGTGCCCTCGGGCAGCCGCGCCATCAGGTCGGCCTCTGCGGCGCGGACCTGCTCGACGGTGTGCGCGACCCGCATCAGCCCTCCAGTACGACGACCGCCGAGGCGATCCCGGCGTCATGGCTGAGCGACAGGTGCATGCTCTGTACGCCGAGTTGCGTGGCCCGGGCGGCGACCGTACCGCTGATCTCCAGCCACGGCCGGCCGGCCTCGTCGGTGGTCACCTCGGCGTCGAGCCACAGCATCCCGGCCGGTGCGCCGAGCGCCTTGGCCAGCGCCTCCTTGGCCGCGAACCGGGCCGCGAGCGAGGCCGGCGGCTTGGCCGACTCGGTCTTGGTGAACACCCGGTCGCGCAGGCCGGGCGTACGTTCCAGCGTCTGCATGAAGCGCGCGACGTCGACCACGTCGATCCCCACGCCGACGATCATCTTCTCGACCATCTACTCGACCGTGACGGACTTGGCGAGGTTGCGCGGCTGGTCCACGTCGTACCCCTTCGCGGTGGCCATCTCGCAGGCGAACACCTGCAACGGCACCGTCGCGACCAGCGGCTGCAGCAGCGTCGGCACCTTCGGCAACCGGATCAGGTGGTCGGCGTACGGCTCGACCGAACTGTCGGTGTCCTCGGTGACCACGATCGTCCGGGCGCCGCGGGCGCGGATCTCCTGGACGTTGCTGACCATCTTGTCGTGCAGCACGTCGCGGCCCTTCGGCGGGACGACGACGAACACCGGCAGGCCGTCCTCGATCAGCGCGATCGGGCCGTGCTTGAGCTCACCGGCGGCGAAGCCCTCGGCATGCATGTACGCCAGTTCCTTGAGCTTGAGCGCGCCCTCCAGCGCGACCGGGTAGCCCACATGGCGGCCGATGAACAGCACCGACTGCGCCGCCGACAACTCGCGCGCCAGGGCGCGGACCGGCTCGACCGCCTCCAGGACCCTGGCCACGGCCGCCGGGATCTGGTCGAGATCGTCGATCACCGACTTGATCTCGTCGCCGAACTTGGTGCCGCGTACCTGCGCGAGGTACAGCGCGATCACGTACGTCGCGACGATCTGGGTGAGAAACGCCTTGGTCGAGGCGACCGCGATCTCCGGTCCGGCGTAGGTGTAGACCACCGCGTCGGACTCGCGCGGGATCGTCGAGCCGTTGGTGTTGCAGATCGCCAGCACCTTGGCGCGCTGGTCGCGGGCGTGCCGCAACGCCATCAGTGTGTCCATCGTCTCGCCGGACTGGCTGATCGCGATCACCATCGTGGTCGGGTCGACGATCGGGTCGCGGTACCGGAACTCGCTGGCCAGCTCGACCTCGCACGGGATCCTGGTCCAGTGCTCGATCGCGTACTTGGCGATCAGGCCGACGTGGAACGACGTACCGCACGCGACGATGATGATCTTGTCGACCTCGCGCAGTTCGTCGTCGGACAGCCGCATCTCGTCCAGGTGCAGCCGGCCGTCTGGGGTGAACCGGCCGAGCAGGGTGTCGCTGATCGCCTTGGGCTGCTCGGCGATCTCCTTGAGCATGAAGTAGTCGTAGCCGCCCTTCTCGGCGGCCGAGATGTCCCAGTCGACGTGATACGGCGTGACCTGCGCGGGTGTGCCGTCGAAGTTCGAGATCCTGACCCCGGACGGACGCAGCTCGACCACCTGGTCCTGGCCGAGTTCGATCGCGTCGCGGGTGTGGCTGATGAAGGCCGACACGTCCGAGGCGAGGAAGTTCTCCCCCTCGCCCACGCCGACCACCAGCGGTGAGTTGCGGCGGGCGCCGACCACGACGTCCGGGTTGTCCGCATGGACGGCGACCAGCGTGAACGCTCCTTCGAGCTGCCGGCAGACCGTCCGCATCGCCACGGCGAGGTCCGGGTCCGCCGAGTCCAGTGCCTCACCGAGAAGGTGCGCGACGACCTCGGTATCGGTCTCGGAGGCCATCTCGTGACCGCGCTGCTCCAGCCCGGAGCGCAGCGCCGCGAAGTTCTCGATGATGCCGTTGTGGACGATGGCGACCCGGGCGCCGTTGGTCTCGCCGTTGGTGTGCGGGTGCGCGTTGCGGTCGTTGGGCGGGCCGTGGGTGGCCCAGCGCGTGTGCCCGATTCCGGTGGTCGACGGCGGCAGCTGCCGGTCGGCGAGCTCCTTGTCCAGGTTGGCGATCTTGCCCGCCTTCTTCACCGTGGTCAGCGCGCCGTCCGTGAGCAGGGCCACGCCCGCGGAGTCGTACCCGCGATACTCAAGCCTGCGCAGGCCCTCCAGAACCACATCCAGGGCCTGCTTCGATCCGACGTACCCGATGATCCCGCACATGGCGGCCACCCTAACGCCCGGGAATCGCGTGCCTGTCCGGGGCGTCTCCCGAGGCATGCAGATCATCGAGCACAGCATCGCCGGGGTGTGTGATCGCGGGGTGATCACCGCCACACGCGGGTCCGCGGGAGGGAACCGCCCGCCCGTGGGAAGAATTGGGGCCATGCTGCAGCCGCGGGAGGTGACGCCGTACACCGAGCTGGACCGGGCGGCGTGGGCCCGGCTGGCCGAGACCACCGAGTCGCCGCTGACCGCCGAGGAGATCGAGCGGCTGCGCGGTCTTGGCGACGAGATCGACATGACCGAGGTCCGCGAGGTCTACCTGCCGTTGTCGCGGATCCTGTCGCTGTACGTACGGCACGCCCGCGGCCTGCACGCCGACACCGAACGATTTCTCGGCGAGCCGGCCACCCGGACGCCGTTCGTGATCGGCATCGGCGGATCGGTTGCCGTCGGCAAGTCCACCACCGCCAGGCTGATGCGCGAACTGCTCGCCCGCTGGCCCGAGCATCCGCGGGTCGCGCTGGTCACCACCGACGGCTTCCTGTGGCCGAACGCCGAACTCGAACGCCGGGGCCTGCTGCAGCGCAAGGGGTTCCCGGAGTCGTACGACCGCAAGGCGCTGCTCCGGTTCGTGATCGAGGTCAAGTCCGGAATGGACGCGGTCGAGGCACCGGTCTACTCGCACCTGCACTACGACCGGCTGCCGGATGTGAAGACGACGGTCGAGGGGCCGGACATTCTGCTCCTGGAAGGGCTGAACGTCCTGCAGCCAGCGCCCCGGCACGGCGACGGCCGCAGCGGACTGGCCGTCAGCGACTTCTTCGACTTCTCGGTGTACGTGGACGCCGCGGCCGACGACATCCGCTCCTGGTACGTAGCGCGGTTCCTCAAGCTGCGCGAGACCGCGTTCCGCAACCCCGAGTCGTACTTCCGCCGGTACGGGGAGCTGAGTGAAGCCGAGGCGATCGCGCGGGCCGAGTCGCTGTGGGACACCATCAACGGACCGAACCTGCGCGAGAACATCTTGCCTACCCGGTCCCGCGCGACGCTGGTGCTGCGCAAGGGCGCCGACCACACCGTCAGATGGGTCCGGCTCCGGAAGCTCTGACAACGGCCCGTGCGCGCACGGGCTGCTACGCCGTCTGGACGAGGGTGGACAGGGCCACGGTCACGCGCCCGTCGGCGGCGTCGAGGGCCGCGCGGGACTCGTCGACCGAGGCGCCGCTGAGCAGGTGCACCAGTGCCGACTTGAGCTGTCCGTCGGCCGCCGCCAGCGCTGTCGCGCATGCTTCGTCGTCGGCGCCGGTGGCCTCGGCGAGGATCCGCAGCATCCGGCCGCGGAGCTTGTTGTTGGTGGCAACCATGTCGACCATCAGGTTCGACCAGGTGTGGCCGAGCTTGATCATCAGCGTGGTCGAGAACGCGTTCAGGATCATCTTCTGGGCGGTGCCGGCCTTCAGCCGGGTGGAGCCCGCGATCACCTCGGGACCGGTGTCGGCCGCGATCACGATGTCGGCCAGGTCGCGCAGCGGCGCGTCCGGGTTCGCCGTGATCAGCACGGTGGTCGCACCGGCGGCGTGCGCGGCGCGCAGCGCGCCCGCGACGTACGGCGTGCGGCCGGACGCGGCGACGCCGATCACGACGTCGCTACCGGTGACCGCACCGGCGTCGATCTCCCCGGCCTGTGCGTCGTCCTCGACGTCCTCGACCGCGCGCAGCAGCGCCTCGTTCCCGCCGGCGTGGTGCGCGATCACCAGGTCGGGGGGCGCGTGGAACGTCGGCGGCAGTTCGGCCGCGTCCTGGACGGCGAGCCGGCCGGACGTACCGGCGCCGAAGTAGTGCACCCGGCCACCGCCGTGCACCGCCTCGACGGCGGCGTCGACCGCCTTGGTGAGTTCCGGAATCGACGCGCCGACCGCACCAGCGACCTTGGCATCCTCGGCGTTGACCAGTTCGAGAATCTGGGTGGTGCCGAGCGAGTCGATCGCCAGCGTATTCGGATTTCGTCGTTCGGTCGGTGAGCCGATCACAGTACTTAGGTTACTTTCCTACACAGACGACAGTCAAAAAGTTTCTGATTCACCGCCGCCCCCGGCAGTTTCCCCGGCGCACCCTCGTGCGCGACAACCCCTTCTGTCCAAGGTACGTCGAAACCTGCCGGTGAGATCCGGCGATACGAACATCTCTTACAACTGAAATCTGCGCGTGAAGAAATGCCCGGGTCTGGCCGTGACGGAACGCGCAGGCAGGGTCTCAGGCCGTGGCGTCGCCGTTCGACTCGAGGTGGTGACCGCGAACCGCGGTGTAGGTGGACTCCAGCGCCCTGCGGGCGTCCGGCAGCACGTGCTGAGCGACACCGATGAACAGGCAGTCGACGACCATCAACTGGGCGATCCGGCTCGCCATGGCGCCCGAACGGTACGTCGTCTCGCGGGCAGCGGTTGTCAGCAGCAACTGCGCCGCGTGCGCGACCGGTGAGCGCGGATAGTTGGTGATGGCAACTGTTGTGGCGCCGTGCTTGGCCGCCTCCTGCAGGGTCTCGACGACCTCCGACGTGGTGCCGGTGTGCGAGATGCCGATCGCGACGTCACCCTCGCCGAGCAGCGCGGCACTGGTCAGCGCGATGTGCGCGTCACTCCAGGCGAACGACACCCGCCCGATCCGGTGCAACTTCTGCTGCAGGTCCAGCGCGACGAACGCGCTCGCGCCGAGCCCGTACAGGTCGACCCGCGGCGCGGCGGCGACCGCCGCGACCACCCTCGCGAGCGCGTCCGGGTCGAGTTGCTGCGCGGTCTCCTTGACCGCCCGCTCGTCGGCATAGGCGACCTTGGCGACGACATCGGTAAGGGAGTCACCGGGCTCGATGTCACCACCGACCTCCGGCGACTCCTGCGACTGGGCCGACTGCGCCGCCAGCTGCAGGCGGAGCTGCGGGTACCCGGGTACGCCGATCTGCTTGCAGAACCGGATCACGGTGGTCTCCGAGGTGGAGGCCAGCACGGCCAGTTCGGAGATCGTCATCGCCGCGACGCCACCGGGGTCGGCGAGCACGGCGTTGGCCACCCGCTGCTCGGCCGGGGCCAGGGCCGGTAGCACCGCACGGACCCGCACCAGCAGCGGGCCCGTCGGGGCCGGCCTACCGGCACCCGCAGACGTTGACGCAGGAGACGATGTCGTCATAGCGCCACGGTACGGCGTACTGCCGCCATTTGGTCCCAATCGACCCTCAATGATTCGTCAGGCGCCAGCCGACCGCCGTGAACAGGTCCGGATGCAGCTCACCGTTGAGGACCATCTGGTCACCCGAGATCACCTTGATGCCGTCGACGTTCATCCCGCGCCCGAAGTACAGCGAGTCGGTCCGATAGCGCCAGCGCACCTGCTGAACGCCAGCAGCCAGGTCCGCCGTGGCGCGACCCCACTCGCGGACCGCCGTACCGCCGATCGATCCGTTGGTGTCGGTCGTGGTACTCCCGCGGCGTACCTGGAACGGGACCGGCTGCCAGGTGGCTCCGCCGTCGGAGCTGCTCTCCAGCCACAGCAGGTCGGTGTTCTCGCTGTGCACGAACAGGTCGAACCGAAGCTGTGCACCCTCGGCGGGTACGGCAACCGGGACGGTCAGGGTCGCGGTGCTGGCGTCGCGGATGCCGGAGTACCAGCTGCTCGGGCCCTCGGCGGGCTTGACCGCGAGTGCCTGCGCCAGTGCCTCGGCGACCTCGCGCCGGGCCGGGTTGTTGCTGCCCCAGTTGCGGCTCGGGTGCACGCGGTTGGTGAGCAGGATCGCGAACGAGCGCGAGTCGAAGTCGATCACGACCGACGTCCCGGTGTACCCGGTGTGGCCCGCGGTACGCGGCCCCGACAGGCCGGCCATGTACCAGATCAGGTCGAGCTCGAAGCCCAGCCCGTGCGAGTTGCCGGGGTACGCCTGGTTGTAGTTGGTGATCATCTTGTCGACCGAGTTCTCCGACAGGATCCGGTGCCCGCGATAGGTGCCGCCGTTGAGCAGCGCCTGGGCCAGCTTGGCCATGTCGTCGGCAGTCGAGAACACACCCGCGTGCCCGGCGACGCCGCCCAGCGACCAGGCGTTCTCGTCGTGCACCGAGCCCCACACCATGCCGCGCGGCGGGCTGGCCTGGTACTCGGTCGCGGCGATCCGGTTCAGCTTCGACGGGTCCGGGTTGTAGCCGGTGTCGGTCATACCGAGCGGCTCGGTGATGCCCTCGCGCACAAGCTGGTCCAGCGGCTCGCCGGTGACCCGCTCGGCCAGTACGCCGAGGTCGATCAGGTTGATGTCGCTGTACAGGTAGGTGCTGCCCGGCGGGTTCTTCAGCTTCGTGGTGAGAGCGGCGTGGATCCGGTCCTCCGGCGTGCTGTACGCGCTCCACAGCGGCAGCCACTCGGGCAGCCCGGACGTGTGCGTCAGCAACTGCCGGACCGGTATCGCGCCCTTGTCGTTCTCGCCGAACTCCGGTACGTAGGACGCGACCGGCGCCTCGAGGTCGACCTTGCCGGCCTGGATCAGCTGGACGATCACGATCGAGGTGAACAGCTTCGACACCGACGCCATGTCGAAGATCGTGTCGGTGCGCATCGGGATCTGCTGGTCCGGCGGCAACTCGGTGCCGTTGCCGTCGGCATACTTCAGCGCCATCCCGGTGGCGTTCTTGGTGAGCACCTTGCCGTTGTGCGCGAGCAGCGTGACGGCACCTGCGTACAACGGCCGGGCGGTGCCGGACGGGCGGGTCCAGCCGTCCACGGCGGTCAGGGCGGAGTCGATCGGAGCCGGGTCGAGCCCCTCGGCCTGCGGCGTCGAGTTCTGCAGCACCGTCGACGCGGGCATGAACCCCTGGTACGGCAGGTCGAACCGGGCGTCCCTCGCAATACCGTTGCCCTCGGCAACGGCAGTGCCGGCGGACGACGCTGTCACGACCACCGACGCTAGCGCGACCAAGGTCCGCGCCAGCGACCTCATCGGTGGCCGCCGTAGATCAGATACTGCTGGCGGCGCTGGTCGAAGTCGGCCAGCTCGGTCTGCCAGGCCGCCACGATCTGGCTCGCCGACGCACCGCCCTCGAGCATCGTGCGGAACCGGTCCGAACCGGTCAGCAGGTCGATCCAGCGGCCGGCGTAGCTGTCGCCGGACCGCCAGGCGAAGCCCTTTGCCGGATCCGGGTCGGTATAGATCCGCTTGGCCTCGGCGATCATGTTCGTCGCGATCGTGATCGACTCGACCTCGGTCGGGTCGGTGATGTGGACCTGGACGCCGGCGCACACCTTGCCGACGTACTTGCTGAACGTCGGGGTGAAGTACGCCTCCCGGAACCGCACGCCGGGCAGGTTCAGCGCGTTCAGCGCCTCGGCCCAGCGGTAGTCGGCGTACGGTGCGCCGATCAGCTCGAACGGACGGGTGGTGCCGCGGCCCTCGGACAGGTTGGTCGCCTCGAACATGCAGGTGCCGGAGTACAGCAGGGCGGTGTTGTCGGTCGGCATATTCGGGCTCGGCAGCGTCCACTGCAGACCGGTGTCGGCCCACAGCATGTCGCCGCGCCAGTTGCGTACCGGCACCACCTGCAGGTCCTGCACCGGACCGCCGTCGTTGGGCAGCAGTTCGCCGTTGAAGAAGCGGGCCAGCTCGCCGACGGTCATCCCGTGTTGCTGGACGATCTCCTTCTTGCCGACGCCGGAGCTGTACGCGGGCTGCAGCAGCGGCCCGCGGGCCTTGCCGCCGACCGGGTTCGGCCGGTCGAGAACCATGAACCGCACGCCGGTCGCGGCGGCGGCCTTCATCGCCTCCCACATGGTCCAGATGTAGGTGTAGAACCGGGCGCCGACATCCTGGATGTCGAACACCACCGTGTCGAACCCGGCCTGGGTGTAGATGCCGGCGATCTTGTCGGCGTTCGCGCCGTACGCGTCGTACACCATCACGCCGGTGCGCGGGTCGACGTGGTCGCCCTCGCCGTCGCCGGCCTGGCCGGTGCCGCGGAAACCGTGCTCGGGGCCGAGCACGCCGGCCACCGTGACCTTCCCGGACTCGACCATCTCGTCGACGATGCTGCGCAGGTTCTCCAGGATGCCGGTCGGGTTGGTGATCACGCCGAGCTTGGAGCCGGCCAGCGCGGCCCAGCCGGAGTCGGCCAGTTGCTGCGCGGCGGTCTGGACCCGGCCGCGCTTCTCGCCCTGCTCACCGGCGAACGCCGGGCCGGCGGCCAGCAGCGGTGCGGCGGTGACAGCGCCGGCACCCGCCAGCAGGCTGCGTCGTTTGATGGTCATCAGAGAACTCCTCTGTCGTGGGGCGGACGTATCTACGACCAAGCAGCCGGGCGCTGGCGGGCTGGTCCGCGGTGCCCCTCAGGTAATTGAATTACGATGCAGGCTCCTTCATGGGAAGTTACCCACGACAAACGGGCGTGGTCAAGACCGACGGAACACCCCGCATCGTGCAATCCGCCACTCCGCGCGCGCAACCGTGTACGGCGCGTCCCCGCAGGCCGCGAGCTAAAGAGCCAGCGAACCCGCGACCACGGCGGCCAGCTCTTCGGCCACCTGCTGGGCCGTGCCGGCAGACTCGGCCTCCACCATCACCCGCACCAGCGGCTCGGTCCCGGACGGACGAAGCAGGACCCGCCCGGTCGCGCCGAGCCGGGCCGACGCCTCGGCCACCGCGGCCTGTACGCCCGGGTCCGTGTCGGCCCGGGACTTGTCCACGTCCTTGACGTTGACCAGCACCTGTGGCAGCCGGGTCATCACCGCGGCCAGGTCCTGCAGCGACTTCCCGGTCTCGGCCAGCCGGGCCAGCAGGGTCACCGCGGTGAGCGTGCCGTCACCGGTGGTGGCGTGGTCGGTCAGCACCACGTGCCCGGACTGCTCGCCGCCGAGGGTGAAGCCACCGGCCTTCATCGCCTCCAGCACGTACCGGTCGCCGACCTTGGTCTGCTCGACCGCGATCCGCTCACGCACCATCGCCTGCACGAAACCCAGGTTGCTCATCACCGTCGCGACCACCGTGTCGCCGCTCAGCCGGCCGGTATCGCGCATCGCGAGCGCGAGGATCGCGAGGATCTGGTCGCCGTCGACGAGTTCGCCGGAAGCGTCGACCGCGAGGCAGCGATCAGCGTCGCCGTCGAGCGCGATGCCGGCGTCGGCGCCGTGCCCGACCACCTCTCGGCGCAGCCCGTCCATGTGCGTCGAGCCGCAGTCGTCGTTGATGTTCAGGCCGTCCGGCTCGGCGGCGTGCGTGATCACCTCGGCGCCCAGCCGCCGCAGCGCCTCCGGCGCGGTCCGCGACGCGGCGCCGTTCGCGCAGTCGATGACGATCTTGAGACCGTCCAGGCGGTTCGGCGCACACCGGACCAGGTGGCTGACATAGGTCTCGAAGCCGGACTCGGCGTCGTCGTCGCCCGCCAGGATCCGGCCGACACCGGATCCGGTCGGACGCTGCCACAGCTCGCCCATCCGGGCCTCGATCGAGTCCTCGATCGCGTCGTCGAGCTTGACCCCTCCGCGGGCGAAGAACTTGATCCCGTTGTCCGGCATCGGGTTGTGGCTGGCCGACAGCATCACTCCCAGATCGGCGCCGGTCGCCGCGGTGAGGTGCGCTACAGCCGGGGTCGGCAGTACGCCCAGCCGGACCACGTCCACGCCGGCGCTGGCCAGCCCCGAGACCACCGCGGCCTCCAGGAACTCGCCGCTGGCGCGCGGGTCACGGCCGACCACGGCGCGCGGGCGATGTCCCTCGAACGCCCCGGCCTCGCCGAGCACGTGTGCGGCCGCGACCGAAAGGTCGAGGGCCAGCTCCGCGGTGAGGTCTGCGTTGGCGAGACCACGGACTCCGTCGGTGCCGAACAGGCGCGGCATCGGTACGCCGTGCCCCCGTCAGCGCTTGGAGTACTGCGGAGCCTTGCGGGCCTTCTTCAGACCGGCCTTCTTGCGCTCCTTGATCCGCGCGTCGCGGGTGAGGAGTCCGGCCTTCTTCAGCGTCGGGCGGTTCACCTCGACGTCGGCCTCGTTGAGCGCCCGGGCCACACCGAGCTGCAGCGCGCCGGCCTGGCCGGTGATGCCACCGCCGTTGATCCGCGCGATCACGTCGTACGAGCCCTCGAGGCCGGTGGTCACGAACGGCTCGTTCACGAGCTGCTGGTGCACCTTGTTCGGGAAGTAGACGTCGAGCGCCTTGCCGTTGATCGACCAGCTGCCGGAGCCGGGCACCAGCCGGACGCGGGCGACGGCCTCCTTGCGCCGGCCGGTGGCGCCGGCCGGGTTGATCACCGCGACCCGGGCTGCCTCCTTCTGCTCCGGCGTCGGGGTGCTCTCCGTGCTGTACGCGACCGGACCCTCGGCCTCGATCGGGATGTCGGGGTCGAGGTCATCCATGTCTGTTGGCCCTGCGGTGTTAGGTCCTGGGTAGTTCTGGCTCACGGCTACTTGATCCTCGGGCTCTACTGGGCGATCTGGGTGATCTGGGTGATCTCGAACGGCTTGGGCTGCTGCGCGGTGTGCGGATGCTCGGGACCGGCGTACACCTTGAGCTTGCGCAGCATCCTCCGGCCCAGGCGATTCTTGGGCAGCATCCCCCAGACCGCCTTCTCGACCACCTTGCGCGGGTCTTTGTCCAGCACGTCACCGATCGGGGTGGCGGTCAGGCCGCCCGGGCGCCCGGAGTGCCGGTACACCATCTTGTCGGTGCGCTTGGTGCCGGAGATCGCGACCTTGGACGCGTTCACGACGACCACGAAGTCGCCGCCGTCCACGTGCGGGGCGAAGGTCGGCTTGTGCTTGCCGCGCAGCAGGGTGGCGGCCTGAACGGCCAGCCGGCCCAGCACGACGTCTTCCGCGTCGATCACATGCCACTCGCGGGTGACGTCAGCAGGCTTCGGGCTGTACGTGCGCACGGTCGTTGACCTTCGTTCTCAGGTGGTTGACAGTTCCGATGCTGGCATCCGGCGCCGGAATATACCAACGCGCCGGTTATGCACAACGACCGCCCAGAATACCGGGATCGGCCACTCTGGGTCAAAGCGGGTCTGGGCGGCACGCTGCCCCGGCTTGGTTGCGCGCCGCCTCCGGATTAGCGTAGCCGGTGAGACCGCAGTCCCACAGCGCGTCCCGCCGGTGATGACGATCCCTCCATCCGGCCGACGCCGGCAATCCGAAGAGGGCAGACGTGACCGAACAGTCGCTGACCGTCCGGGACAACCGGACCGGCAAGGAGTACGACCTTGCCATCACCGATGGCACCATCCGTGCCTCGGACCTGAAGCAGATCAGCTCCGCGGACGGCGACGGCGGGCTGGCGTCGTACGACCCGGGGTTCGTCAACACGGCGTCGTGTCGTTCCTCGGTGACCTTCATCGACGGCGACAAGGGCATCCTGGAGTACCGCGGCTACCCGATCGAGCAGCTCGCCGAGCAGTCCAACTACCTCGAGGTGGCCTACCTGCTGGTCAACGGCCGGCTTCCGAACAAGGCCGAGTTCGAGCAGTGGGTGCACGACGTGACCTATCACACGTTCGTGCATGAGAACCTCAAGACCTTCATGCAGGGCTTCCGGTACGACGCGCACCCGATGGGCATGCTGCTGGCCTCGGTCGGCGCGCTGTCCACCTTCTACCCCGAGTCGCGCGACATCTTCGACGAGCAGTCCCGCTCGCTGCAGATCAGCCGTCTGATCGCGAAGATGCCGACGCTGGGCGCGTTCTCGTTCCGGCACGCGCAGGGCAAGCCGTACGTGTACCCGGACAACGAGCTCAGCTACACCGCGAACTTCCTGTCCATGCTGTTCAAGATGAGCGAGCCGAAGTACGCGGCCGACGACCGGCTGGTGCGTGCGCTGGAGATCCTGTTCATCCTGCACGCCGACCACGAGCAGAACTGCTCGACCAACGCGGTCCGGTCGATCGGCTCGTCGCAGGTGGACCCGTACACGGCCGTTGCCGGCGGCATCGGTGCGCTGTACGGCCCGCTGCATGGCGGCGCCAACGAGGCCGTGCTCAAGATGCTGCGCCGCGTCGGCTCGCAGGACAACATCCCGTCGTTCATCGAGGGCGTCAAGAACGGCGAGGAACGGCTGATGGGCTTCGGCCACCGGGTGTACAAGAACTACGACCCGCGGGCCAAGATCATCAAGAAGGCCTGCGACGACGTCTTCGAGGTCACCGGGGTCAACCCGCTGCTCAAGATCGCCGTCGAACTGGAGAAGATCGCGCTCGAGGACGAGTACTTCGTGTCCCGCAAGCTCTACCCGAACGTCGACTTCTACTCCGGGCTGATCTACGAGGCACTGCAGTTCCCGCCGGAGATGTTCACCGTGCTGTTCGCGATCCCGCGCACCTCGGGCTGGCTGGCGCAGTGGCTGGAGATGCTCGGCGACTCCGAGCAGAAGATCGCGCGGCCGAAGCAGATCTACACCGGCGCCCGCAGCACCGAGTACGTGCCGATGGGCGACCGCGACTGATCCAGCGGGCTTGGGAACGGCCCCGGTCCGGCTGCGCGCCAGGGACCGGGGCCGTTCGCTGAGGTACGCGAGGTTTGACGCCGCCGGTCAGCCGCGCGGTTCCGTGATCGCCGCGAGTAGGCCGTCCACCTGGCCGCGGACCCGGGCCATCGTGAGGTGGTCGACGTAGTCGCGCGACTCGACGATCTGCCCGTTCCGCACCCGCAGGACGAAGATGCAGGGCGCGGTGAAGGCCTTGCCGGTGGCGGGCACCGTCCCGCGGTACTCGAACTCGGCCACGATCACCTCGGGGTCGGAGGTCTGATGCACGATGACGTTCTGCGCGGTGAACTCGATCACCGGTGCCACCGTCGTGGCCGCGGCGCCGAAGTGCTTGCTCAGGTCGTCACGGGTCAGCAGTGGCTTGTCCCCCAAGGGCGACATCGGGTGCCGTACGTCGGTCTGCTCCGCGTACAGGTCCGGCAGGTCGGCGTATCGGCGCTCGCAGACGCCGTCGACGAGTTGCCGGAACACCTCCTGCGGGGTTGCTGTGCTCATGATCTATCTCCCGATGGGATGATGTGGAGTGATGACTCCGAATACGACTCCGACTATACGGAGTGATGACTTCGGTTACAAGGGAGACGATCTGTGCGGGCGGACGCGAGGGACAACCGGGACCGGATCCTGGCCGCGGCGAACGAGGTGTTCGGCGCCGGCGGCGAGACCGCGTCGACCGAGGAGGTCGCCAAACGGGCCGGGGTCGGGATCGCAACGGTGTTCCGGCACTTCCCGACCAAACAGGACCTCCTGTACGCCGTCCTGACCGAGCGGCTGGCGGCCCTGCGCGACCGGGCCCTGGAACTCGCAAACGACGCCGATCCCGGTGCGGCGTTCCGTACCTTCTTCACCGAGACGGTGACGACCGCGCCGACCAAACTGGCGATCGCCGAGGCGCTGATGGACACCGGGCCGCTGCCCGAGCCGCCGACCCGGGTCGCCGACGAGGTGAAGGAGGCGTTCGCGGCGCTGCTCGAGCGGGCCCAGGCCGCCGGGGCGATCCGGGCCGACGTCGGCTGGCCGGAGGTGTGGGCGCTGATGATCGGCGCCTCCCGGGCCGAGACCACCGGGCCGGACCCGGCCGTGCGGGACCGGGCGATCGCTCTGATCTTCGACGGCCTGTGCCCACC
>JBKPSJ010000096.1:0-15149 GCA_046765875.1 Actinomycetota bacterium
TCGAACTTCGGCGGCCTGGCGTTCCCGTTCCTGCGCGAGAAGTGGGCCGGGCGGATGGCGCCGGTGATCCGTGCGGTGGAGCCGGCCGCGTGCCCATCGCTGACCCAGGGCACCTACGCGTACGACTTCGGCGACACGATCGGGATGACCCCGCTGATGAAGATGCACACGCTCGGCCACGACTTCGTACCGGACCCGATCCACGCCGGTGGGCTGCGGTACCACGGGATGAGCCCGCTGATCAGCCACCTGTACGAGTCCGGTGAGCTGGAGGCGGTGGCCAAGCCGCAGTCGGAATGCTTCGCGGCCGGCGTGCTGTTCGCCCGGTCCGAGGGGATCGTGCCGGCTCCGGAGCCGACCCACGCGCTGGCCGCCGCGGTCGAGGAGGCGCTGGCCTGCAGGGAGTCCGGCGAGTCGAAGGTGATCCTGACCGCGCTGTGTGGACACGGGCACCTGGACCTTGCGGCGTACGAGTCCTACCTGTCCGGCGAGATGACAGACCGGTCCTGGGACGACGCCGAGATCCAGGCCTCGGTCGCCCAGGCGCTGTCCCGCCTCCCCGCGATGAGCTGAGGGGTCAGCCGGTAACCTGCCGCAATGAGCGTGCGCGACACCGCGTTGTTGCCGAAGGCCCACCTGCACCTGCATTTCACCGGGTCGATGCGGCACAGCACGCTCGTCGAACTGGCCGAGCTGCGCGGCGTGCACCTGCCGGAGGCACTGCGCGAGGAGTGGCCGCCGCAGCTGTCCGCGGCCGACGAACGCGGCTGGTTTCGGTTCCAGCGGCTGTACGACATCGCGCGCTCTGTGCTGCATACCGAGGACGACGTACGCCGGCTGCTCCGTGAGGCGGCCGAGGACGACGCCTCGGACGGGTCGCGGTGGCTGGAGATCCAGGTCGACCCGTCCGGGTACGGCGGCCGGTACGGCGGCATCACCGCGTTCACCGACCTGGTGCTCGACGCCGCTCGGGACGCCTCGCTGGCCACCGGCGTACACGTGCGGATCGTGATCGCGGCGAACAGGACCAAGCACCCGCTGGACGCGCGCACATTGGCCCGGCTCGCGGCGCAGTACGCCGATCGCGGCGTGGTCGGGTTCGGGTTGTCCAACGACGAGCGGCGCGGCACCACGTCGGAGTTCGCGCCGGCGTTCCGGATCGCTCGCCGGGCCGGTCTGCTCGCCACCCCGCACGGCGGCGAACTCTGCGGACCGGCCGTGGTGCGGACCTGTCTGGACGAGCTCGGCGCGGGCCGGATCGGTCACGGCGTCCGCTCGGTCGAGGACCCGGACCTGGTGGCCCGGATCATCGGCAACGGCGTGGGGCTCGAGGTGTGCCCTGCCTCGAACGTCGCGCTGGGGGTGTACCCAACGGCGGGCGACGTACCGCTGCGGCAGTTGTACGAGTCGGGGGCGCGGATCGCGCTCGGCGCGGACGATCCGCTGCTGTTCGGGTCCCGGCTGGCCGATCAGTATCAGCTGGCTCGCGACGCGCACGGCTTCACCGATGCCGAACTGGCCGACCTGGCCCGCTCGTCGGTGGGGATGTCGACCGCGCCGGACGACGTCAAGGCCGGCATCCTGGCCGAGATCGACGGCTGGTTCGGTGCCACCGCCCCCGCCGCCGTCGCCCCCTGAACAACCTGTTGTAGGGCTGAACACTGTATGCACTGTTCAGCGCTACAACACCTTGTGCAACGCGGTCAGAGCGAGCAGCCGACCAGCACCGGCTCGTTGACCAGCGTGATGCCGAAGGTGTCGCGGACTCGGTCACGTACGTACGCCGCCAGCTCGAGCAACTCCTTGGCCGTCGCGCCGCCGCGGTTCGTCAGCGCCAGCGTGTGCTTGTCCGACACCGCGGCATTGCCGATCGCGAAGCCCCTGCGTACCCCGGCGCGCTCGATCAACCAGGCCGCACTGATCTTCACCCGGCCGTCGCCGGCAGGCCAGCGCGGCGCACCCCCGGGCACCTGCTCGTCTGTGTCGAGGATCGGGTTGGTGAAGAACGAGCCGGCGCTCCAGGTGTCGTGGTCGGCCGGATCCAGCACCATCCCCTTGCCGCGGCGCAACCCGAGCACAGCCGCGCGGACCTCGCTCGCCGGTGCCCGCGATCCGGGCTCTAAGTCGAGGGTGCGGGCCAGTTCGGCATACCCGACCGGTGCCGACATGTCGCCCAACGGGAGCTGGAAGGCGACCTCGAGGACGATGTAGCGCCCCGGGTCCACCTTGAACCGCGAGGAGCGGTACGCGAATCCGCAGTCGGCCGCGGCAAACGTCCGCACGGCCCGCTCGGTCCGGTCCCAGACCCGTACGGTCGCGATCGTCTCGGCGACCTCGTGCCCGTACGCGCCGACGTTCTGGATCGGCGTCGCGCCGACAAGGCCGGGTACGCCGGACATCGACTCCAGACCCGACCAGCCTTCGGCGAGGGCACGGACGACAAACTCGTCCCAGTCCTCGCCGGCCGCGACCCGCACCATCGCCCCGGAGCAGGCGTCTGACTCGACCCGAACCCCGCGAGTGGCGACCTGCACAACCGTTCCGTCGAAGCCGTCGTCGGCGATGACGACATTGCTACCGCCGCCGAGCAGCAGCACCGGCTCAGCTGCCTCGTCGCAGGACCGGACCGCGTCGATCAGGTCCGCCTCGCTCCCGGCGGTGATGAGGTTGCGCGCCGGGCCACCGATCCGAAGCGTGGTCCGGCCGGCCAGGACGACGTCGTGTTCGACTTTCACAGCTTGACGACGGCGCGGGCGCGGCCGAGCACCTTCTGCCCGTCGAACACGGTGCTGATGTCGATCTCGGCCGTGCCGTCGGCATCGTTGACCGAGGCAACGACCGCGCTGATCCGCAGCTCGGCACCGGCGTCGTCGTCGGGCACCGGGACGGGCTTGACGAACCGGACACCGTACTCGACCAGCCGGGCTGGGTCGCCGAGCCAGTCGGTCACGACCCGGCCCGCCTCGGCCATCGTCAGCATGCCGTGCGCGATCACGCCGGGCAGGCCGAGAGCGGTGGCCATCCGGTCGCTGTAGTGGATCGGGTTGAAGTCGCCGCTTGCACCGGCGTACCGGACCAGGTCCTCGCGCTTCAGCGTCACGGTAAGACCGGGGAGCTCGAAGCCCTTCTCGACGGTCATGCCGCGCCCTCCGCGGTGTGCGACAGCGTCGAGGTGCAGACCGCGATCTGCTCGCCGCCCGCGGTCAGCACCGTCTCGTAGATGATCACGTCGACCGGGCCGGCCTTGCGCACCGTGGTGATGGTCGCCACCGCGTCGATCTCGTCGCCGGCCTTGATCGGGCGTGTGTAGCTGAACCTCTGCGCGCCGTGCACGATCCGGTCCAGCCGCAGCCCCAGTTCCTTGTCGCCGAGCAGGCCCTCCAGCGCCCTGCTGCCGAGCGCGAAGGCGAAGGTCGGGGGCGCGATCGCGTCGTCGCCGCGGTAAGCCGGGTTGGGGTCGCCGATGGCGTCGGCGAATTCGCGGATCTTCTCCCGGCCGACCTGGTACGGCTCCGGCGCCGGGTAGCTCCGCCCGACCATGGACTCGTCGATGGGCATGCCGGGAAGCCTAGTCGGCCGGTCCGCCACCCAGCGCCTGCGGGCTTGCAATCCGCCGGCGGGCAGCCCGATCACTGGTTGACGCAATCTCTCGCGGGTACCTGGCTCGTACCTAGAGGGACGGCCCGGTGAGGAGACGTGATGACGGCCAGGTACCTGCGGGATATCGCCGCGGCTCGGGAACCCGATCCACTGTCCCTGCGCAGCTTCGAGCCGCTGGCCCGGCAGAAGCTCGAACCGGCCGTTTACGACTTCTTAGCCGGTGGCGCGGATGACGAGGTGACAGTTCGCGACAACGAGACCGCCTTCGCCCGGCTCACGTTGCGGCCGCGGGTACTGCGCGGGCACGCCGTCCCGGACCTGTCGACCACACTGCTCGGTTGCGAGCTCAGCATGCCCGTGTACGTCGCACCGACGCCGTACCACCGGCTCGCGCATCCCGACGGCGAACTGGCGACGTCCGAGGCGGTCGCGGCGACCGGCTCGTTGCTGGTCCTGAGCATGGCCTCGACGGTGCCGGTCGAGGAGATCAACGCGCCGAACCGGTGGTTCCAGATATTCCTGCAGTCCGACCTGGGCTTCACCCAGCACGTCGTTCAGCGCGCCGAGAAGGCCGGCTGCACCGCGATCGTCGTCACTGTCGACGCACCCGTGGCGGGCAGGCTGGAACGCGACCTGCGCAACAGTTTCACGCCGGACGACCTGGAGTGTGAGAACCTGCGCGACCCGGTGTCCGGCGAGATCCGCCCGATCGAGTACGAGCCGCGGGTCGGCTGGGAACAGCTCGACTGGTTGCGTACGGCAACGAGTCTGCCGATCGTGCTCAAGGGCGTGCTGCACCCCGAGGACGCCCGGTTGGCGGCTGGGCTGGGCATCGATGCCCTGATCGTGTCCAACCACGGGGGCCGCCAGCTGGACACTGCGCCAGCCGCCATCGACGCGCTTCCGGCGGTGGTCGACGCGGTCGGCGGAAAGATTCCGGTGCTGATGGACGGAGGCGTCCGGCGCGGCACCGATGTGGTCAAGGCGCTCGCACTGGGAGCGTCCGCGGTCGGTCTCGGCCGGCCGCTGCTGTGGGGTCTGGCCGCCGCAGGTCAGGAGGGTGCGGTGCGGGTTCTGGAGATGATCCGCTCCGAATTGTCGGCGGCGTTGACTCTGTGCGGCTACGGCTCACCGGCCCAACTTCCCCAGGACCTGGTGAGCCGACAGCCGTGCTGACCGCAGCGGCCCAGGCAGGGGCAGGGACCCATGCTGGGCGCGACGGACCAGGCCGGGCCGTGCTTGGGTCCGACGGCTCAGGCCGGTCCGTGCTTGGGTCCGACGGCTCAGGCAGGGACGGCGACGCGCTGACGGAGCTGGCGCAGGCCGGCACGGATCCGCGTCTTGGCGGTGCCGAGCGGTATCTGCTCGCGCTCGGCGATCTCGGCCGCGGTCAGCCCGTAGCAGACAGACAGCACCACCGCGGTCGCCTGCGTCCTGGGCATGTCGCTGAGCACGGTCCGAATCCAGACCGCGTCGGCCGGATCGTGCGGGTCCCCCGGCGCGGTGTCGTCCAGCAGCGTCGCCGGGTCCACCGGTACGTCGTGCCGGCGGCGTAACTCGTCGACCGAGGCATGTCTTGCGATCCCGAGCAGCCAGGTGACGACCCGGCCGCGATGCGGGTCGTACGAGGGCGCGTGCTTCCAAGCCCTTACGAAGGTCTCCTGGGCGATGTCCTCGGCCACGGCGTGCGCGCCGACCATGGTCACCGCGACGCCGTACACGCGAGCCTGATGCCGCTTCACGAAAGCAGCCGCGAGGTCCCCGTCGCCCGCGGCCATACCGGCCAGCAGTACGTCATCGGACGGACCCATGCCGTAGTAACGGGACAGCCGCCCACCTGGTTCAACCCGCTTGACCTAGTGTTCTAGACACTAGTAGCTTGGACACTATGACGCGACGGTCCCCACTCGCCCTTGCCGTTCTCGCGCTGCTGTTCGAGGAGCCGCTGCACCCGTACGCGATGCAGCGCAGGATCACTGAACGCGGCAAGGACCGGGTGGTGTACGTCGGCCAGCGCGCGACGCTGTACAAGACGATCGAACGACTCCACCGCGACGGGCTGATCGAGCCGCGGGAGACCAGCCGGGACGCCGGCCGGCCGGAGCGGACGGTCTACCAGATCACCGCTGCCGGGCGCGAGACCGTGCTCGGCTGGGAGCGGGAGATGCTGTCCGCCCCGCGCGATGAGTTTCCGGAGTTCCCGGCGGCGGTGGCCCACCTCACCCTGCTGGACGCCGATGACGTACGCCGCCAGTTCGAGGCCCGGCGGCAAGGTCTGGAGCGGCAATTGGCCGAGCAGCGCGCGGCGGTGGCCAATTCGCCCGAGGGGCTGCCGCGGGTGTTCGTGCTCGAGGAGGAGTACCTGGCAGCGGTGCTGCAGGCGGAGCTGACCTGGGTCGGCTCGGTGATCGACGAGCTCGACGACGGCCGCATCAGCTGGACGGCCGAGTCGCTCGCCGCACTGGCCGCCCGGTTCAATCCGCCGATCCCGAAGGACGACTGACATGCAAGCACGACAAGTACTGATCATCGGCGCGGGCGTAGCCGGCCCGGTCGCCGCGATGGCGTTGCAGCGGGCCGGAATCCCCGCGACCGTCTATGAGGCCTACCCGACCACGGCACACGGCATCGGCGCCGCGATGGGCCTGGCCGCGAACGGGCAGGATGCGCTCAACTCCCTCGGCCTGCGCGACCAGATCCGCGCGATCGGCGTACCGGCGCCCAAGATGGCGATGCTGAACGGTTCCGGCCGGGTGCTCACCGAGATCGCGAACGGGCTGACCCTGCCAGACGGCACTACCAACCTGACCGTACGGCGTGCCGACCTCTACGAGGTGCTGCACGACGAGGCGGTACGACGAGGCGTACCGATAGAGCACGGCAAGCGCCTGATCGGGTACGACGAGACCGCCGACGGCGTGGTCGCACGGTTCGACGACGGCACCGAGGTCGCCGGCGACGTGCTGATCGGCGCCGACGGCATGCACTCGGCCGTACGCAGGGCGGTGGCGCCGGATGCGCCGAAGCCCGAGTACACCGGTCTGGCCGGTACGGGTGGTTACGCCCGCGGGCTCGGCCTGGACCTGCCGTCGGACACGTTCTACTTCGTGTTCGGCAAGCGCGCCTTCTTCGGCTACCAGACCGTGAGCCCGGACGAGGTGCTGTGGTTCGCCAACGTGCCGACCCCGGTCGAGCCGACCCAGGTCGAGCTGGACGGCCGGACGTACGAGTGGACCCGGCAGAAGCTGGTCGGGCTGTTCGAGGCCGACAACTCGCCGGCGCGGCGCCTGATCGAGGCCACCGACGAGTACATCGGCTGGCTCACGATGCACCAGATGGCCGCACCGGCGACCTGGTACAACCGGCGGGCCGCCCTGATCGGCGACGCGGCGCACGTCACCTCGTCCAGCTCCGGGCAGGGTGCCTCGCTGGCGATCGAGGATGCGCTCGAGCTGGCCCGGTGCCTGCGCGACGAGCCGGACCCCGTCGCGGCCTTCGCGGCGTACCAGCGACTGCGCGAGGACCGGTGAAGAAGGTCTACGTGACCGCGAAGAAGATCAACTCGGGAAAGGCCGCCGGTCCGGTGGGCCGGGTGCTGCGCGACCTGCTGCTGCCGGTGTTCGCCAAGCGGATGGCCAAGCCGGAGTCGGTCGGCTGGCTGCACGGCCACCACATCGAGTTCGACATACCGGTCGGCCACACCGCCTGATCCACGTCGGCCGGGTCCCAGGCCGGGGCCGACCCGGGCGGATCCGAGGACGACGAAAAGGGCCGTCCCGGCTCGGGACGGCCCTACACGACGCCGGCTGGTGTCAGCGGGTCTCGCGGTGCGGGGTGTGGTCGTTGCAGCGTGGGCAGAACTTCATCAGCTCGAGCCGGTCGGGGTCGTTGCGCCGGTTCTTCTTTGTGATGTAGTTCCGCTCCTTGCACACGGTGCACGCCATCGTGATCTTCGGGCGGATGTCGGTTGCCTTGGCCACGGTGCCTCTTCTTGTCGCGAGCGCTGGTCAGACGCTCTGGTCTTGCGGTCGGTGGGTAGCGGGGGCGGGAGTCGAACCCGCGACACCACGATTATGAGCCGTGTGCTCTAACCACCTGAGCTACCCCGCCAGGGTTCGGGTGCCGTTGCCAGCCTCCGTCCCAGAGCCCCTTTACGGAATCGAACCGTAGACCTTCTCCTTACCATGGAGACGCTCTGCCGACTGAGCTAAAGGGGCGCATTGCGCCGAGGGACGAGGATACACGTCCGCCTGCACGGAGCGAAATCGAGTTCACCCATCCTCGGCCGGACCGCGAAGCGCCGGCCGGCTCTGCCGAACCGGCCGGCGCGCTCTTGGTCAGCGGGCGCTCAGCACACCCGCTCCGGTGCCGAACTCGGCACGTGGGACGGCCCGGCCCGCGAGGATCGCGTTCAGGAATACCGGTGCGAGCCGGCCGCCGAACTCCTGCCGGGTCAGTGCCGCGACACCGGCCGCACTCGGCGCGGACGCCGAGGTACCGAAGAACCGGCATTGACCGTTCACCGACGTCGGGCAGGTACCCGATCCGAACGGTCCCACACCGCTGATCGACACTCCGTCGGAGGCCGCCCAGTTCGGTGCCGGGAACGCGATCTTCGGACTACCCGCGACACCCGTGCACGGGCCCGCCTTGCCACCGGGGCACCTCGTGGTGCTGAACAGCTCGACCGGACCGGCCGCGCTGAACGGCTCGACCGGAACGTCGGACGGGTTCACCGACACGCTGGCGTTGACCGCGCCCGCGCTGGTCGCGAACCCGAGGTAGTTCGAGTCCGGGTTCAGCGAACCGGCACGCTCGACCCCGTCGTTGGTCACGACGCCGGCCGACAGGGCGCGCCACTTCAGGTCCAGCGTCGGCGCCGTGCGCGCCGTCGAGGTGCCCTGCACGTCGACGACCAGCTGGACCGGCTGGGTCACACCGGTGGTGTTCTGGTAGGTGAACTGCTCGATGGTGTCACCGACGCCGTTGGCCTGCACAGCGTTGCTGACTGCCAGGCACCGGGTGCCGGACGCGTCCATCAGGTACAGGTTGAGGTCGGTGAAGCCGCCCTGGCCGGCGGTGGGGTAGATAGCCCGCGGCTCGCTCCACTGCAGGGTCGGCATGATCGTCGCACCCGGCCCCAGGGTCAGGTTGTACGTCGTGTCGTCACCGCGCAGCTTGACCACGTTGTCCGGGTCGGTCGGGCAGTCCGTGAACGGACCGGTCACGCCCCCGGGGCCCGCACCGGTGCCGACCGCGGGGACCCGCGGACCGTGCCGGGTGGCCAGGTTGCCTGCCGACGAGCTGACCCAGATCCCGTGCTTGGCCAGTTCCTCGGCGGTGGCCGCGCCGATGCCCTGCTGGAACACCGGCTCGTCGTCCAGCGCGATGTCCTCGGCGATCATCGTCACGCCCGCCGCGGCCAGTACGTGGAAGGCCTCCACATACTCGGCGTTGCTGTTGCGGGTGGACGCGTAGGCCAGCTTCGCGCCCGGTGCCATGTCGTGGATGATCTCCAGCATCGCGGTGCCTTCGTCATCGGTGTAATCGGCCTGCCGCAGCACCTGGACGTCGGGCGGCAACTCGCCGCGGGCGACGGAGTCTGCCAGGTGGTCGACGTCACCGGAGATGGCGCCGATCTTCTGGCCCTTGCCGGTCAGGCCGGCGGCCTGGGCCTGGTCGGCCTTGTGCAACGTCAGGCCCTCGGTCGTCACCGGACCGACGTCGACCTGCGGCCGCAGCGTCGGCCGCAGCGCAGTCACCCAGCCGAGCGACGCGACCGCGTCGAGCTTGTCGTACGGGACCGAGGCCGACACCAGACCGGTGTTGGGCAGGTCGATGCCCGGGACCTTCTTGAAGTCCGCGGAGTTCGTCTGCACCGTCACACCGAGTGAGGCGAGCGACGCCTCCTGCTGTGCCGTGACCGGTGCCGCGGCGCTGATCTGGACGCCGATCCGGCCATTCTTGTCGACGTCTAGCGCACGAGTCTGTGGGCTCGCGGCCATGCTTCGTTTCGCCGACACGGCGGCGCCGGCCTGGGCGGCCGCCTCGCGCAACATCGTCGGGATCTTGGATTGGGCCTTGGACGGGGTCGCGACGGTGGCCTCGACGGCAGTGGGCGTGGCCGTCGCGGGTTGTAGCGCGGCTGCCATCACCGCCGGGACCGTCACCAACACGCTGCTCACCAGGAGCGGCAGCTTTCTCACAGTTCCTCCCTAGCCTCACGCAGTCGGGAAGACCGACGCCGATAGGCATCGGCCACCGGACGCGCTGCGATGGTAAGGAGAGGTCCGTCCCCCCAGGCTCGTGGCCTAGAACGTGGTGGCGGCCCGATCACCGACCGCCACCACGCGGACACTCACTCGTACTGCAGTGCCTCCAGCGGGTTCAGTCTCGCAGCTCTCCGTGCCGGCCAGATAGCCGCGAAGATGCCGACGATGACCGACACCACCGCGAACACGACAAGTTGCCCGCCCGGAACCACGAAGCTGACCTCGTCCAGCCGGGCGGCCAGCAGCGCCGCCAGCCCGAGACCGAGCACGATCCCGATGGCTGCGCCGATCAGCGCGGTGATCACACTCTCGTGCCGGATCATCCGCCGGACCTGCCGCCGGGTCAGCCCGATCGCACGCAGCATGCCGAGCTCACGCGTCCGCTCGAAGACGGTCAGCACGAGTGTGTTGACGATGCCGAACAGGCTGACGACGACCGACAGCGCCAGCAGCACGTACAGGATGTTGAGGATGCTCTTCACCGCGTCGGTCTGGGTCTTCTTGAACTCGTCGCGAGTCTGCGCCTTCGCGTTCGGGAACGAGGCCAGCGAGTCGTTGAGGGCCTTCGTGTTCGCCTCGGTCACGCCGCCGTTCATGTTGACGAAGGTCATCAGGTTCTGCGGCCGGGGGTTGGTGGCATCGAACGCGGAGGTCGAGATCGTCACCGCGCCGAATGGTGATCCGCCGGCTGGCGGAGTGAAGATGCCGCGCACCGCGAGCTGCAGCGTCTGACCGGAGACAGTCTGCAAGTGGATCGGCGACCCGGCAGTCAGGTTGTGGTCCTTCGCGTAGCCGTCGTCGACGATCGCGCCGTCGGAACCGAGCTGGCCGAGGGTCTGCTGCGAGCCCTCCTTCCAGTCAAGGCTCAGGACCTGCGGCGCCTGCTCGTCGACAGCGGTCACGCTGATCGTCTCGTCGAAGGCGCGGCCCTGCCCGGCGCGCACGCTCGACACCGCCTCGACGCCCGGCGTCTTGGCCACCGAGTCGGCAACACTCGTCGGCAGCGGGGCGAAGTTGTTCTGTGCGACGATCGCGTAGTCGGCCTGGAAGATCTGGTCGACAGCCTGCTCGAACGGCCGGATGAGGCCGGCGCCGAGCGTGGCCACCAGCGTCACCAGCGCGAGCCCGATCATCAGCGCGGCCGAGGTGGACGCGGTCCGCTGCGGGTCGCGACTGCTGTTCGCGCCGCCGATCTCCGTCGACGCGCTGTCCGGTACGACGTTCGGGAACTCCCCTCGTGACCCGGGCCGGCGCAGCAGCCACAGAACGACCGCGATCGGCCACACCAGCGCGCTGAAGAACACCACCGACCAGCGGGCAATCGGGTTCGCCGCCCTGGCGAGAGGCCGGATCAGCCGGTCGGTGAACATGGCGATGCCCACGAACAGCAGCAGCACGCCGACCAGCAAGAGCAGTAGCACGGATGTGGTGCTCAGCCCGTTGAGGAACAGTCCGAGCACGGTCAGCGCGACGCCCACCGCGGCGAGCAGCGCGGCGCCGACCGAGCGGTACCGGTGGAACCGGCCGGGCTCGAGCTTGGCGCCCTCGCGGACCGCCGCGATCGGCGCCACCCGGGTCGCCCGGATCGCGGGCCGCAGGCTGGCGACCAGCGTCACCACGACACCGACCAGCAGGGCGACCAAGACGGTCCGGCCGTGGAACACCAGGCCGTTGTTGGGCAACGTGAACCCGACCGCGTCGAACAGCTTGAACAGCCCGCTGGCGATGCCGAGCCCGAGGAACAGCCCGACCACGGACGCAAGGACCCCGGTGACGAGCGCCTCGAGCACCACGGTGCCGAGGATCTGGCGCCTGTTCGCTCCGAGCGTGCGCAGCGTGGCGAACTCGCGGGTGCGCTGGGCGATCGTGATCGACAGCGAATTGGCGATCACGAACGAGCCGACGAACAGCGCGACCCCACCGAACACCAGCAGGAAGGTACGCAGGAAGTTGAGGAACCCCGAGGTGTCGGAGGAGTCCGCGGCGGCCTGCTCCTGCGAACTGCGAACCTGCGCCTCCGGCGGCAGGATCTTGTTGATCGCGTCGAGCAATTGCTGCTCGGAGACGCCGTCCTTGGCCGCGACCAGGATCTGGTCGAGCCTGCCCTCCTTGCCGAACAGCCGCTGTGCGTCCGGCAGGTCGAACCCGGCCAGCGTGGCACCCCCGATCGACTGCACGGCGCCGAACTCGACCAGCCCGGAGATCCGCATCTGCTGCGCCGGGCCGCGGGCCTGGACACCGATCGTGTCGCCGGCGTGGAAGCCCTTGTCACGAGCCGTACGGGTGTCGATGACGACCTCACCGGACTTCGGCCAGGCGCCGTTGATCAGGGTGAGGCTGTTGAACTGGGGTTTGTCCGGGCTGATGCTGAAGCCCAGGTTGGGGGCGCCGCCGAACACGATCGCCTTGCCGTCGCGGCCGATCAACTGCGCCTCGCCGCTGACGTTGCCGTCGGCGGCCTCGACCTCGGGGAGCGCCTCCACCTTCGGCAGCAGGCTCTCGTCGATCGGCTCGGCCGTGGCCGGCCCGTTCTCGCTGCTCAGGTCGAACGGCGGCTTGCCGGTGATCGCGGCGTCGGTGTTCTTGTAGTTCTCCTTGAAGATCGAGTCGAACGCGGTCGAGATCGAGTCGGTCAGAATGTACGTGCCGGACACCAGCGAGACGCCGAGCACCACGCCGATCGCCGTCAGCGCAGTGCGCAACTTGCGGCTCAGCAGGCCGCGCAGCGCGAACGAGATCACAGTCCGATCCCCTCGTCGAGGCCGTCGATGATCTGCAGGATCTCGTGCTGGCTGGTCCGGCCGGTCTCCTTGACGATCTCGCCGTCGGCCAGGAACAGCACCCGGTCGGCCATCGCCGCGGCCCGTGCGTCGTGGGTGACCATCACCGTGGTCTGGCCGTACTCCTCGACCGAGCGGCGCATCAGGTCGAGGATCTCGCCGCTGGTGCGCGAGTCGAGGTTGCCGGTCGGCTCGTCGGCGAACACCACCGTCGGCCGCGACACCAGCGCACGCGCGATCGCGACCCGCTGCTGCTGACCGCCGGACAGCTCGGCCGGGCGGTGGGTGAGCCGATCGGCGAGCCCGACCCGCTCAACCAGCTCGCCGAAGAACTCGCCGTCCGGCTTCTCGCCGGCGATCGTCAACGGGAGCAGTATGTTCTCGCGGGCGGTCAGCATCGGCAGCAGGTTGAAGAACTGGAAGACGAAGCCGATGTGCTCGCGGCGCAGCTTGGTGAGGTCGGTGTCGCCGAGGGTGGTGATCTCGGTGCCGGCGATGGCTACCGTGCCGGAGGTCGGCTTGTCCAGCCCGGCGAGGATGTGCATAAGGGTCGACTTGCCCGAGCCCGACGGGCCCATCACCGCGGTCAGCTTGCCGGCATCGATGTCAACGCTGACACCGCGCAGGGCCCGGACTGCGGTATCGCCGGTGCCATACACGCGCACCAGGTCCTTCGCGATCACGACGGTTTCCATTGGCCCTCCCCGGCCGTTCGTGGGCCGGCCGCGGCAGGATCGGGCCGGTCACCCAGAGTCTGCTCTGCCGCACCGACAACCGTCACCAGGGTTTATCCGGGTTGAGCCCCGATCATGTCCGCCACGCCGTAGTGGTCCCGACGTCCCTCACGAGCGAAAGCAGCAGACACTGCTGGCAGGCGTCATGTCGGACAAAGAAAAGAGGTGCCCGGTTGTCCGGGCACCTCTTCCTTCCCCTCCCCAGGGGCATCAGGGCCACTGCAGCGTGGTCACCGTACCGCCTGTCACTGTGGCGGTCAGTCGTACCGATCCGGCGGGTCGTTCGTACAGCTCGTACGCCCCGGCCGGAAGTTCGGCGAACACCGCCGAGCAGATCTCGCCGGTCGGCGCCGGTCGGCGCAGCACCTCCACGTGCGGCAGATGACCGCCCGGGTCCGGGACCGGCCGCGCCTCGATCTGGACACCGACGAGCTCGTCGGGCATGTCCAGCACCAGCGCCCCGACCGCGTCGCCGATATCCAGCAGGACCGCACCCTGCCCGGCGTGCGGGTTCTCGTGGCCGCCCATCATGCGGCCGGGATGCCCGGCTGGGTCTGGTAGCCGCCGGCCGGCGTACCGAGGTATGGGAACGAGTCCAGGTACGGCGTGTTGGTGTTCGACGTACCGTCCTTGATCTGCGACGTCGCGCCGTCCGGCGTGAACGTCTTGTCCACCAGCGGGATCGTCAGCCCCGCGACCGCACGCAGTTCGACGGTGACGACGTCGTCGAAAACCCGCCGGCCGTTCGGGAACCCGGCCGCGTCACCGGCCACCAGGCCGAGCGGGTTCGGCTTCTTCGCCGGCGGCACCGCCAGGTTGAGACGCATCAGATCGGCGAGCACCGGGCCGGTGAAGTTCTGGAAGCCCGGTACGACGCCCTTCGGGATCCCGGTCAGCAGGATCGCGGTCAGGTCGGCGCGGTCCTTCTTGTACGCCGCCAGGTTCGGGAACACGCCGGGGTACAGCACCGGCAGCAACGACGCCAGCTCGGGCCGTGCGACGTACTTGGCGAAGTCGCTGTCCTCGTGCGGCCGAGAGGCGTTCCAGCGGTCCTTGGAGGCCATCGGCACGATCACCTCGTTGAACAGCGGGTTGGCCAGCCGGGAGACCTGGCGGAACGGACCGTACCCGCCGGTGCGGCCGGTGCTCGCGTCGAAGATGCGGCCCTTGTGCCGGCTTGCGGTGGCCCAGACGCCGATCACGGACTTGGGGTCCATGACGTCGGTCGGGGTCGAGCCGTCCCGAGTCAGTTCGCGGATGGGGACCTGGATCGCGATCGTGTGCACGTTCAGGCCCTGGGTGCCGTTGACGCCGGCCGCCGCGGCGGACGGGATCAGGTGCGCCATCTGGAACGGGCGCAGCGTGCCCAGGTCGAAGATGCTGCCGAGGTCGACGAAGAACCCCTCGGCGCGCTGACCGCAGAACACCCGGCGGCCACCGCCGAGCCAGCGGACCGCCTGCGCGGTGAATTTGGCGTAGTTCGGCGTGCTCCGCGGACCGATGTTCACCGGCGGCGTCGGCAGATTGGTGCCGAGCACCTCGGTGCCCTTGCCGCGAACCCACTTGGTCACCGAGTAGAACTGCGGGCGGTTCCAGTTCTTGTCGTCGATCGACCCGATCGGCCCGGTGTTGTACAGGAACGTGTTCTGGTTCCGGATCGTGGTCTTGAACCGGAACTGGTAGCTGATGTCCGCGCGGGCGTCGCCGCGGTTCGAGATGTGGATCTCGTAGCGGACGTTGCGGCCGAACTCGTAGAAGTTGGG
>JBKPSJ010000097.1:0-5967 GCA_046765875.1 Actinomycetota bacterium
CAAGACCGTCGAGGCACACCTGTCCCGGGTATATCGCAAGCTCGGCGTACGGTCCCGGACCGAACTGACACTCCGTCTCAACGACGTAACTATTCGTTGAACTCAGCGCGAGGTTGAGTGCGAAACCACCACGCAGTGTAGGGAGATCCCCGATGCACAGCGTGACCGATTCCCCTTAGAAAAGAACCTGTCGTTCGAACCTGGAGGGGTGGAACGGGCGAGCACCCCACCTGGTTTAGGGGGGACTGTAGGGAGGCTCAGCCGGGGGCGGCTGAGCCTCCCTACGGTTTCCGGCCTGCCTAGGGTGGTGGGCATGCCGAGGACCATCGCCACCACGACCTCCGTCGACCTGACCGGCCTGCTGGATTTCGTCCGGCCGCGGCACCACATGGTGCTGATCACCTATCGGGCCGACGGCTCACCGCAGGCGTCGCCCGTGACCGGCGGGATCGACACCGGCGGCCGCATCGTCATCTCGACCTACCCCGAGCGGGCCAAGAGCGCCAACGTACGCCGCGACCCACGGGCCGGCGTGCTCGTGCTGTCCGACGACTTCGGCGGCGCGTGGGTGCAGGTGGACGGCGAGGCCGAGGTCGTCGACCTGCCGGAGGCGCTGGAGCCGCTGGTCGAGTACTTCCGGGTGATCTCCGGCGAGCACCCGGACTGGGACGAGTACCGCGAAGCGATGGTTGCCCAGGGCAAGTGCCTGATCCGGGTCACGCCGACCCGCTGGGGCCCGATAGCCACCGGCGGCTTCCCCGCCCGCCTGGCCGACCGACCCCCGCCTGGCCGACCGACCCCCGCCTGGCCGACCGAGGCCGCTTGGCCGACCGACCCCGCTTGGCCGACCGACGCCGCCTGGCCGGCCGAGGCCGCTTGGCACCCCCATCAACCGTTTTGCGGGCCGGAAATGGTTGGTACGGGTGCCAAGCGGGGCGTTCACCCGGCGGAGGGAGTTGGGGGAGCGCCGATTTTGACAGGATGGTCGGGTGAACCGGGCTGCAACGATGGTGCGCCAGACCGGGCGCAGCCTGGTGCGGGCATCGACCTACCTGCGCGGCGTCTACCTGTTGGTCGGTGCCGCCCTGGTGCTCGCGTTCCTCCTGGTCGACAGCGGCCTGATCTCGCTCACCAGGCAGATCGGCGGGCCTCCGATCGTCCAGGTCCTACTCGCCGCGGCGGTGATCGTGCTACCGCCGGTCGCGCTCGGCCTGCTGCCCGCGGTCCGCGAGGTCGAGGCAGTGGCGGTCGAGTCGCTGCTCGGCGTCACGATCGGGGAACGACCGGCCGGGCCGGCCCGGGACTGGCGCCAGCGCTGCCGCGGCGCCGGCTGGTTCCTGCTCCATCTCGTTGCCGGCGGCATCGTCGGCGTCGCCTGCACCTTCGGCATACCGCTGGCCATCGTGTTGTTCGCGGCTCCGTTCCGCACTCCCGGTGACCACCAGTTCGTTCCCGGAGTGAGCTATCACGTCAGCGGCAGCTGGACCGACGTGTGGCTGCCGTTCGCCGGGCTGGTCGCCCTCGTCGCACCGCTGCTGCTGGCGGCGGGTCTCGGCGCACTGCTGGCCCGCTGGGCGCCGGAGGTCCTCGGTCCGAGTGCCTCCGAACGGATCGAGCTGCTGGAACGACGCACCGCCGCCCTGGTCGAACGGAACCGGCTGGCGCGTGAGCTCCACGACAGCGTCGGCCACGCGCTGAGCCTGGTGACCCTGCAGGCGGCGGCCGCGAACCGGGTGCTCGACACCGACAAGGAGTTCGCCCGGACCGCGCTCGGCGCGATCGAGGAGTCGGCACGGGCCGCGCTGACCGATCTGGACCACGTGCTCGGGCTGCTCCGCGACGACCGGGCCTCGACCCTGCCGCAGTTGACGCTGGTCGATCTGCCGCGGCTGGTCGACGCCACCCGGGCCGGCGGGATCCAGGTCGATCTGTCTGCGGCAGGTGGCCTGGACGACGTACCGGCAGCGGTGTCCCGGGAGGCGTACCGGATCGTCCAGGAGGGCATCACGAACGCGGTCCGGCACGCGGGGCTGCCACCGGACCGGCTGAGCGTCGGCGTCGAGATCCGAACCGAGCCGGGCGCGCTGCACCTCGTGGTGTGCAACCCGCTCGGCGGACGGAAGACGACCGACGCGACCGGAGGCCGCGGGCTGGCAGGCATCCGCGAGCGGGTCGCCGTGCTCCGCGGCGAGGTCGACACGGCCACCGAGGACGGCCGGTGGCGGCTAGCGGTCAAGCTGCCGACAGGAATCGAGCGGAAGGACCAGCAGTGACCGTCACCGTCGTGATCGTCGACGACGAACCCCTGATTCGCAGCGGGCTGCGCGCAATCGTGAACGCCGAGCCGGACCTGTCGGTGGTCGGTGAGGCCGGCGACGGCGCCGAGGTGCTTCCGGTGGTACGCCGGACCCGGCCGGACGTTGTCCTGATGGACGTACGGATGCCCGCGGTCGACGGAATCAGGGCCACGCGGCTACTGCTGGAACGGCTGGTCCCGGCGCCGCGGGTGCTCGTCGTTACGACATTCGAGAACGACGACTATGTGTATGACGCGCTGCGGGCGGGCGCTTCCGGGTTCCTGCTCAAGCGGACTCCACCGGCCGACATCGTGCAGGGCATACGTACGGTCGCGAGCAGTGAGTCGCTGCTGTTCCCAGAGGCGATCCGCAGCTTGGCGCTGGCATACGCCCACCCGGCCGAGCCGACCGGTCTGGAGCACGCCCAGCTCACCGAACGCGAGCAGGAGGTGCTGCGGCTGATGGCGCGTGGGATGTCGAACGCGGAGATCGCGGCGGAGTTGTTCCTCGGCGTCCAGACGATCAAGACGCACGTCGCGAACCTGCTCGGCAAGCTCGGCGCCCGGGACCGCACCCAGGCGGTGATCATGGCCTACGAGTCGGGCTTCGTCCCACTCCGCTAGACGGTCCGGTCGGCGCTCTGCCCGGCGGTCTGTTCGGCGGAGTCGCAGGCGTCGGCGCGCACGGCGACCCGCAGCAGCATCGAGCGGAAGGCCACCCGCTCGCTCTCCGAGAGTGCGCCGAGCAGCAGGTCCTCGGCGCTGACCAGGCACTCCTTGACCCGGTCGATCGTCGATTCGCCGGCGTCGGTGACCGCGATCAGCCGCGCTCGCCGGTCGGCGGGGTCGGCGCGACGCTCGACCAGCGCGGCGGCCTCGAGGTCGTCGAGCAGGTACGTCATCACCGTCCGGTCGATGCTGAGCTCCTGCGCCAGGCTGAGCTGCCGCCGCGGCCCGAGCTGGCTGGCCAGCGTGAGCACCTGGTAGCCGCGCGGCCCGCCCGGAACCTCGCCGAGCGCCTGACCGGCGGTCTGCTGGTACCGCCGGAAAAGCAGACCGAGGGCCCAGCCGAGGTCGTTCTCGACGCAGCGCCCCTCGGCCGCGGCGGGTTCGGCGGCTGGCAAGGTCACCACTCCATCGTACGGGGTCGTCCTGCATGGAATACGATCTTGCTGACCAATGTTCTGCTCGACAGATTATCTAGCTGAACACTCTTCTGGAGATCGCTCATGACATTGCTACGCATCGACGCCAGCATCCGGCTGGAGGGCTCGGTCAGCCGCGAGCTGGCCGACATCGCCGAGCAGGCGTGGACCGCCGAACACCGCGGCGACGAGGTCGTCCGGCGTGACCTCGGCCGTGATCCGCTGCCGGCCGGGCTGTGGCCGGCGATCGTGTCCGGCCGCGGCGTACCCGAGGCGCAGCACACCGACGAGCAGCGCGCGGCTACCGCGGTCGCAGCCGGTCTGGTCGACGAACTGGCCGCGGCGGATGCGGTCATCGTCGCCACCCGGCTGTACAACTTCGGCGTCTCGCAGCATTTGAAGACCTGGATCGACCTGGTGATGACAGATCCGCGGCTGCTGTCGGGCGGCGACCTGGTAACTGGGCGGCCGCTGATCCTGGCACTGGCCCGCGGTGGTGGCTACGGCACAGGCACGCCACGCGAGGGCTGGGATCACGCCACGCCGTGGCTCGAGCGGATCTTCCGTGACGTCTGGGGAATGGAAGTCCGGCTCGCCTGCGCGGAACTCACGCTTGCCGAC
Organism: Actinomycetota bacterium; assembly: GCA_046765875.1. Lineage (GTDB taxonomy): Bacteria > Actinomycetota > Actinomycetes > Propionibacteriales > Kribbellaceae > DASRHY01. The sequence continues at coordinate 4,063 of JBKPSJ010000097.1, forward strand.
GTGACGCCGCAGATGGAGCCGCTGCGCGGCCTGGCCGCCGAGTCCCGCGACCTGGCCCGGCGTACGGCGCTCGAGCACGGCACCGCCGTGGCCAGACAGCTCAGCCGTTCGGCGGCCTGAGACTCCAGCGCGACAGCGTCACGGATGCCGTGACCGCCACCGGCTCCGGCAGCTCGTCGATTCGCGACAGGTCCGTATGCCAGGCGCTCGGGCCCATCGCGACGAGGTGCCGGACCGTGTGGCGGTCCAGCGTCATCGTCCACTCCAGCGGCTCGGACCCGGTCCGTACGAACAGGTCGCCTAGGGTGCCGGCCAACCGGCTGTCCTTGTCCTCGTCCACCCGGACCAGTCCGAGTACGCCGACCAGCTCGCGCAAATGCCCGGCGTTCGGTGTCACCACGAGCAGGACACCACCCGGCGCCACTATCCGGGCGATCTCGGCGGCATTGCGGGGGGCGAACACGTCCAGCACGACCGAAGCGACTCCGTCCCGTACCGGCAGCCGCTGCCAGGCGTCACACACCACCGCACCGATCCGCTCGTGTGCCTTCGCCGCCCGCCGCGCCGCGTACGCCGACACGTCCAGCGCGAGCCCGGACCGTCGTCCGGCCGCCACCACCCCGGCCAGGTAGTACGCAGTACCGGCGCCCACCTCCACCACCAGGCCGTCGGCGAGGACAGCCTCCACCAACGCTCGGCGGATCGGCTCGTAGTTGCCGGAGGCAAGAAAGTCGGTGCGTGCGGCAACCATGTCCGCCGTGTCACCGGCGTTCGGAGCCGGACGGCTGAGCAGGTTCAGGTACCCCTGCCGGGCTACGTCGTACGCGTGCCCCGCCGGACACCGCGCCGTACCGGAGTCCAGCGACAGCGACTGAGCGCAGTGCGGGCACGCGAGGACGTCGACGACGGCTTCGAGCACACCGCGGACGCTACCCGGAGATGTCGCGGCTGGTGAGCCGGGCCCAGGCCAGCAGGTAGAACACGACCAGGTACGCCGCCTGCAGGCCGAGGTTTCGCAGGATGTTGTCCCAGTACGGCGGGTCGCGCAGCAGGTCGGCGAACGACAACCACTTGTCCATCAGTAACCACGGATGGATCGCGTGAAGCTGCGGAATCGCGTCGGCAATGCCGATGATGATGTACGTGCTGAACGTCGCGGCCATCGCTGCGAGCGGGGTCGAGACCAGCGAGGAGATGAACAGCCCGATCGCGGCCAGCCCGAGCATCGACGCCGAGATCAGCCCGGCGATGCCGAGCGCGCGGAGCAGGCCCTCGGACAGCGGTATCGACCCGCCGGACAGCGTGGTCACGTCGCCGATGGGGAACAGCGCGACACCGGTGATCAGCCCGGCCACCCAGACCGTCATCGTCGCCACGACGCAGAACACGGCCAGCGCGACCATCTTGGCGGCGAGCAGCCGGGACCGCCCGGCCGGTGCTGTGATCATGGTGCGCAGGGTGCCGAGGCTGGTCTCGCCGGCCAGCGACTCACCCGACACCACCGTGACGGCGGTCGGCAGGAAGAACGGCATCGACAGCCCGAGGCTGGCGACCACCAGGAACACGCCGTTGTCGGTCACCTGACCGATGAATCCCTCGGCGTCACCGCCGCCGGACACCTTGATCGCGATGCCGATCAGCACCGGCACCGCGGCCAGCACCCCGAGCCCCAGGAGGGTCCGGAGCCGTCCGAAGACGAGGTGCAACTCGGACCAGAACAACTGCAGCGGATAGGTCCGGGTCCCGGTGTCGATCTCGCCGACGACCTGGGTCGGCAGGCTCTCACTCTGCGACATCGAAGCCCTCCCCGGTGAGCGCGACGAATGCCTCCTCGAGGCTGGGCCGTTCCAGCCCGAACCCGTGCAGCCGGACGCCGTCGCCGACCAGCGCCGCGGCGTACTCGTC
>JBKPSJ010000098.1:0-22769 GCA_046765875.1 Actinomycetota bacterium
GTTTCATGGTCTACAAACTGTGACCGCGCGACTACATTGTCAAGACCCTGCATAAAGTGAGCGCGCTCTCACGCGCAGAAAAGCCGAGAAATGTACAGGTCTTTACAGAGACCTGGAGGAGGAAAGGCGACGGCCCCCGGCGGGGGGGTGACCGGGGGCCGTCTTCGGCCACGGGCTCGGGGGGAGGAGCCGGGGGCCGTTCAGGAGGCGACAGTCTGCCACTGTCAGGGAGGCATTTACCCCCCCATTGCCCGAGTCACACATCAGCCCCAGAGTTTTTTCCCCGAGTCTCGACGGTGCCCCGAACGGGTCAGTGTCACTGTCGCACTACCGACAGTCTAACCACGTTGGGGTCAGGACCAAAAGACTGGGTGGCTTGATACCTGACCGCAATCTCCGATACCCGTGCGTTCAGTATCGGCTCTGTCATGAAGCGTACGTTGTCAGCACTAAGTGCGATCGAACAACTACTCAGAGTCGGACCAGCACGTACTCCCTATGCTCTGATCATGCAGCGCACCGCGGCCTTCTTCGACCTCGACAAGACCGTGATCGCCAAGTCGAGCACGCTCGCGTTCTCCCGGCCGTTCTTCGCCGGCGGACTGATCAACCGGCGGGTGGTGCTGCGAAGCTCGTACGCGCAGTTCGTCTACCTGATCGGTGGTGCCGACCACGACCAGATGGAACGGTTGCGCCAGTACATCTCGTCGATGGTCACCGGCTGGGACGTCCAGACCGTACGGGACATCGTTGCCGAAACACTGCACCACATCGTCGACCCGATCGTGTACGACGAGGCGGTGACGCTGATCGAGCAGCACCACGCGGCCGGCCGCGATGTCGTGATCGTCTCGTCGTCGGGGTCCGAGGTGGTCGAGCCGATCGGCAAGATGCTCGGCGCCGACCGTGTCGTCGCGACACAGATGGTTGTCGCCGACGGCAAGTACACAGGCGAGATCGAGCACTACGTGTACGGACCGGCCAAGGCGACGGCTATCCGCGACCTCGCCGACACGTACGACCTGGCCGAGAGCTATGCGTATTCCGACTCGGTCACCGATGTACCAATGCTCGAGTCCGTCGGTCATCCGGTTGCTGTCAATCCGGACAAACAGTTGCGCAAGGTCGCGACGGAACGCGGCTGGCCGATACGCGACTTCAGCGAGCCGGTCGGGCTGAACGAGCGGACCCGGTTCCGCGCGGTCAGCCGACCGGTGCTGGCTGCGACCGCACTGGGCGCCGGCGTCGCTGCCGCCGGCCTCGTCGCGTACGCCGCACGCCGTCGTAAGACAACTGGCTGGTAACACAGCCAACCAACAACGAGCCCTTCCCTGTAAGGAAAAGGCGGGGTACAAAGGTTGCAACAGCACGACATCCGGGCACCCACGCGGCGACCGGCCCATCCCAAAGGGGCAGTCGATCACAGGCTTGACCTGAGGCGACAGACGCAGCGCACGCTTGGTAACCCGGATGGCGTGTCAGCGACGGCGCTCTCCCCGTGGGGGCGCCGTTCGCACTGTCCGGGTCAGGTGTTCTGGTGCAGAGGCGATCGCTCGGCGCCGAGCGCCACCACCTCGCACGATCTGAGCAGCCAATCGCGTACCCCGGTAACTCCGCCGGACGCATATTGCCGCAGCGCACCGGCGTACGAGCCACGTAGTTCGAGATGGCCGGCTTCGGGAACAGTTGCACCGACACGATCGATGCCGCGGGCAACCAAAACCAGACGCTCGGCCGCCCGCGCGACCAACCCGTTTGCTTGCGGGAACGGCCGCAAGACCGCCAGCTCGGCATGGACGACGGCCGCCACCAGGATGCCCGGTGCCTCGGACGGCCGGGTCAGCGCCTCGGACAGCCCGGCCAGCCGCTCCCAGACCACGGCGGCCGACGGTGCCGGGTCGAGTCCCTCGATGTCATCCGGTACCGGCTCGTGCGCGGCGCGCAGGTGGCCGAGCTCGTCCGGGTTCGCGGCCAGATCCGCCGCGGCCAGCTGGTGAAGCCGGGTCCATACCTGGACCGGGTTGACGTCGGCGTGCGCCGCCAGCGCCATCAGCTCAGCCGTCATCCGTACCGCCCCGGTGGCCAGCGGATCGTCGGCGCCGCGGCGTACGTCATCCAGCGTCGCCGAACTGCCGGCCAGCGCGGCGGAGGCGTGCGCACCACGGAGCAGCGCCTCCGACGTGATCTCGGGGCTGACCTTGCGCAGGCCGCGGTCGCGTAACAGCACGTCCACGGCGTCGCGGGCGTGCCGGGCGGCCTGCCCGACCCCTTCGAGGCCGGTCAGTGGGGCGAACACGTCGGTCATGGTCAGCCACCCTATGGAGTCACCGCTCGGATACGAGAGTGGGGTCCGTGACCATGCGATAGGGCATTCTGGTCCGCGTGACACGACGACGTCGCTGAACACCCTCGTCCGGAGTTCAGTCCTGCGCGTCCTCGTTTAGTCGTCGCTCATGTCCACTCTCACCGGGCCGGTTCGCCGCCGCATCGCCGCCTTCGGTTCCGATCTCGACGCCGAGAGCCGGCCCGGCCGGTTCCCCACTTCCAGAGCAGCCTGCCGGCTGGCCAGGGAACTGAAGTTGCCCCCAGCAACGATCGCCGAGCTCGAGATCGACGACCTCGGTACGGTCACGATCACGCCGCCCGGCTTCGTCACGGAGCGCGCGCTCGCGGCCGAGGTCGAGGCGGTCCTCAAAGGCAGGAGTCCCCCGGCCAGAACGGTGCGGGTCGCCGCGCAGAGTGCGAGCGACAAGATGTGACCTCCTGCGGTCAGAATTCGCCGCGCAGGGCGCCGGCCACCGTCAGGCCGTGCGTACGGGGTGAGTTCTGACCGCAGGAGTGGACGAAAATGACCGGCAATCACAGGACGATCGCCGTACCGTGACGAGCATGGACTGGCCGGAGGGGATCGAGGCGCGACCGCTCGTGCTCGATGACGCGATCGCGCTCGCCGGGTTGCGCGCGGCGATCGAGAAGGTGGACGACGAGGGCGAGCACGAGGACGCGGATGACACCCGGGAGTGGCTGCGGCATCCCTGGTTCGACGGACCGAGCGGCTCGCTCGGGCTGTGGTCGGGTGACCGGATGGCCGGCTGGGCGGTGATCTGGAGCGGGCCGGAGCCGCGCGACACGGACCGGATCAACTTCATCGGAGGCGTGCACCCGGACTGGCGACGGCGCGGCCTCGGCGGTCGCCTGCTCGAGTGGGCGCACGACCGCGCTGGCGAGCGGCACCAGGACCGGCATCCGGACCTGGCCGGTGAACTGCACGCGCACGGCGGCGACGCGAACGCCGGCCTGCACGCCATGCTCGACAGCGCCGGCATGAGCCCGGTGCGCTACTTCGCCGAGATGACGCTCACTCTGTCCGACCGGCCCGACGCAGGTGCCGCGGTACCGGACGGCCTGATCGTGACCGCGTTCGAGGACCGGTATGACGAGGCCACCAGGCTGGCGCACAACGAGGCGTTCCTAGATCACTGGGGCAGCACGCCGGCCGACCCGGACGGGTGGCGGGCCCGGACCGCTGGAAGCAAGTCGTTCCGGCCCGGTCAGTCGCATCTGCTGCTGGACGGCGAGCAGGTCGCGTCGTACGTGATGGCCTACGAGTACGACGCCGAGACCGCCATCACCGGCCGCCGCGATGTGTACATCGGGCTGGTCGGAACCCGGCGGCCGTACCGCGGCCGCGGTGCCGCCAACGCGCTGCTGGCGAGCACGCTCGCGGCTGCCGAGGCGGCCGGGTTCGAGACCGCGTCGCTGGGTGTCGACGCGGCGAATCCGACCGGTGCGCTCGGGTTGTACGAGCGTCTCGGCTTCACCGTCACCCGGCGCTCGACGACGTACTCGCTGCCGCTGTCCTGACCCACGGCCGCAACGAGACGACGACCACGATCAGCGTCAGCACGGCGAAGACGAGCGACGCCGCGAACGCCGAGCCGATGCCCTCGGCCAGGGCGTGCACGGTGTCACCCGCGGCAGCGGCCGATCGGCTGGACGTGCCGTACACGGTCACCAGGATCGCGAGGCCGAGCGCTCCTCCGACCTGCTGGATCACGTTCAGCAGACCTGATGCGGCACCCGCGTCCTGCGGTTGCACACCGGACACCGCACGGCTGACCAGCGGGATGAAGATCTGCCCGGCGCCGAACCCGAACAGCACCATCGGCCCGATCACCGAGCCCAGGTAGCTGCTTCCCTCGCCGATCCGGGTCAGCCACAGCATCCCGGCCACGATCAGGACCGAGCCGGTGATCATCAGCCGGGCCGGCCCGACCCGATCCATCAGCCGCGGAACCACCCGGGCCATGCCGAACAACAGCGCGGTCAGCGGCAGGAACGCCAGTCCGGCCTCGAGCGGGCTGAACAGCAGCACCCCTTGGAGGAACTGGCTCAGGAAGAAGAACATCCCGAACATCGCGCTGACCACGAGCAGCATCGTCAGGTACGACAGGCTGCGGTCCCGGTCGAGGAACAGCCGCAGCGGCGTGATCGGCTGCTCGGCGCGGCGCTCGACCACCACGAACCCGACCAGCAACAGGACTCCCGCGGCGAACGCGGCCAGCGTGGTCGCGTTGGTCCAACCGTGCGCGCCTACCCGGGTGAGCCCGTACACGATCGATGTGATGCCGAGGGTCGAGGTGAGCGCACCGGCGGCGTCGAACCGGCCGGACCGGGTCGGCGTCTCGGTCAGGTAGTTCCGGGCGACGAGCACCAGTGCGATCCCGATCGGGACGTTGATGAACAGACCCCAGCGCCATGAGACCCAGTCGGTCAGCATGCCGCCGACCACCAGGCCGACGCTTCCGCCGCCGGAGGACACCAGGCTGTAGTAGCCGAGTGCACGGTTGCGCGGCGGGCCCTCCTGGAAGGTCATGATCAGCAGGGTCAGCGCGGCCGGCGCGGCGATGGCGGCGCCGACTCCCTGCAGGGCGCGGGCCGCGAGCAGCATGCCGGCGGTCTGCGCCAGACCGCCGAGGAACGAGGCGGTCGTGAACACCGAGATGCCGGTGAGAAACACCCGGCGGCGGCCGAGGATGTCACCGGCCCGCGCACCGAGAAGCATCAGCCCGCCGAAGGCGAGCGCGTAGGCGTTCTGCACCCAGGACAGGTCGGCCGCGCTGAACCCGAGCGCGGTCCGGACGTTGGGCAGCGCGACGATCACGACGGTCGCGTCCAGGACCACCATCAACTGGGTGACCAGGATGACCGCCAGCATGATCGACTGGCGACGCCCGGTTCCGGGCGTGCCCGTACCGGCGCCCGAGGGCGCCACAGACGTGGATGACACAGTGAGTGTGCTCCTTCCCCATGAAGGGGCTAGAGTGGAAGTCGAAAGCGGAGCGCTCCTCCGGATACAATACGGAGGTACCCTCCGTTTTGCAACGGTTTGCTGGAGAAAGATGTCCCTGCCTCAGATGCCGCCGCTGCAGCGGCCGACCCGCGCCGACGCGCGGCGCAACTACGACCTGCTGATCGCGGCTGCCCGGCAGGCGTTCCTCGAGCACGGCCAGCACGCGTCGCTGGAGGAGATCGCGCGTCGCGCCGGGGTTGGGATCGGCACCCTCTACCGGCGGTTCCCGAACCGACAGGCGCTGCTCGAGGCCGTGTACGTCGAGGAGATCCAGTCGATGTGCGAGGGCGCGCTCAAGCTGCTCGACCTACCGCCGTACGAGGCACTCGTCACCTGGCTGACCGACTTCGTCGACTTCGCAGTCGCCAAGAGCGCGGTCGCGCGGGAGTTGGTCGAGTCGATCGGTAAGGACTCGGAGTTCTTCGCCGGCTGCCGGGTCTCGATCGAGAGCACGGCGTCGCTGATGTTCACGCGGGCCCAGGAGGCCGGTGAGATCCGCCGAGACGTCGACCCGCTCGACGTGCTCAAACTTGTCGGCGGCATGGCTCACAGCTCGGGGAAGCCCGACGAGGTGCACCGGATGCTCGGCCTGGTCCTCGACGGCCTCCGGACAGGCCCAGCCTCGCGTTAGCGGGTGTGCCCGGCCAGGCGGAGCCGGTGCTCGATGTCCTCGGCCGTGGCGGCGATTCCGGCCGGCAGTGTGGTCCGGGCGTACCGGTCGAGCTCGGGCCAGCGCACGGACTTCAGCCGCAGGTCACGTGCCTGCAGCGCCGAGCTCGCAGTCGACACCAACTCGATCCGCGGCCGCTTGCGCAGCACCCGGGTGGTCTCCGCGATCAGTGCGGCCACCGACGTCACGCGACCCGAGGCGAGGATCTTGATCATCACCGGGTCACCACCCGCGACGACATCGCGTACGCCATCCAACCCGGCCACGACCATGTCGGCGCAGTCCCCGACCATCAGGTAGTCCCGCAACGTGTCCAGCGGTACGTAGATCGACAGCGGCTGGCCGGTGAAGTGCGCGCGGCACAGGTGCGAGACCAGGCCCTGCGGCTTGTCGATGTTCTGCCCCGGCCCGTACAGGTTGGCGATCCGGCCGATGAGCGCCGCCATCCCGGTAGCCCGGGCGACCGCAGCGAGCTCGGCCTCCTTGGTCAGCTTCGTCCAGCCGTACGGTGCCAATGGGCGCGGCTCGCTGTCCTCGGTGTACGGCGGGGCCGACGGCGAGCCGGCGTACACGCCTCCGGCTGACGAGGCGAGGAAGAACGCCCCGCGAGAACACACCTCCGGGTTCTCCGCGACATGTCGGACGAAGTCGGTGAACACCGCTGCGTCCTGCTCCAGCGCCTCGGGCGAGCTCGACACCACGCCCGCGCCGGCGCACCAGGCGATGTTCCATGGACCGCCGGCGGCACGGTCGAGCAGTTCGGCGTACCCGCGCTCGAGTGCCTCGCGGGCCTCGCCCGGGTCGGCCCAGTGAACCTTGACGGTGATGACCTCGTGATCGCCGGCGGCCAGCCTGGTGACGACGTGGCGGCCGAGCAGGCCACCCGCGCCGACCACCCAGGTCGGCGCGGTCACGACCGCTCGGCCGGCGTGCGACCGGAGGTGTCGTCCTCGGCCGGGGTCTCGGAGGCGCGGGATGCCTCGGCGGAACGGAGGGGCGCGGGACGGCGGCCGAGCGGACCCTGCTCCGGATCGGACACGATCAGGTAGAGCGGCTTGCCCATCGCCATGTTGACCGCGACGCCCAGGTATTCCGCGACGATCCCGAGCGAGAACAGGATCGCCCCGGTGCTGAGCAGGATCACGACCATGGTCGACGTCCAGCCGGGCAGCAGATCCGCCCCCCACAACCGATTCGCCACCAGGCCGAGCGCCACTACGACGCCGAGCAACGCGGTCAGGACGCCGGCGATGCTGACCACCCGCAGCAGGCGGGTACCGCTGGTCAGCACCATCCGCCAGAAGTGCGAGAACAGGCTGCGCAGGTTGTACCCCGACGGCCGGTCGGCTCCGTCGCGCAGCTCGACCGGGCAGGTGGCGGTGTCACCGGCCACCCAGCTCAGCGCGACGTCGAGGTAGACGCCTGCGCCCGAGTACGCCGCGACGCTCCGACCGACCTCGCCGAGCACCAACCGGAAGCTGTGGAACATCTGCGTGCCGCCACCGGTCAGCACCGACTCGATCAGCGACTTGGCGACCTTCGACGCGAAGTTGCGGGCCGCGCCGTGCGGAGCGGCATTGGTCGGCTTGGCGTACACGACCGTCGCCCGCTGGGCCAGCGCTACGTCGAGCATCGCGCCGACGTACTTCGGGTCGTACTGCCCGTCCTCGTCGATGGTCAGGATCCAGTCGCCGCCCGAGGACGCCATCCCGGCGAGGGTCGCGGCGTGCTGGCCGAAGTTGCGGCTCAGCCAGACCGGACGGACGAAGCTGTACTTGGCGGCGAGCTCGCGGATCACCCGGGCCGAGTCGTCGGGTCCGTGGTCGTGGACCAGCAGCACCTCACCGACGGTGACCCGGTTGCCGCCCGGCGTGCCGAACTCGCCGTGCAGCGCGTCCAGTTCCTCCAGCAGCGCGGGAAGGCTCTCCTCGCCGCGGTAGACCGGTACGACCACCGACACCTCGTGCGCCGGGTACTCCTCCACGACCTCACTCCTCAGTACGGACTCCGGGCACTAACACGACGCGCGAATAGATCGGAAGGTTGCGCCGGTCCATCACCCGGTCACACTACTGTGACCGACGGCCACCGATACGACCAACTCGCGGTCGTCGGCCGGAAGTCGCAGAGTCCGCCATTCACCGGTGAAGTCGGCCGGTACATCGAGGCCGTGCGCGGGCCACCAGGCCAGCATCGGTACGTCGGCCAGCTTGCACAGACATTCCGCACGGGTCCACCGTTCCCAGAACCGGTCGGTTCCGAACTGTGCCGCCAGCGGAGCCGGCACGGCGGCATCGCCGTACTCGGCGTCGATGACCACGGTCCACCCGGCCGGTACGGCGCCGTACCACCCGACACAGCGGAAGTCGGCCAGATGCGAACGGGTGACGGCGTCGGCGAGTTGCGCGGCCGAGCCGACGCGCAGGTGGGACTCGGCGTCCACGAGCAGCGCCTGCACGTCAGATCGAAGCAGCGCCATCGATGACCAGCACCTGCCCGTTGATGTTGGTGTCGTCCAGCAGCAGCATCCGGACCACCGGTACGACCTGTTCGGGCTCGGTCAGGTGCCCGGTCGGGGTGCGCCGCACGATCTGGTCGAGCTGGGTCTGGCCGAGCACGGCCGACATTTCGGAAGCGAAGAAGCCGGGCGCCACGGCGTTGGCCAGAACCCGGCCGCCGAGCTCGCGGGCCAGCGAGCGGGTGGCCGCGTCCATGCCGCCCTTGGTCGCCGAGTACGCCACCAGGCCCGGGTACCCGCGTTGTGCGCAGATCGAGGTGACGTTGACGATGCGGCCCTTGAGGCCCTTGGCGAGCATCCGCCGCAGCACGAACCGGGTCAGCACCAGCGGCGCGGTCAGGTTGGTCTGGATGATGTTCGCGATCTGGTCGGCTGAGGTGTGCACGTGCAGCGAGTCCTGGCCGACGGCCGCGTTGTTGACGATGCCGTCGATCGGGCCGAGCCTGTCCTCGACCTGTTTGATGAACGCCTGCCCCGCCTTGGCGTCGTTGATGTCGACCGAGCCGGTGTGCAATTGGTCGGGGTACTTCTCGGCCAGCGCGGTCAGCTCGGGCGTGACCGTACGCGCGAACGCCGCGACCTTGACGCCGCGGCCGAGCAGGTCGGTGACGATCGCCAGCCCGAGCCCGCGGGACCCGCCGGAGACCAGGACGACACTCGAAGGAGGTACCAGCTCAGACATCGCTCTTCAGTGTCTCCTTCGCGGGGATCTCGTCCAGGATCCGGATCCGGCGCGGTACGCCGTAGTCGGGCAGCCGGCTCGTACACCAGCGCACCAGATCGGCGTCGGTGGTCGGGCCCATCGACGTGTCGAGCACCACCTCGGCGGCAACCATCCGGCCCACGATCGGAGCCTTGCGCGCGTACACCCTGGCCCACGCGACCGCGGGGTGCGCGGTGAGCACATTGCGCACCAGACCGGCCGACACCTTCGATCCGCCGACGTTGATCTCGTCGCTGTCCAGCCGGCCTGTGATCAGCACCCGGTCGTCGACGATCTCGACCCGATCGCCGGTGTGCACGGCGCCGTCCAGGCCGGCACCGTGGTGCGGCGACGTGATGACCAGTTCGTTGCCCTCTACCGACAGGACCGGCCGCTCGGATCCCGTGCCCGGCCGGCGGTCCAGCCAGGACTTCGGGAAACCCGCCTTGCCGTCGTGGACGACGATCGAGGCGCCGACCTCCGACGAGGCGTAGATCCACGAGATCCGGGCCTGCGGGCAGATGTCGTGCAGCTGGTCCAAGATGGCCTGGTCGACAGGCTCGCCACCCAGAGTGATCTGCTCCAGCGGCACCTTCGCCAGCGCCTCGCTGTCGCGGTACAGCGTCTGCCGCCAGAAGGTCGGCGTACCGGACGCTGCGGTGACGCCGTGCTCGGCCGCGATCACCGGCCAGCTGTCCAGCTCCGACGGCTCGACCATGACCATGTGCTGGTCGGCCATCGTCAGCGAGATCGTGACCACCTGCCACCAGGCGTATGTACCGGGCGAGTACGGGTTGAGCCAGACCCGCTCCGGCTGCTTGCCGTGGACTGTGGTCAGCGACTCCAGCGTGTGACCGATCCGCTTGGGCCGGCCGGTCGAGCCCGAGGTCAGCAGCCACACCCGGCCGGACTCCTCGATCCGGCGCAGCCGGGCGGGCTTGACCGAGCTCTTGCCGCCGGAGGCGAGCACGATCGCGAACCCGGACTCGCCGAGCTCGTCGCGCATCTTCGGATCCACCCGGCTCAGGGTGGCGACCAGCAGTTCGGTGCCGTGTACCGCGTGGTGCCGTACCGCCGCGAGCGCGTCCACGCCGGCGTCGACGAGCACCGCGGCCGGCGACGGCAGCTGCGGCAGCTTCGGCAACGTCCGCCAGGTCACGGTCTGCCCGCCGACGACGATGCGGTTGTCGTCACCTACCAGGGCGGTGGAACGGCGTCGGGTCTCGGTCACACTGATCAACTCAGACGTTCATTTCGTGTAGGCGCTCGACTCAGGTCGTGGGTCAGGCGGTCTGCAACTGCTCGATGAAGTCGAGCACGTCCGCCACCTTGGCGATCTGCCGAAGGCCGGGTGCGTCGAAATTCAGCTCGTCGCCGATCTCGTCCTCCACCCGCAGTGCCAGCTCGGAGAAGTCCAGGGAACGGAAGCCGATGTCCCGCAGGTCGGCACCGTCGTCGGACGGCAGCGACTTGCCCTGTGCGTTCATCACCTCGCCCATCAGGTCGCGGATCTGGGCGCGCGTCAACTGACTCATGGCCGCAGAGCCTATCGGCATCTACGGCCCGAGCCAGAATCGCGGTTGCTTTCCGACGACCAGTGACTCCTACGGACCCAGTAGACAGGCCGGCACCACGGCTACTCCGTCCGGCCTGCGGTACGCCTCCGCACCGGTGTTGATGACGACGACATCGAGGAGGTCGTCACCGATCCGCTCGCGCAGCCAGTGCAGGTGCCGGACATCGGCGTCACGGACCGTCGTTCCGAGCTTGACCTCGATGGCGACGACCCGATGGTCAGCCCGCTCGACAATCAGATCGACCTCATGGTCGCCGTTGCCGGTCCGCAGATGTCGGACCGTGGCTTCAGCCGCTTCCGCGAGTACCTGCACGCCGAGGGTCACCAGCGACTCGAACAGCCTGCCGAGCAGAACACCGTCACGTGCTCGCAGTGCGCCTGCGGCCGCCGTGCCGTCGAGCAGCGCATCCGCATCGGCGCCGAGCAACCTGGCGGCGAACGCCGGATCGGCAAGGTGGTGTTTCGGCGCGACGACCAATCGTGAGAAGTGGTTGCGCGTCGGCGACCAGCCGGGCACCGGATCGAGCAGCCACAACTGGCTGAGCACGTCGCGGTACCCGATGGTCGTCGTCTTGGCCGGCTTGACCGCATCGCCGGGCGTCGCCGCCGCCATGATGGCGTTGTACGAGGTCGTGGTCGCGGTCGCCGCGGCGTACGCCGTCAGCCACGAACGGAGAACCGCGGGCCGCCGTACCGAGTGACCCTGCTCGGCGAAGTCGTGCTCGACGATCCGATCGAGATAGCCGTCGATCTGGGCTCGCCGGGCCCGGTCGGGCAGGATGCGGATCGCCGGGAAACCCGATCGCACGACCTCGTCGGCGTAGACGGACAGGTCGACGTCGGTGCTGCCGCCCATGTCCGGTCGCTCTCCCGCGAGCAACTCGCGCAGACTCACGGTGGACTCGGCCAGTCCACGCTCTGCCAGACACATCGGCCGCATTCGCAGTCGCACGATGCGACCGGCGCCGGAGTGCGTCGGGGCGTCGGCTGGTTCGGCGCTGCCGGTCAGCAAGAACCGGCCAGGCGCAGGATTCTCGTCAACGCTCCTCCGCACAACGTCCCACAACGGGGGCTGCAACTGCCACTCATCCACCAGGACTGGCGCCGCGACTGCGGTGATGCGGCGCGGGTCCGCGGCGAGCAGAGCATGCTGTGCCGGATCGTCCAGTGCGAACACAGACGCAGCGCGACGGATGGCGGTCGCGGTCTTGCCGACGGCGCGCGGTCCCTCGATGCTGACCGCCGAGACCCCGGCCAGTAGCGTGTCGAGTTCGGAGTCGACGATCCGGGCAAGATACTGTGCCACCACGCCTACGCTACCGTTTTCCGGCTTTCTACGCTACCGTTTACAGGCACCTTACGCTACCGTTTACAGAGCTTGCCGCATCAGCTCGAGTAGGGGCTCGTTCCAGGCGGGCTTGTGGTGGGGTGGGGCGGTACGGACGGTAGCCTCGGGGACATGCTGCGCAGGGCCACCGACTCCGACGTCGACGATATCCGCCGATGGCGCAACCAGCAGCCGAACCGTGACGTGAGCGTCAACTCCCACGAGATCACCGCGGAGGAGCATGCCGGCTGGTGGGCCAGGGCCTCGGCCGACCCGGCCCGCCGGGTGCTGATCTACGAACGTGCCGGGGTGCCGTCGGGTGTGGTCAACTTCTTCGACCTCGATGGCAAGACCGGTGCGTGGGGTTTCTTCCTCGACGCCGACGGCCTGGCCGAGCGCGGCGAGACGCTGCCGGCCTGGATCGAGGTCATGAAGGACGCCACCGCGTACGCATTCGACGAGCTCGGCCTGGACGAACTGCAGGGCGAGGTGCTCGAGCACAACACCGTCGTACGCCAGATGAACCGGCGGTTCCGTTTCACCGAGGGCGAGCCCGAGACGCGGGTCGCCGACGGCCGCGAGATCACCGTCTATCCGCTCCGATTGCACAAGGACGACCGGCGCAAGCCGAAGGGAAGCTCATGAGCAAGACCGCCACGATCAACTTCGGCAAGGTCCCGGTCGGTCCGGACCACCAGCCGTTCATCATCGCCGAGATGTCGGGCAACCATAACGGCGACCTGGAGCGCGCGCTGGACATCGTTCGCGCCCTCGGCGAGACCGGGGTGCAGGCGCTCAAGCTGCAGACGTACACCGCCGACACGATCACACTGAACGTCGACACGCCGGCCTTCCGGCTGCCCGCCGACCACAAGCTGTGGGCCAACGCCCGGCTGTACGACCTGTACGAACAGGCGCACACCCCGTGGGAGTGGCACGAGCCGATCTTCGCGCTCGCGCACCAGCTTGGCATGGAGGCGTTCTCGTCGCCGTTCGACCCGACCGCGATCCAGTTCCTCGAGAAGCTCGACGTACCGGCGTACAAGGTCGCCTCGAACGAGATCGGCGACCTGCCGCTGGTCCGCGGGATGGCCGAGACCGGCAAACCGGTGATCATCTCGACCGGATCGGCGACGCTGATCGACATCGACGCTGCGGTCCGGGCCGCCCGCGAGACCGGCAACGAGCAGATCATCGTGCTGTCCTGTACGGCGAGCTACCCGGCACCGGCGGATCAGTCGAACCTGCGCGGCATTCCCGTACTGCGCGACGCGCTCGACCTTCAGATCGGGCTGTCCGACCACACGATGGGCATCGGCGCGGCGATCGCCGCGGTGGCGCTCGGCGCGACCGTGATCGAGAAGCACGTGACGCTCGCCCGGGCCGATGGTGGCGTGGACTCCGCGTTCTCGCTCGAGCCGGCCGAGGTGACCCAACTGGTCGAGGGCACCAAGGTGGCCTGGCTGGCGCTGGGTGAGCCGGTCATCGGCCCGAAGCAGGCCGAGCAGAACGTGCTGCGCTTCCGCCGCTCGCTGTACGTCACCCGCGACGTCAAGGCAGGCGAGAAGGTTGCCCCCGACAACGTCCGCTCGGTTCGCCCGGCCGGCGGCCTGGCACCCGACGAGTACCGCAAGGTCGAGGGCCGCGAGTTCCGCAAGGACGCCGTAGCCGGCACCGCCCTCACCTGGGACCTCCTCTGACCTACCGGTACGTCCAGGCTCGCCGTCCGGCCCGAGGTGTGCCTACGGTGACGCTATGATCCTGCGGTCACGTTGACCGATTCGAAGACAGTTCGAGGACATTCACACATGCAAGCGCTGAAGAACCTGCTCTCCCACGTGCCGGCGTACCTAACGCTGCAGAAAGTCGTGGGCGCCGACCGGCTCCGGTACCGGTGTATCGAGACAGCGAAGCTGAAGCCGGGCGACACCGTTCTCGACGTCGGCTGCGGCCCCGCGTACTACTTCGAGAAGCTGCCGCAGCCGATCCAGTACCACGGTTTCGACACCGAGCCCCGGTACGTCGAGTGGGCGAACAAGAAGTGGGCCGGCCGCGGCGCCACCATCCACCTGGGCATCTTCGACGACGAGCAGGCGGCGAAGCTGCCGAAGGTCGACGCCGTACTGCTGCTCGGGCTGCTGCACCACCTGTCCGACGACGAGTCGCTGCAACTGCTCGAGCTGGCCGGCCGGGTGCTGGCGCCGGGTGGCCGGGTGGTCAGCGTCGACACCTGCTTCGAGCCCACCCAGGGCCGGGTGTCGCGCTGGATGTCGGAGAACGACCGCGGTGAGTTCGTCCGCGAGCCCAAGGAGTTCGAGGACCTGGCCCGCAGCGCGTTCGCCTCGGTCGAGGGATACGTCGAGCGCGAGGCCACCCGGATCCCGGGCAGCCACTGGATGATGACCAGCGCAGAGCCGCTGACGGCCTGAGCCAACCGCCTGAAGTACCTGATCAGCCGATCAGGTACCAGGCCACGCCCGGGCGGCGGAGCTCGGGGGCGGAGAACAGCTCGTCCTCGGCCGCGTCGACGCGGATCACGCTCGGCTCGCGCAGCGGGCCGGGCGCGGCGATCTCAAGCTCGCCGTCACAAAGCAGCTTGACAGGAAGCGTCTGCTCGGCGCCCGAGTACAGGCCGGCCAGCCGTACTCGCAGCCGGCGTTCGCGGACCAGATCGGCCAGCAGCCCGGCGACCACGGTCGCCTCCGGGAACGCCGACGGGCCGGACCTGGAAGTCGGCCGGGTCGAGCTCGCGGAACCGCTGATCTCGAGCTCCGGGCGTTCGCCGCGCAACTCCTTGCCTTGGCCGTCGAGTCGTCCCTCGGCGGCGGCGCGGGCGCGTAGCCCGGCCATCCACCGGCCGACCCGGAAGCGCGGTCCGGGCGGCGGCAGCGGCCGGCCGTGCGGTATCCGGCTGCCGACGTTCGGCGAAGGCGGCAGCCCCACAACCGAGGAACGTGCCTGAGCGCGCTCGAGATCCTCCGACCCCGTGCCCGAGCCGGTGTCCAGTCGCAGCCGCCAGGCCGGCGCCGAATCGATCTGCGACGGCCCGACCACGAACAACCCCAACGACACCGGCGCGGTGGTCGCCGGGGCGACCGGGGTCGCACCACCTGCGGCCAGCTCGACCTTGAGGACGGTGACGCCGATCGCCGGGTAGGGCGTGGTCGCCGCCGCCAGCCAGTCCGGCATCCGCGCCGCCGGCGCACCGGCCTCGATCACCAGCAGGCCTTCGGGATCGAGCTCGTCTGCACTGAGTTCGAACGACAGGCTGACCTCTTTCGGCTTGGTCCGCTTGCCCGGCAGCAGCACCGCGCCGCGCGGACGGCCCTGCGCGCTGATCGCCAGCAGCCGCGCCCCGGCCTTCGACCCCTCCGGCACCGGGGCCCGATCCTGCCACCAGGTGTCCGAACCCGCGTCCGCGCCGAAGGTGACTGTCACACCGGTGCGCTGCGTGGTCGGCTCGACCTTGAGGCCGAACAAGCCCGGTGAGCGCTGGAACCGGCCGGGCAGTTTGACGCCGCGCACGAGGCCGTCGATCAGGTGCAGCGCCGGGTCGTCGCCGCGGGTCAGCGTCATCGGAACCTGCACCGCGGCGATCGGTGCGTCGAACTCGGTCGTCAGCCGGTTCACACAGCCACCTCCTCGTCACTGGTGAAGTCGGACCTGGTCAGCACGGGCTCGCGCCGCTCCCACATCCTGCTTACGGAGCTGAACAGCGGATCTGAGTCCGGTTCGACATGTTCCATCGTCGTACGCAGCACCGTGAACAACTCGTCGGTGACGCCGAGCTCCCAGTGCTGGACGAACACCGACGGCACGTCCGTGGCGCTGCGGTAGAACCACATCCACAGCCGGGCCTTGTCCACCTGTTCGTCGGAGACCACCGGCCGGCCGGCCTTCAGCGCGGTCAGCGACTCCTCCATCAGCAGCCGGTAGTGGTCGGGGTCCCGTGCGACCGAGTCGAACCCGATCCCGCTCCACTCCGACCAGCCCGCCTGAACCACACCGACGCCGTACGCCGGAAGCTCGGCACCGACGCTGCCGCGGATCGTGACGCCGAGGTCAGCCAGGCTCCAGATCATGTTGCGGCTCAGATCCATGCTCTTGGCGAAGGCGAGGTGGGCGCGCTCCCCACTCTGCCGGGCGACCATGTCGAAGGTGCCGCTGACGTCGAAGTCGGCCTGGTACGGGTGGTCGAGGAACAGCCAGTTCGCGTCGTCGCGGGATGCCGCCAGCCGGGCGGTGTACTCCAGCCAGTCGATGGGATCGGTGAACGCCTCGACGTTGGTGCCGAGGGCATCGGTCAGCGCGTGGTTGTACACGACGACGACCGGCTTGTCCGGGTTGAACCCGAACCGCTCCATCGCGTGCAGACGCAGAGCGGCCCGCTCGGCGGGCGTCGTCAGCTCGACGACCGAGACCGCACCACCGCCCCGCCACCACGCGGGCCGGCCGAGGTTCAACTTGTTGCGCCAGCTCACCAGCTCGGCGAACCGGTGCAACTCCTCACGGCGCGGCCAGACGTACGCGTCGAAGAACTCGGCGAGGCGTTTGGTGTGCTCGGCGCGGACCGGGGCGGACGGATCGGCGCCGGCCGAGAAGTGTCCATAGACCTTGAGGGTGCCGGTGAGCTGTACGTGCAGGACCGGTACGCCGGCTCGCATCGCCGCATCGACCGCGAAACCCCACCGGTCGTAGTCGACCATGCCGGTCACCAGCGCGACCGGCCGGAGTTCGCCGCACAGCGCTTCATAGATCGTGGCGAAGGCCTCGGCACGGCGCCGGATCGCCTTGTACTGCCCAGTGCCAGGGTCGGTTCGGACGGTCCGCAGCAGCCGGGCGGCGGTTGCCGCGACGGCGCGATCGAAGACGGCCGGGTCGATCCCGCTGCCCAGGCCGGATGTGCCGAAGGTGCGATCCGCGACGGTGAAGGTGGCCGGCGGTGCGCCGGTGGCCAGCCGGCCGGCCAGGGCGTGCACGTCCAGCACATCGTCGGCCCCGTACGCCCGAGCGATCGCCTCCACGTCGGCCGGGTCCGCGTCGCCCGTGTGCAATCGGTCCCAGTCCGGATCCGAGCCGGTCAGGACGACCAGCCGGGACGGCACGATCCGGCGGATGGCGTTCGCCGTGGCCAGGTTCCGCAACGTGAGCCGCAGGTCTGGGGTCATCGCCTCCACGAGGACCACCGGATCGGCGGGCGGCTGCGTGTTGCAGCGCCAGAACGTCCGGGCCGCGGCACAGAACGCGGGAAACTCAGTCAACTCCGCCACGCCTCGTTATATCGCAAGCCCGCCGCCACCGGTTGCCGTGTGCGCGTTATCGCAGCTGATAGATCTGCACCCCGCCGTTGTCGAACCGCTGGTCGGCGTACCGCCGCAGTCCCTCGGTGTCCGGGACGCCGAACCGCTGGTCGACGAACAGCCAGCGCACGCCGGCCGTCTTGAGAGCCTGCATCGTGGCCGCGGACGGACCGACGATCGCGCGCTCGGTGACCTCGACCCGGTCCGGCCATGGCGACGACAGCATCGTGTAGTGGACGTCCGGCTGCTGGTTCTTCATGGATTGCTCCGTGTAGGCCCATCCCTCGATGAACGTCCGCCGGCCGCCGATGCCGCTGACCAGATAGCCGCGTGCGTCACACTGGCCGGGCGCTCGGGGCAGCTTGCACAGCGTGTTGGTCGCCACCACATCGTCGGCCGGCACGTTGTGCTCGACCCAGTCGGCCGCCTGGTTCTCCGCCGCCGTGAACGCGGGCCGGGCCTGGTTTCGTTGCGGTGAAGGTGTGTCCATAGCCAGAGCGTCGAGCACCGCGTGCGGCGGCCGGCCGGGCAAGACGAGGCCGAGCGCCGCTACGGCGACGACGGTGACACCGAGTCCGCGGACGGCCGGCCGGGTGATCCGCAGCACCGTCCAGCCGATGACGGCCAGCAGCGTGATGACGGCGAACCAGAGCAGCGGTTCGGCGACAAGCCAGATGATCGCGTACCGGCCGTGCGGCGCCGGACCCACGTTGCCGAACAGGCGGATCATGCCAAGCACCATGACGGCCGGCGCCAACGTCGCGATCACGACGGTACGACGGGTCCGCCGCGACCGCCCGTGGAGACCTGCTGCTGCCACTGATGTCGTCAGCACGACGCCGAACGGAACGGCACTGCCGAGGAAGTAGTTCTCCGCACCGCCGGGGTGATCGACCAGCACGTACCCGAGCCAGCCGCCGATGACCGCGCCCAGCAGCCACCAGTGGACGGGATCGTTCCGGGTGCGCGGGACCACGACGGCCAGCAACGGTACGACGCACATCGCCATGGTCACGAGTGCGACCAGCAGCATCAGCATGGCCCACATGATCACGTGAGCGTCGGCGTTCCGCAGTCCGGCGACGATCAGGCTGCCGCGTGGAACCGGGTAGGTGGTGTCGCCGGTGACGACCCTGTACCCGGGGAAGAGCCGCAGGAAGCCGAAGAGGCGGATACCGGTCCCGGATGTGCTGCCCGTCACGGTGCTTGCG
Organism: Actinomycetota bacterium; assembly: GCA_046765875.1. Lineage (GTDB taxonomy): Bacteria > Actinomycetota > Actinomycetes > Propionibacteriales > Kribbellaceae > DASRHY01. The sequence goes on from JBKPSJ010000098.1 coordinate 18,659, forward strand.
GCGACGAAACCAAGCACGAGCAGACCCACGCAGGTCAGAAGGGTCGCCTTGGGCAACCGGCCGCTCCGGATCAGTAGGAACAGCGCTGCCAGCCCGGTCCCGACCAGCAGCAACGGGATCGTGGTCGGCTTCGACCCGGCCGATGCGCACAGCAGCAACGCGACCGCGATCCATGCCCGCCGTGGTTGCCGGCCGAACAACACCGCCAGCAGGAGGATCGCGGCCGCAACGCACAGCAACGAGCCGTAGGTCTGGGTGGGGCTCAGGAAGACCACCGGCATCGGGCCGAAGCCGACGTACTGCCACAGCGCGACCCGGCAGGTGATGACGGTGACGACGACCGCGATCGGACCCGTCCACCAGGCCCGGCTGACCTGGCGCGCCAGGGCCGCGATGCACAGCGCTGTTGCGACCAGCAGCGGGGCGAACCACAGCCGGAACACGATCAGCCGCGGATCGTCACCGCTGATATGAGCGGCGGACGCGAGGTGCGCATCGGCGAACCAGTGATAGTGCAGGGTCTCGCCGGCGACCTGGGGTATCTGCGGTGGCACGTGCCGGCCGGCCTCCTGGACCAGCGACAGGTGCCACAGGAGATCCGGGTAATACGACGCCCCGTTCGGCGGAATGGTGATCGGCTGGATGGCGCTGCCGTACCAGAACACGATCGCCGCCGAGATGACCGACGCGAGTCCGGCGGACCACCACAGCGACAGCCGAGGGGCCTCCGGCGCACGCCAGAATCGCCGCAGCCGTGGCACCAGGAGGAATGTCACTGGCACTGCGAGCGCCCAGACGATCAGCATCCGCGGCAGACCCAGTGCTGTCCATATCGCCCACCCGGCCAGTTCATAGGCCAGTCCGACCGCTGTACCGACGCCGACGTCCTCGGCCGGCGTGCGCCGGCTGATCGTGCAGGCACGCAGCAACAGGACACCTGGCAAGGTCACGCAGCCGCCGAAGTAGGCCGCGTACCGGACGACGTCGAGCAGTGGCGCTCCCGACCGCTGGACCGTCCATACGCCAAGCACGAACGCCGCCACCCAGATCGCGGCCACGGCAGGACGTGGGCGGGTACGCGGGGCGCGCAGATCAGCCGGCTGAATCAGCTCCGGGGTGCGAGGCGAGGTTTTGAGCACAGCGCACGACCGATCTCATCTCACCGTAGGTGACCGTTGTCCTTAGTATGAGAGCAGTACCCACCGATCAGCGACCACCAACCGCAGTCCCTGACGGCGGCGGTACGAGCTCGTAGACGAGGACGGACGGTTCCTCGTGCCGCAGCACTGCCAGCTTGCCGAGTGTTTGGACCGGCACGTCCCCCGCGAGCTGGTCAGCGAAGATCCACCGCACGCCGTAGGTCGTTCGGAGGGTATCGATCACCTCGCGGTTGGGCGCGGTGAACAGCCGCTCGATGATGCCGGCCCGGTCCGGCCACGGCGACGGCTGGAAGTGGTACGACTTGCCGTCCACACCCTGCTTGGCGAGCGCCTGCTGCGTATACGCCCAGCCCTCCAGCACCGTCTGCCGGCCGGCGAGCCCGCTGACGATGAACCCGCGGGCGTCGCACGGCGGTTGCCGGCGTGCCGGGTGACAGGCCGTATTGCTCGCGACGATGTCGTCCGGGCGCGAGTTCGCCTTCAGCCACAAGGCGGCCCGCTGCTCGTCCGGGTGCACCTGGTCGCCCGCAACCGTGCTGTCCCGCGTCGCCGGCCAGCCGTAGTCGCCGATGTATCGCAACGTGTTCCACTGCGCCGGGAACGACATCCCGATCATCGTCAGCACCGCGATACCCGTGCCGAGCCCGCGGATCACCCGCAGCCGCCAGCGCACCAGCACCCATACGATCACCAGCACGACACAGGTCCCGACCAGCACGGCCATCGGCACCCCGAATGCCGCGATCCGGTCTTCGCGCGAGCCGTTCGGATCGGGCTTGTACTGTGACGCGAACACGACCAGGAGCGTCCCGAGGGCCAGGCCGGCCACGATCACGATGGCGTGTGTGCGTCGCGAGCGGCCCCGCAGCGCAGCCACCACGACCCAAGCGCTGGCCGCGGCGGCGAACGGCAGCGCTGTTCGCTGGAAGTAGATCTCGCCGGCCGACGGGTGATCGACCAGCAGCAGCCCCAGCCAGCCCGCAAGCACCGCGCCGATCAGGAACCAGGCCACCGGATCGCTCCGAGTGCCGCGAGCCGCGACAACCACGAACGAGGACAGCATGGTGAGCTGAGCGACCAGAATCGTGGCGAGCACGACCAGCGCGCCCCAGTAAGCGATGCTGTCACTGTCGAGCAGCGACGGCAGGGTCCAGCCGGACCCCGCTGCCAGCGCGATGTCGCCGGTCGTCTGGCGGTATCCGGGCGCCGACCGAACGATGCCGAACAGCCGCAGGTTCGACCCGGCGGTACTGCCGACGACTGTATGCAACGTGACCAGAATGGTCGCGCCGACGAGGATCGCGGCGCCGATGCTGCGCCATGGCAATCGCCGCTTGACGACCAGCTGGCACAGACCGGCCATGCCCAGCCCGCCGAGCAGCAGCGGCAGCCCGGTCGGTTTGGCGCCGCCCGCCACGATCAGCAGCGGAACGGCGAGGATCCACATCCGCCGTGGCGCCGGACCCCGGTAGAGGCCGTCCATGAGGAACACTGCCGCAGCCGCCGCCATCAGGGTCCCGAAGACCAGCGACGGGCTGTAGAAGGTGAACGGCGAGGAGCCCATCCCGGCCGGGATCGCCCAGACGTCGACGAACTGGCCGATGGACAACGACGCCGCCGCCAGCACGCCGGCCCACCACTTCCGGCTGACCTGCCGAGCCATCGCGGCGAACACGAGCAGGCTCACGGCCCAGATCGGCAGCGGCCACATTCGCAACAGCACCAGTTCGGATGGCAGGCGGGTGATGTCGACGCCCGCGGCCATGTCCGCGTTGGCGAACCAGTGATAGTCGAGTGCATGCCCGGACACTTGCGGCAGGCCCGGCGGAACGCTGTGCACCGCCTGGTTGACCATCGAAAGGTGGTACAGCAGGTCGGAGTAGAACGCCTTCCCGTTCGGCGGAAGCACGGTGGCGGCCATGCCGAGGTAGAGGCCGGCCAGCAGGGCGAGGGTGACGGCCAGGGCCACGCCCCAGTGCCACGCCACCGGAACCCGGGGCGGCCGGCCGATACGCCAGTACCGATGCAGCGGCCGCGCTGCCACGAAGACCACCACCACCAGCGCGGGCCAGGCAGCCAGGTAGCCCTCTACCCCGATGGCGGTGAACAGCGCCCAGCCGATGAGTTCGTAGACCAGGCCGACCGCGGCGCCGAGCCCGACGTCCTCCGGCCAACTGCCGGTGCTGCCGCACAGTGCGCGCAGCAACAAGATGCCGGGGAGCACGACGCCGAGCAGGAAGTACAGCCCGTAGACCGCGATCTGGCCGGTCTGCACATCGAGGAACCTCAGCCCGCCGGCGATCACGGTGACCGGAATCAGCCAGGGCAGGAATCGCAGCGTCGGGTCGCGAAATCGCGCCACGTCACGGTCGAACGGCCGAAAACGCGCAAGGTCGGGGAACCGTGACACGGTGTAGCGCAGTCTCGACCGCAGACCCGGGGCCTCGGCCGCCGCATCACGTCGACCGTCGCTGCGACGAGCCAGCAGGCCGGGGTACGGACCCTCCCCCATTAACTGAGCACCTTTCCGCCGGACACGCACTGCAGGCTACTTGACCCCTGTTAGCGAGATGCGCGGTAATCGAGAATGGTTGTCTAGTCGAACACATTCCATGTCGTCACCCGACCGGTCCCGTGGCTCTACAGCGTGCTAACGTCTGCTGCTCGTCCGGTCGACTGGGACGGGGGGATCATGGCCAGTCATCGCGCTGCGGGGAAAGGTCCATGACCCCGCGGCTGAGCGTGATCGTGCCCTTCTACAACGTCGAGCGGTACATCCGCGACTGCCTCGAGTCGATCGCCCGGCAGACATACTCGGATTTCGAGGTCGTGCTCGTCGACGACGGTTCGCCCGACAACAGCGTCCGGATCGCCGAGGAGTTCTGCAACCGCGATCCTCGATTCCACCTGATAAGCCAGGAGAACCAGGGCCTGGGCCCGGCCCGCAATAC
>JBKPSJ010000099.1:0-84590 GCA_046765875.1 Actinomycetota bacterium
CGGCAACCCGCCCCGAGATCGTTGCCTACGGCATGAACACGCGATCGGCACGCGCCGCCGAGCCGACCGATTTTGTCCACCCAGAGGGGCTCGGCAACGTCGCGTTCGATAACCGACCGTTGTGCAGGCCACCAAAAACCGCATGGTTGAGCCAGGCTTGAACGTGGGTAGGTTCAGCAACAGTGGTTCAGATAAGAAGCCACGTCGGGCAAGTCCAAGCCTCGAAGGTGGCCTCTAGTGGACAGCCGACTTGTGGACGATCGTCCAATCACTGCGGATCGCCGGGACCGGCGTCGCCGTGCCGAGGAGACCAAGCGGCTCCTCACCCTCGCAGAGAAGACCACAGCAGCGAAGCGGCGCAAGCTGCTCGATGACGTGGTGATGTTGAACGCCGGACTGGCCGAATCGGTGGCAGCGCGCTACCGCGGCCGCGGCGTCGACCCCGACGACCTGAGCCAGGTGGCATACCTGGGTCTGGTCAAAGCCGTGCACGGGTTCACGATCGAGAAGAACAGCGAGTTCGTCTCGTACGCCGTACCGACCATCCGCGGTGAGGTGAAACGACACTTCAGGGACGCGGCCTGGACGGTACGCCCGCCACGGCGCACGCAGGAACTGCACGCGGCGATCGCGATCGCGGAGCCCGTGCTGGTGCAGCAGTTGCATCGGGCACCGACCGACGACGAGCTCGCCGAGGAGATCGGCGCGGATCCGGAGGAGATAACGGCTGCGCAGAGTGCGGCCGATGCCGGCTGCTTCGCGCCACTGTCGCTCGACGCTCCGGCGGCTCATGGCGCGACCGGCGCGGTGCACGAACTGCTCGGCGGACCGGACAGCGACTACGAGCGGGTCGAGCGGCTGATGCTGTTGCAGCCCCTGATCGCTCAGCTGAAGAACCGCGAACGCCGCATCCTCGAGCTCCGGTTCGAGCAGGAGTGGAGCCAGGAACGCATCGGCGCCGAGCTTGGTGTCAGCCAGATGCAGATCTCGCGTCTGTTGCGCGAGATCCTCGACAAGCTCCGGGCCGTACTCGTCGAGGAGGGGTCGAAGCAGGCGGTGCCCCGCGCTGCCTGACGGTGGCCCGGCCGATCTCCGCACAGTAGATCGGCGGAGATCGGCCGGGCTCTCCGTTGCTGACGGCAACTGCCGCCGATCCGTTTATCTCCCGCCCCGGCTGGACATAGGGCGTTGGGGCCGAGCAGATCGGAGGATCGGTGAGCGCCGTGGAGGTATGCGTGACCGACATGGACCGGGCCGTCGCGTTCTGGTCCCAGGTGCTGGGCTACCGGCCGCGCGAGCCGCGGCTCGACCCGGAGCGCACGATGCTTGTCGACCCGGCTGGGCGTGGTCCCGCGATCACGCTGCTGGTCGCCGACGAGGTCGCGACCAATCCTGAGCCGGTCCACCTGGACCTGTACGTCGGTGCGCGGGCCAAGCACGTCGAACGCCTGGTCGCGCTCGGGGCGACCGTGGTCGACGACTGGCCCGATCCCGGCGAGCACGACTCGATCCTGCTCCGCGACCCCGACGGCAACGAGTTCTGCGTCGTCGCCCACGACTGAACCCGGGTTCGGGCCCGGTTCCGACCGGGTATCGAACGGGTATGGCGCGGGCGATCTGGACGGGTTACATCAGCTTCGGGCTGGTATCGGTACCGGTCGGGCTGTACAGCGCGACGCAGGAGCACGAGGTGGACTTCCACCAGTTCCAGCGCGGTACGTCGGACCGGATCCGCTACAAGCGCGTGAACGAACGGACCGGCCGCGAGGTCGACTTCGACAAGATCGTCAAGGGCCACGAGACCAGCACTGGCGAGTACGTGATGGTCGAGCCCGAGGAACTCGACGACATCGCGCCCGGCCGGTCCCGGCAGCTTGAGATCAGCACGTTCGTCGACCTTGCCGAGATCGACCCGATGCATTTTCAGAAGAGCTACTACCTGGCGCCTCCGGACCAGGAGAACACCTCGTCCTACGCACTGCTGCGGGACGCCCTGGCCAAGACCAACCGGGCCGCGATCGCGACGTTCGTGATGCGCGGCAAGGAGTACCTGGCGGCGATCCGCGCCGACGGGCAGGTGCTCGTGCTCGAGACACTGTTCTTCGCCGACGAGATCCGCGATCCGAACAAGGAGCTCGGCACAATGCCGCCGAAGTCGAGGAACGCCAAGCAGTTGAAGATGGCGACCGACCTCGTCGAGGCGATGAGCGGGCCGTGGCGGCCGTCGTCGTATCGCGACAGCTACACCGACCGGGTGAAGAAGCTGGTCGAGAGCAAGCGGCGCGGCGAGCAGGTCGTTGCCGAGAGCGAACCCGAGGCGACGAACGTGTCCGACCTGGTGGAAGCGCTTCGCGCCAGCGTCGAGAACGCCCGCTCACGTCATACCGGCCGCAAGTCTTCGGCCAAGAAGACCACCGCCAAGAAGACCACTAAGAAGACCAGCAAGAAGACCAGCAAGAAGACCACCAGAAGGGCGGGCGGCAGCGCTGCGTAGCGCGGCCCCGACGCTGAAGGTTGCAACGCCGAGGCCTGGGCTACGCGGCCTCCCGAGCGACCGCGAGCCCTCGACCTTCCGGTGCCCACCCGGCCGCGGAATCAAGCATCATCGGCTGGCCGCTCAGCCATCCGCACGCCTCGAGATGAAACGACGCGGACTGCCGGATGCGCTCGCCGCCGTCGCGAGCCAGGCCCGTAACCCGTCCGGATCCCGGCGTTCCAGCTCGTCGAGGTAGTACTGGCGAGCCTCGACGAATCGCAGCGCCTGCGCCGGGGAGGCCCCGCGCAGGTCGAGACAGCTCTGCGTCCACGCCGTACACAGTTCCTCGATGCTCAGCGTCCGGTGCCGCTTCGCCTCTGGGTACGCCGTACGGGACTTGACCGGCCGGTGCTCGCCGAGCAGCACGGCGTACCAGCGCACCGCGGGCGGAGAGGCGGCGAGGGCGACCAGGACGATCAGGATCGCGAATCCGCCGACCACCTCCGCGAGTCCGGTGGCCGCAATGCCGGCGGCGCCACCGAGCAGGGCGTTGCGCGCGTACCGGCGCAGCTGGCCGCTCTGCTTCTCCTCGCGCAGCGCTAGTACGGTCGCGGTGACCAGCGAACACACCAGGGCCGAACTGACGAAGACCGCGATCATCGTCGCGGGTGCTAGCAAGATCACGGCGATCAGCGCCCCGGCCGCGGAAACGACGGCTACGGCGCAGCGCCAGATGATGCGGTACCCGGTCATCAGATTGGACTGATCGGGTTGATGCTCATGTGGAACGCTCCTTCAAAGCCAAAACCATTCGGTACCCATCCTGCGGCGGGACGAACCAGCAGGCCACCCCCTGGGCGTTTGGGGGTGGCCTGCGTGACTCAGCGTGCGGTCAGACCCGCTCCAACTCACGGACTGTCTCCGCCGCCGGTCCTCTCGGCGAGGTGGTGTCCATCGCTTCGGTCAGGCCGATCCGGTCGTGGAGCCGGCGCAGCGGGCCCGGTGCCCACCAGTTCGCCCGGCCCATCAGCGTCATCACGGCCGGCATCAGCAGCATCCGTACGATCGTCGCGTCCACCAGCACCGCCAGCGCCAGCCCGAGTCCGACCTGCTTGACCGGGGAGAACCCGCCGGCCACGAACCCGGCGAACACGACTGCCATCAGGATCGCCGCCGCGCTCACGACCCGGCCGGTGTGCTGCAGTCCGGTGGCGATCGCCCGCGCGTTGTCGCCGGTCCGCCGCCAGGCCTCGGAGATCCGGCCGAGCAGGAAGACCTCGTAGTCCATCGACAGGCCGAACGCGATCGCCAGCAGCAGCACCGGTGTGGTGATGCTCAGGCTACCCAGCGCCTCGGTACCTACCAGCCCGCCCAGGTGCCCGTCCTGGAACACCCAGACCAGCGCGCCCAGGCTCGCACCGAGGCTGAGGGTATTCATCACCAGCGCCTTGACCGGTATGACAACCGAACCGGTGAACAGGAACAGCAGCACGAACGTGGCCAGCACCACGATCCCGATCGCGTACGGCGCCCGCTGAAGCAGCGTGTTCTGGTAGTCGACCAGCGAGGCGGCGTCGCCGGTGACCTGGACCGGGACCGGTGCGTCCATCGCGCGGATCTGCTTGACCAGGTGGAGCGCCTGCGGGCCCTGCGCCTCGCCCCACGGTACGAGGCTGACGATGTGGAAGCCGGGTACGTCGGTGCGCATCGACACGCTCCGTACACCGTCCAGCCCGCGCAATGCGTCGACATACTGCGGTGGAATGGTCGTTCGGGCGACCACGAACACCGGGTCGATCTCGCCGGCGATCTCGAACCGGCCGGCGACCAGTTCGGCGAGTTCCCGGCTCTGCGACGAGGACGGCAGCGACCGGGCATCGGGCTCGGCGAACCGGACGGAGCCGAACGGCAGCACGGCCAGCACCAGTACGGGTACGGTCGCGGCGATCACCGTCACCGGGCGGCGGCCGACGATCCGGGTCAGCCGGACGAAGAACCCGCGGTCGTCGCGGCGCGGCCGCGACGGCTTGATCCGGTGCCCGAACATCACCAGCAGGGCCGGCATCAGGGTGAGCGCGGCGGCCAGGTCGAGTAGTACGACCAGCATTCCGGCCAGCCCGGCCGAGCGCAGGAATGGGTCGGGGAACACCAGCAGCCCGGCCAGCGACGCGGCCACGGTCAACCCGGAGAAGGCCACCGTACGACCCGCCGTCGACATCGCTGCGAGCACCGCGCCGGTGGGGTCGGCGGTCCGCCGTTCCTCCCGGAACCGCCAGACCACCAGCAGGCCGTAGTCGATCGCCAGGCCGAGACCGAGCATCGTGACGATGTTGATCGAGTACACCGAGATGTCGGTGAGCCGGCTGGCCAGCGTCAGCAGCCCGAGGGTCGAGGCGACACCTACGATCGTCACCAGCACCGGGAGGCCGGCGGCGATCAGGCCGCCGATGAACACCGCCAGCAGGACCAGTACAACCGGCATCGACAGCGTCTCCGCCCGGGCGAGGTCCTTGCCGGCCTGGGTGTCCATCTCGTCGTCGAGCAGGCGGCCGCCGCCGGTGAGAATCCGCGGCGCGTCGATCCTGTGCAGCCGGTCCGCGACCTTGTGACCGGTGCCGTCGGGTGCGTCGGCGGTGAACTTGACGGCGATCGCGACCGCATTGCCATCCTTTGCTACAGCGCGTGGGTCCGGGGTCGGACCCGCGTACGGCGTCTGGATCTCGGCGACACCGCGGATAGCGGCGATGTCGGTGGCAGCGGCGACCACGCTGGCCCGGAACGCGGGGTCGGAGACGGACCGACCGTCGGCAACCGCGTACAACTCGCCGCCGCTCGGCGCGGCCTGGCGGATCGCGGCCCGGGCCTGGCCGGACTCGCTGTTTTCGATCTGGGCTGTGTCGCTGGTGAGCCGGTCGAACAGACCGGGTACGACGGCGAACGCCGCGGCCGCGATGAGCAGCCAGACGACGACCACGATGCGCTTGTGGGCTATGGAGAACGATGCGATCCGGCCGGTGATCATGGCTGGCTCCTCGGCGGGCTTCGGGGTGGTTGTCGATGTCCCTTGAAACGCTAGGAATCCGAGCCGTTCGGGGGATCGCCGATGAGAGCCAACTTGGCCTCACTCGTACGACCGAGTCGCTTGGCGCCTGCCTCAGCCGTTTGGCCGGGCCGATCTGGTTGGTGCGGGTGCCGAGCGGCTCAGGATGCGGGCTTGACAAGGCCGCGCTCGTAGGCGTAGATCACCGCGTGCACGCGGTCGCGCAGGCCGAGCTTGTGGAAGACGTTCGAGACGTGCGTTTTGACCGTATGTTCACTCACGACGAGCCGGTCGGCGATCTCGAGGTTCGACAGTCCCTGGGCGAGCAACTGGAGGGTGTCGAGTTCACGACCGGTGAGTACCTCCGGCCCGGCCAGGCCGGTCTGCTGGGTCGTGGCCGGTTCCGCGGCCCGGCTGCGAACGAAGTCGCCCAGCAATCTGCGGGTCACCGAGGGCGCGAGCAATGCGTCGCCGCCGGCCACGACCCGTACCGCGTTGACCAGGTCGTTACGCCCGACGTCCTTCAACAGGAAGCCGCTCGCCCCGGCCAGCAGGGCGTCGTACACGTAGTCGTCAAGATCGAAGGTGGTGAGGACAAGGACACGAGTCTGCGGCCGCGTGGTCGTGATCGCGCGGGTGGCAGCGATGCCGTCCATCCTCGGCATCCGGATGTCCATCAGAACCAGGTCGGGCCGCTGCCCGACGGCCAGGGCGACCGCCTGCTCGCCGTCGGCGGCCTCACCGACGATCTCCAGGTCGTCCTGGGCCTCGAGGATCATCCGGAAGCCGTCGCGGACCAGGGTCTGATCGTCGGCGAGCAGTACCCGGATCGTCATCGGTCGTCTCCCAGCGGAAGGGTCGCGCGGACGGCCCAGCCGTGGTCCGGCGCGGGTCCGACGTCCAGAGTGCCACCCACCAGGGCGACCCGCTCCCGCATGGCGAACAGGCCGTGCCCACCGGGCCGCGGTTCGGCGGTGCCGCCCTTGCCGTCGTCGGTGACAGCGAGCTCGACGGCGTCAGGGCGGTACCGCACCGAGACGTCAACGGCGGTCGCACCCGAGTGCCGCACGCAGTTGGTCAGCGCTTCCTGGACGAGCCGGTACGCCGTGAGATCGACGGCGGGCGGCAACTCCGGCGGGTCACCGGACACGGTGAACCGAACGTCCAGACCTGCGGACCGCACGCCCTCGACCAGGTCGGCGATCTCAGCGGCACCGGGCTGCGGTGCCAGCGCGGCGGGACCGTCCTGCTTGAGAACGCCGAGCAGCCGGCGCATCTCGTTCAGCGCTTGCTTGCCCGCGGCACCGATCGCGTCGAACGTCGCCTCGGCCTTGGCCGGGTCGCGGCCGGCGGCGACCGCGCCACCCTCGGCCTGGACGACCATCATGCTCAGGTGGTGCGCGACCACGTCGTGCAGTTCGCGGGCGATCCGGCTGCGCTCGGCGGCGACGGCCGCCGCCGACTCGGCCGCCCGGGTCCGCTCGAGCTGCTTGTTGCGTTCGGCAAGGGCGGTGGCCGCCACCCGGCGGCGCCGGCTGCTGTCGCCGAGCAGCCACGCGGTGGCGAACAGCAGGATCTGGACGGTCCAGTCCTCGAAGTCCGACGAGGGGTCGAACAGCAAGGCACCGGTGATCGCGAACGCGGCGATGATGGCGGCGGCGTATGCGCGGTCCCGGGTGGCGTGCGCGGCGACCGAGTAGAACGACAGCAGTCCGGCGTACGCGACCGGCGGGTCGGGCAGGCTCGACACTCCGTAGACAACGGTCAGGCTGCCGCAGACGAACGACACGGCGAACGGCCAGCGGCGGCGGAACACCAGCGGCAGGCACTGCGCGACCACGAGCACATAGCCCCACTCGGGGATCGGACCCTTGTACTCACGCAGCAGCGGCAACATCGACACGGCGAGGACGATCAGCGCCAGCGCGGGATCGGCAAGCGGTGCCAGCCGTCGTACCCGTGCGAGCAGATCGTCCACGGCCCGAGTTTCCCAGGTCCGGCGCCACAAGCCCTCCGTCACACGACCCATATTCCCCGCACCGCATCCCTCGCACCGGCGATCCACAACCAACGTCATGGATGCCGGGGACAGCGCCAGGGTAGGCACGGGCGACGATCAGGCGGTCGAGACCGGCGGCGTTGTGCGTGCCGCCGGTCTCAGCGGCGACTTCTGTGAACCAGGCTCACCTGGTGAGGAACTCGGTCACGACCGGGACGATCACGTCCGGGGCGACGTTGTGGTCCTGGCCTTCCAGGGTGCGCCGCTCGGCGGCCGGGATCGCGCCGGCGACCGCGGTGGAGGCATCGCGCAGGAACTGCGGGCTGGCGCCACCGTCCAGCACCAGCGTCGATACGCCAATGCCGGCGAGCGTCTCGGCCGGCACGGTGCTGTCGCCCATCACCGTCGCGTCGTACACGAGGGTCGGTGCGACCGCTTCCATCCCGGGCCAGTACGGCGACTGCCGCATTCCAGCGATCATCTCCTCCGGCAGCCCGACCAGTCGCATGAATCGTTCGGCGGCGGCACCCCTGTCCCCGGCGTCGAGCGCCTTCGTGAGGTCGTCGATGTAGGCCTGATGCCGTGGCGGTGCGTCGGAGTCGAGCGCGTACGGCACCTCCCAGAGGATCAACTTGGTGATCGGCGAGCCGGCCGCCGCGGCCCGTGCGGCCAGCGCCGCGCCGGACGAGAAACCGATCACCGCGGCCGATCCGCCGGCCGCCGTGATGACCGCGTCGAGGTCCTCGATCTCACGCTCGGCGGCGTACGGCGCTGTGTCCCCGCTGTCACCGCGGCCTCGCCGGTCATAGTTGTACACGGTGAAGTTCTCGGCGAACGGCGGTACGAATCCGGCGTCCCCGCCCCGGTCGACCGATGCTCCCGAGACCAGCACCAGGGCAGGGCCGTCGCCGACCCGGTCGTACGCGATCGTCGTGCCGTCCTTCGAGGTGACTGTGTCCATCGTGGTGTCTCCTTAGCAGGCGAAGTTGTGTCTGACTACCCACACGTCGATCGGTTCAGGCCGATCTCGACACCTCCGCCGCCCTTCTTTCGAGGTACCTGCGCTCGGGTTCGGTGCCGGCCAGCTCGATCGCCTCGCGGTACGCCTCGGCGGCTTCGTTACGCCGGTCCAGCCGGCGCAGCAGATCCGCCCGGGTCGCAGGCAGCAGGTGATATCCGTCCAGCCGGCCAGACGCGGCCAGCGAGTCGACGAGGTCGAGCCCGGCCGCCGGACCGACGGCCATGCCGACAGCCACCGCGTGGTTGAGCTCGACCACCGCCGACGGGACGTACCGGACCAGCTCGGTATACAGACCGGCGATCTGCTCCCAGTCGGTCTGCTCCGGTGTCGTGGCGGTCACGTGGCATGCGGCGATCGCGGCCTGCACCTGGTACGGACCGGGGCTGCGGCGGCGCAGCGCGGTCTCAAGCAGACTGGTGCCCTCGGCAACCAGTTCGTGGTCCCAGCGGGTGCGGTCCTGCTCCTCCAGCGGCACCAGTACGCCGTTGGCGTCGACCCGCGTGGTCCGCCGCGCGTCGTGCAACAAGAGCAGGGCGAGCAGGCCCAGCACCTCGGCCTCGTCCGGCATCAGCTCCGCGAGCAGCCGCGCCAGCCGGACCGCCTCGGCACTGAGCGGTCGCCGAACCAGCTCCGCACCGGCGCTGGCGGCGTACCCCTCGTTGAACAGCAGGTACAGGACGCCGAGTACCGCGGTGGTTCGTTCGGGCAGCAGATGTCCGGGTGGAACGCGGTACGGGATGCGAGCGTTGCGAATCTTGTTCTTCGCCCGGAGTAGCCGTTTCGACATGGTTGCCTCTGGTACCAGAAAGGCTCTCGCGATCTCGGCGGTACTCAGTCCGGCCAGCGTCCGCAGCGTCAGCGCGACCTGCGCCTCGAACCCGAGCGCGGGATGGCAACAGGTGAAGATCAGCCGCAGCCGGTCGTCGGCGACACCACTGTCGTCGAAGTACGGCTCCGGCGGCCCGGTCAGCATCGCGAGCTCCTTCAGCTTGGTGGCGCCGAGCGCGTCGCGCCGGATCCGGTCAACGGCCCGGTTCCGTGCGGTCGTGGTCAACCAGGCACCCGGCCGGTCCGGAACACCTTCGTGCGGCCACCGCTGAAGCGCAGCGGCGAACGCATCCTGCGCAGCCTCCTCGGCCAGGTCCCAATCCCCGGTGACCCGAATCAGCGTGGCGACGATCTTCCCCCACTCAGTCCGAAACACCCCCGCCACAACACCCGCCACAACCCCCGCGACATCAGCCGATGGGTCGGACGGTGCGGCGGACGGTGGTTCGGTCATGGGTGTGGCAGGGGGTCCATGATCGGGCGGATCTCGACTGCGCCGAGGGCGGCGGCTGGGTGTGCTGCGGCAACTTCGATGGCCTCGTCAAGGTCGGCGCAGTCGACGATGTTCAGACCGCCGATCTGGTCTTTGGTCTCGGCGAAGGGGCCGTCGGTGAGCAGGACCTCATCGCCGCGTACTCGTACCGTCGTCGACTCCGCGACCGGCCGCAGGCCCTCGGTCTGTCGCAACACACCTCGACGAGTCATCTCGGCGGTCCACTCCGCGCACACCGCCGGGTCCGGCGACACTTCCGTGCCAGGATCCTCGCCGGTCAGCAACAGCAAATACCTCATCGGTCTCCCTCCTAGGTCCTCACTGTCACGACGATCAGCCGAGCTCGATTCGGACACTACGCGTCCGCCGACCGGTCTCGAGAGGCATGGGCCAGTGCGGAGTGTGATGAAAACGGGCTCTGACTACTCAGTCCTGCCGCGGCGATGCTCAGCTTTGACGTAGCTCTGAACCTTGCGCCTGGATTGTGCGTATCTGCTTGCGAGATCATAAGCAACAGCACTTGGGAGCAAGGAAATGTCTGGACTGATCATGCTGGCGGTGATCCTCGGGGCGGTGTTCGCACTGCTGGAGCTCACCCACCGGCACCGAGGCGAACAGCAGCTGGCCGGCCTGGGGATGAACGACCGCGACGCGATGCGCGTCCGGGACGAGTTGCGGGCTCGATGGGCCCACGTCGCGTCTCCAATAGGGTGACCGCATGATCGAGGCCGAGCAGCACGACGACGTGGTCGTGTTGCGGCTCGCCCACGGACGGGTGAACGCCCTCGACCTCGATCTGTGTTCGGCAATCCGGTCGGCGCTGGCTGACCATGCCGAAGCCGGCGCGGTGGTGCTCACCGGCGCCGGCTCGTGCTTCTCGGCCGGCGTCGACCTGAAGCGACTGGCCGACGGCGGGCCTGGCTACGTCGAGGAGTTTCTGCCCGCGCTGAGCGCGGCGTTCCTCGCCGTCTTCGACTACCCGCGGCCGATTGTTGCCGCGGTCAACGGTCATGCGATCGCCGGCGGTTGTGTGATCGCCGCCGGCTGTGACCACCGGCTGATGTCCGGTGGCCGGATCGGGCTGACCGAATTGGCCGTGGGGGTGCCGTTCCCGCTCGTGGCCCTGGAGATCATGCGGTATGTCGCCGGCCCGCTGACCGGTGAGCTGGTGCTCGGCGGCGTGCTGTTCGATCCGGCCGAAGCCGCGGCGAAGGGGCTGGTCGAGGCCGCCGGGCCGGCCGAGCTGCTGGACAGGGCGATCGGTCATGCCGGCGAACTGGCTCGGGTGCCGGCGGCTACGTACCGGCTGACCAAGGAGCAACTGCACCGGCCGGTGCAGGTGGCGATCGATGCCGCACGTGCGGAGGACGACCGTATGGTCGAGGAGATCTGGCGGTCCGGCGATTCGCTGGACGGCATCCGCAGGTACATGGCCGAACTGGACGCCCGCCGCCGATAGGCCCCAGCCGCTACATCTTGCGCAGCCAGAGGAACCGGCGGATGTCGTGCATGAGTCACTCCCGGCCGGCGTTGGCGATGATCACCGCCGCGGGCAGCAGCAGCCCGGCCACGACGCTCATCACGATCGCCGCCGTCACCGACCAGAGCCGGACCAGGTTCCAGGCCAGCACGATCAGGGCGAGCGCGATCGTCATCATGACGACGTACACCCGGTGTGCTCGCATACCTCCAAGCTAGGTCAGCTCGACCCGCCAGGCCCGCCGGTGCACTGCGTCGGCCGGTCCGGCGGCATCAGTCGCCTCACCCGCACCAAGCCGAAGTCAGCTGACGGTGATCTTGGTCTCCATGCCCATGCCCTTGTGACCATCCACCGGGCAGTACATCTCGTAATCGCCGGCCTTCAGCTCGATCGTCAGATCCGCGGACTGACCCGGCGCGACATGGTCGGTCTTCTTCTCGTCGCCGCCGCCCTCGATCTCTATCGCGTGGTCGGTCTGCCCGTTGTTCGTCGCCGTGAACGTGTAGACGCCCGGACTGAAGGTCTGCTGGGACAGTTCGAGGTGGTAGTCGGTCATCTTCACGGTCACTTTGGTCCCGGAGCCCGCCGGAGGAGCGTTGCCACCGTTGTCGTCACCGCCGCAGCCGGCGAGGCCGGTGAAGGCGAGTGCGGATACGAAGCTGACGGTGACGATGCGCCACATGGCGGGTCTCCTCTCGGGCTGATGCATGGGGTACGAATCAGCCACCAGATCGGATTGCAATCCCCTGGGCCCCGTCGTTCGTATCAGTGGATGTGCACAGGTTCGGAATACCTGTCGACCGGCTGCCGGACGAGACCCTGCTCGCCGGACTTGGTCTTGGCGACGACGAGATCGCGGTCGCGTTCGTCCGCCGGTTCCAGCGCAGGGTGTTCGCCGTCGCGGTAGCGGTGATCGGCGACCCGCGGCTGGCCGAGGACGTCGCCCAGCAAGCGTTCGAACGGGCCTGGCGACACGCCCAGGTGTACGACCCGAGGCGCGGGTCGGTGCAGACCTGGCTGACCACGATCACGCACAACCTCGCGGTGGACGCGGCCCGGACCCGCCGGACGACACCGCTGGCCACCGACGACCTGGACCTGCTGGTCGAAGTGGTCACCGACACCCCGGAACGGGTGGCGGTGGCGAGCGAGAGCGCCACCGAACTGCGCTGCGCCCTCCGCGAGCTACCGGCCGGACAGGCGCGTGCCGTCGTACTCGCCAGCGTGTACGGGATGACCGCCCGCCAGGTCGCCGAGTTCGAGGCGATCCCGCTCGGTACGGCCAAGACGCGGATCCGGATGGCCATGGACAAGCTCCGCACCAGCATGGTCGGCGACGGTGCCCGCCATGGCTGACTGCGCGACGGTGCGAGAGCAGGCCGCCGAACTGGCACTCGGCATCCTGCCGGCCGAGGAGCGCGCCGCGGCTCTCAGCCATCTCGACGAGTGCCGCGAGTGCCGCTCGTACGTCCACGACCTCACGCTCGTCAGCGAGGAACTGCTGACCGTGTTGCCCGCGGTGGAACCGCCACCGGGTTTCGAGAACAAGGTGCTCGACAGCTTGGTCCGGCCGGCGTGGCGCACGCGGAAGCGCAAACTGGTCGCGACCGCAGTGGCCGCCACAGCCTGGGTGGCCGCT
Source organism: Actinomycetota bacterium (assembly GCA_046765875.1). Classification (GTDB taxonomy): domain Bacteria; phylum Actinomycetota; class Actinomycetes; order Propionibacteriales; family Kribbellaceae; genus DASRHY01. The sequence goes on from JBKPSJ010000099.1 coordinate 12,977, forward strand.
TGGGTGAGCGGGGCCATCGTCGGCTTTCCGGTGGGCTCGAACGGCAATGCGGCAGCGCCTGCCGAGGCGGTGATCGAGGCCGAGTTCACCAGCACCGGTCAGCAGGTCGGTCACGCGTACGTCTACGCCGACCAGCCGACCTGGGCCTACATGGATATGAACGAGACCGGCGGGCAGACCGGCCTGGTGCGCTGCGAGCTGGTGCTGCGTAGCGGGCGGACGATCGCGATCGGCACGTTCCGGCTCGCCGCCGGCCGCGGGCACTGGGGTAGCCCGGTGCCGGTCGCGGTGGCCGACCTCGGTTCGATCCGGCTGGTCGGCACCGACGGCACCGTGCTGGCCGCGGCTTCGTTCGGCTGAGCGGCCGCCGCCGCTACGCTCACGACGTGGGCGAGCTCATTCCCGCCTGGTCGCGGCCGACGAAAGGCGAGCACCGGTGGCCGGCCGCGGTCAGCGTCGTGGTGATGATCGTCCTGCAGGTCATGGTCCTGAACGCGCTGCACGTCCGGCCCGGCTGGGTGGTCCCCGCGTTCGAGACGCTGCTGCTGGTGGTCCTGCTGATCGCGGATCCGGGCCGTATGAACCGCGAGGCCACGGTCCTGCGCTGGCTGGGGCTGGGACTTGCCGGCGCGGCCACCGTGATCAACGCGATCGCCGCTGGGACGCTGGTCTACGACATCGTGAGCCGCCATGCGGCCCTCGGCAACATGACGCCCGCCCAGTTGCTGTTCACCGGGGGTGGGGTCTGGCTGACCAACGTGATCGCGTTCGCGCTGCTGTACTGGGAGCTCGACTCCGGCGGCCCGGCGGCCCGCGCCAATGCCCGGCGCGACCGGCCGGACTTCCTGTTCCCGCAGATGACCTCGCCCGACCTGGCCCGACCCGACTGGGAGCCGGGGTTCGTCGACTACCTGTACGTCGGGTTCACCAACGCCACCGCGTTCAGCCCGACCGACACGATGCCGATGACGCGGTGGGCCAAGCTGACGATGATGTTCCAGTCCGGCGTCTCGGTCGTGGTAGTGGCTCTGGTCGTCGCCCGCGCGATCAACATCCTCGGCTGACGCGGGGGTTCATCGGGATCGGATTCGGGCCCAGCGGAAGAACAGCGCGATCCACACGAAGGCCGGCAGGGCGAAGATCGCCGCGCCGACCTCGCGTCCGACCACTGCCAGGACCAGCCCGACGAGGAGGAACGGCATGGCCATCCACACCGCTCCGCCGAAGACCAGCCAGCGCCAGCGGCCCCTTCGTACCGGCTGGGGCATGTAGATCGTCGGCGTCGGCAGGCCGGCGTAGATGGGAGCCAGATCACCGTGGGTCACTGCGGTGTGCAGCAGATCGAGCCGGCGGCCGAGCTCGGCGTCGTCGAGCCGGCCGAGCGCGTACTGCTCCGCGAGGTCCTCCGTACACGCCGAGCGGTCGGCCTCGCTGAGCCGCAGGGAGAGCATGCGCCGGCGTCTGGCCGCCAGCTGCGCCTCCTGACCGGCGGCAGCCGCCCAGCCGATGATGTTCGACAGGTTCTGCTCTGGTCGGTCCTTGGCCGTCATTCGCGCCTCCTCCCCGCAGTTCGAGTAAACCAGCGCCGCCAAGGAAACGGCACACGTCGAGCAGCGGCGCCCGGGTACCGGCAAGAATGTGCAGGTGGCCGAAGATCTGATGTCGATCGCCCAGGAGCTGGCCGAGGTCAGCCGGCTGGTCGAGGCCGACGACGTCACGTCGGCGCTCGACCGGTTCGTCGCCCGGGTGGTGGCCACGGTGCCGTCCTGTGAGGAGGCCTCGATCGCGATCCTGGACGCCGGTTCGCCTCTCCTGGTCGCCCGGTCCAAGACCCAGGCCGTCCCGGCGGTCGAGGCTACCCGGGAGGCGCTGGCCACCCAGCTGGTAGCACCTGACGGTCCGCTCGCCGATGTGCTCAACTATCGCGAGCCGCATCGGATCGGCGACACCGCGACCGATCACCGCTGGCCGGCCTTCGCCGCCACCGCGTTGAGCGCCGGGTACCGCAGTTGCCTGCTCCTCCCGCTGCCGGCCAGAGGTGGCGCCGCCGCGTTCACGCTGATGTCGGCCGAGCCGGACGCGTTCGGCGAGACCTCGTACGACGCGGTGCTGCTGTTCGTGCTGCACGCGAGGGTCGTATTCGACAATGTGCAGTTGTTCGACGACTGCCGCGCGCTGGTCACTCAACTGCAGACCGCGCTCGGCACCCGCGCGCTCATCGGCCGGGCGCAGGGCATCCTGATGCACCGCTACGACATCGGCGCCACGGTCGCGTTCGAGGTGATGGCGCGCGGATCGCAGACCACCAACGTCAAGCTGCGCGACCTGGCCCGTGACCTCGTCGAGCACCAGGAGAAGGACGAGCTCGACGCCGTGCTGGCCCGGTACGGCATCTCGAGCCCGGAGGAGCTCACGCCATGACCGCCGAGGTGCTGCGGGCGGCGTACCGCGCCTTCGCGGACGTGGTCACGCCGCTGGGCGAGGACGACTCCTGGCGGCCGACCGGCTGCACCGGCTGGTCGGTCCGCGACCTGGTGTTCCACAGCCTGGTCGACGCCCAGCGCGGGCTGGTCGGGCTGCACACCCCGGCCGACAGGGCGCCGGACACGGACGCGGTCAGCTACTGGCAGGAGTGGAAACCGGATCGGCCCGGCGCGGCGAACGCACGGCGCTGGATACGCGTGAGCGCCAGCATGTTCCCCGAGTTCGTCGATCTTCGCGACCTCTACCTGGAGACGGCCGCGGCGACGGTCACGGCAGCAGGTGAGATCAAGCCGGACCGGGCGGTCGCCACCCAGGGTCACGTGCTCACCGCCGCCGACCTGCTCACCACGCTGGCCGTCGAGACCACCGTGCATCACCTCGACATGGTCACCGATCTACCCGCCGCTCCCCCGCCCTCGCCGGCCGGGCTGGCCGCCGTTCGCGCCACGCTCGACGGGCTGCTCGGGTACGCCGTACCGCTGGCCTGGTCCGACGAGCACTACGCCCTCGCGGGCACCGGCCGGACTCCTCTCACCGACTCCGAACGCAGCACCCTCGGCCCGGACGCCGGCCGCTTCCCACTATTCGGCTAGCCGCGCGGCGAGCCGGTCGAACGACGAGTTCCAGCCGGCCTCGGCGTACATCTGCCCGGCGGGGTACGGCCCGTCGGTCAGCGTCATCCGGGTCTTGTCGCCGTGGTCATGGAACTCGACCCGGACCACGGTCGGATCGGGCATCCCGACCTGCGGCATCGGGTCCGACCGCAGCACCAGCAACTCCGGCTCGACCAACTCGAGGATGTCGTAGCCGATCGGGAACTCCGTACCGTCGTCGCGCTGCACCATCGTCAGCTCCCAGCGGCCGCCGACCCGCAGGTCGACGCGGATCCTGTCCCGTGGCGCGTCGAAGTGCTCCGGCCCGTACCAGCCGGTGATCTCGTCGGGGTCGGTCCAGGCCTTGAAGACCTGCGCCCGCGGCGAGTCGAACACCCGGGTGATCAGGACGTCCTCGGTCTGCTCAGTCATGCTGTTCTCCCTTCCGACGCAGGTGCGCGTCGAGACGATCCATCCGGGCTTCCCAGGTCCGCTTGCGCGAGTGCATCCACTCCATCGCCTCGTCGAGCGGATCGGCCTGCAACCGGCTCGGCCGCCACTGCGCCTCCCGGCCGCGGGCGATCAGCCCGGCCCGCTCGAGCACCTTCAGGTGTCGCGATATCGCCGGCAGGCTCACCGCGAACGGCTCGGCCAGTTCGCCGACCGTCGCCTCGCCCTCGGCGAGCCGGGTCAGGATCGATCGCCGGGTCGGATCGGCGAGCGCCGCGAAGGTGAGACTGAGCTGGTCGGATGCCACTTAACCCTCCCGTTAATTAACAGTATCATTAAATAGTCTTCGCGCTGGTGGCGCAACCCCCGCCCGTGTTAGATGCGACCCGTGGCTGACCACGAGTTCACCCGGCAGGGCATGCATGGGGCCCGGTTCCACGAGGTCGATCTCGGCGAGGCATCGTTCGAGGACGTCAACCTCGGTGGCGCCCGGTTCGACGACGTGAACATGAGCGGCGTACGAATACGCGGCGCCTGGATGCAGGACGTCGAGATCAGCGCCGGGCTGAGCAACGTACGGATCAACGGCGTCGACGTCGTGCCCCTGATCGAGGCGGAGTTCGACCGGCGGTATCCCGAACGACTCGAGTTGCGGCCCGAGGACGCAGCTGGTTTCCGCCGGGCGTGGACCGCGATCGAGCAGTCCTGGCTGCCCGCGGTCGAGCGGGCCCGCCGGCTCGGCCCGGAGCGGTTGCACGAACGGGTCGACGGCGAATGGTCGTTCACCGAGACGATGCGGCACCTGGTCTTCGCCACCGACGGCTGGGTGAAGCGGACGATCCTGGGCGACCCCGCGCCGTACGACCCGCTCGACCTGCCGCACACCGAGATGGGCCGGGTCGACGGCGTACCGAACGATCCGGACGCGCGGCCGGCTCTGGACGACGTGCTGGCGCTCCGCGCGGACCGAATGGCGACGGTACGCACGTACATCGACGGCCTGACCGACGACGCGCTGGACCGCGAGACCGATCCGAACCCGGCCCCGGGCTACCCCGCGTCCGGCAACTACGTCGTCCGCGATTGCCTGCGCACGGTCCTGGACGAGGAATGGGCGCACCGGATCTACGCCGAGCGCGATCTCGCCGTGCTGGAGACCCGCCACGTATCGCACTGACGATCGACCGGATGGTGGACGGCAAGCTGGGTACGAACAGGGCAGGACGCTCGGGGCGACTGCAGCACTCCGAGAGTTCAGGCCCCGGTGTTCAAGAGGCAGCGCCGGGGCCGCCCTGCGTCCACACCCTGCGGAAGGCACCCCGATGCGCGTCGGCGACCTGACGATCCAGCCGGTCCCCGATGGCACCTTTGTCGCCCGGCCGCGGTACTTCGGCGAGCACATTTCCGACCAAGCGCATCCGGAGCTGTTCGACCGCGACCACACCGCCTTCCTGCCGATCGGCTGCTTCCTGATCCGTACCGGCGACCGGCTGATCCTGATCGACGCCGGGATGGGGCCGGCGATGGACCGGCTGCCGCACGGCATGTACCTCGTCGGTGGCCAGTTGCCGGCCGGCCTGCGGGCGCTCGGCGTCGTACCGCAGGACATCACCGACGTCGTCTGCACCCACCTGCACGGCGACCATGTCGGCTGGTTGTTCGACCTCGCGGCGAACCCGATCTTCCCAAGCGCGACGATCTGGTACGGCGCCGCCGACCACCTTCACTTCGTCACAGGCGCAGCTGACATGGCCGGTCACATCCGCGATGGCTTCAGCGCACCGGAGAACGCGGAGCGGCTACGCCCGATCGACCGGGACACCACCATCGCCACCGGCGTCACCGTCCAGCTGACTCCCGGTCACACGCCCGGCCACCTGTGCGTCGTGTTCTCCTCCGGAGCCGACCGGGCGCTTCTGCTCGGCGACGCGGTGACCTGCCCGGTCCAGCTCGACGAGCCGTCGTGGCACTCGATGAGCGACGTCGACCCGGCGCTGGCGAACCGTACCCGCGAACGGCTGTGGCGCGAACTGGAGGACGGTCACACGCTCGGCGTCGGCGCGCACTTCCCCGAGCTCAGGTTCGGCCGCGTGCTCCCCGGCACCTCCCGCCGCTGGCTGGGCTGACACGACCCGATGGCCGGTACGACGGCGTCGTAGCGGCCCTCGGCGGCGTGGCGATCAGGCGTCGCGCCTGCGGTCGTAGACCAGGAAGGTCGCACCCGTCTCGCTGGTCGTCAGGTCGGTCAGCGACCACGAGGTCTGCGGTATGCCGTCCTCGAACAGCCGAGCGCCTCCGCCGACGAGCTCCGGGGCCAGGTTGATGACCGGCGACCACCCGACCGCTCGGCTGGCGAACTCGCTGACCGCGGTCGGCCGGCTGGCCACGAACCTGGACGACGCCTACCGCGAGGCGATCGCCTCCCGGGACGAGGCCCGTGTCGCTGGTGACGCGTTCATCGTGGACGCATCCGGCGCTCTCGCGGGACTCGCGCGCCTGCTCCGCGACGACTACCCGCTGGCGATCGCGCACATCGAGCCTGCCGTCGACGGACTCGTACGCCGTGGCGACCGCGGGGTGGGCGCCTCCGCGCTGTCCTGGCTGGCGATCGCACGTGCGCGGACCGGCGGACTGGCGGCGGCAGCCGTACTCGCTGAGCGTGCTGTAGCGATTGCCAAGCCGTTGCACGACTTCCATCGCACCGGCTCGGCGCGGGCCGTCCTGGCAGAGATCCGTTACCTGCAAGGCCGCGTCGACCAGGCCGAGGACGCGCTGGCACCGATCGACCAGCTCATCGCCCGCGCCGAGGAGGCACCGTTCATCCCCGGCTGGGAACGAACCCACGCCCTGCTCGCGATCGGCCGTGGCCGCTACGACGAGGCCGTCGAGTGGTGCCGGCGGGACCTCTCGCTCACGCCGGACACCCGGGTCGTTCTTGCGGCCGCGCTGAGGCCGCACAGGGTCTGTCGAACCCGGAGATCGCCGAACGGCTGTTCATCAGCCGCGGGACGGTGAAGACGCATCTGGCCCACGTGTACGCCAAGCTCCAGGTCGCCAACCGCACCGAGCTGGCCCGGCTCGTCACAGCGTCCACCGCACAGGGCTGACTAGAACGACTCGCGCACGAATTGCGCGTTACTGATGGCCGTGATGCGATTACAGGCAGATTTCTGCAATCGACTACTCCGTCGTCAGGAAGAAGTGAGTCGCGATGCGCCGCTTACCCGCCCTGCTCCTGGCCGCCGTGCTTCCCGCCGCGCTGCTGACCACCAGCGCCACGGCGTTGCCCGTCTCCGAAGGCGGGGTTCGCGATCTGGGCGACAGACTCGAGCTGACCGTGCCGGCTGGCGACGGCGGCCCCGGGTACACGGTCGAGGTGACCAAGTCACCGTTCCAGATCACCACCAAGCGGAGCGACGGCATCGTCATGCAGACCGCCGCGGCCACCTCGGCGACGAGCGGTCCGGCGGTCTTCAGTACCCAGGCCGGCTCCGCGTCGGCGACCTCGGTCCACAGCGCCAGCTGGCACGACGGCTTGCTCGACCTCACGGTGTCGACGACCATGGCCGGCGACACCGTGTCGTACCGGATCGCGCCGAGCCCGGACCGCTACCGGGCGACCTGGTCGGTGGCCGGTCCGGCCGCGGCAACCCGGGTCGGCAGCCAATACCTGACCGCCTCCAGCGGTCACTGGTACGGACAGGGCGAGGCCCAGACCACCGACGGCGGCCCGTACACCCGGCAGCCGTGGCCGCTGGACTCCGGCAGCGTCCGCGACAGCGGTTTCGGCCCGGCCGAGTACCTGATGACCGACCCGTTCTGGTTCACCCAGCGCGGCACCGGCCTGTGGGTCGACACCCACGACGTGATGGACGTGTCGGTGAACGCCGTACAGCAAGGGGTCTTCGGCTACACCCTGACCGGTAGCGCCGAGATGGCCTCGACCGTGTTCGTCGAGCGCACCCCGCGCGACGTGTACGCCGACTACATCGGCATCACCGGTACGCCGACCAAGAGCGATGCCACCGCGGCGCAGTACGCCGAGCCGCTCTGGAACTCGTGGGCGCAGTTCTACACAACCGTCTCGCAGGCCGGCGCGCTCGACTGGGCGACCAAGCTGCACAACGCCGGCGTACCGGGCGGGGCCATACAGGTCGACGACGGCTGGATGAGCCACTACGGCGACTTCACGTTCAACAGCAAGTTCCCCGACCCGAAGGGGTTGTCCGACCAGATCCACGGCATGGGCTACAACTTCGGCCTTTGGGTCACCTTGTGGATCAACAACGACGCACAGAACTACCAGTACGCCGCCGACCACGGTTACCTGCTCAAGTCCAAGACCGACCCGAACCAGCCGTGCAGCGTCACCTGGTGGAACGGCACCGCCGGCATCGTCGACCTCGGTAACCCCGACGCCCGCGCCTGGTACGCCGGCAAGCTGCACGAACTCGAGCAGACGTACGGCGTCGACGGGTTCAAGTTCGACACCCGCTTCTACGACGAGCAGTGCGCGACGTACCCGGGCTACACCCCGCTGGACTACCTCACCCTCGGTGCGCAACTGACCGACGAGTTCGACCAGCAGGGCGCCGGCGTACGGCTGTCGTGGACCGGCTCGCAGAAGTACGGCTTCGTGATCCGGCAGATCGACAAGGGCACCGACTGGAACTCGCTGCAGGCCGCGATAGCGCAGAACCTGTCGATCAGCACGATCGGATACCCGTTCGTCGAGACCGACATGATCGGCGGTTCGCTCGGCCAGCCGCCCCCGAGCAAGCCGGTACTGGTCCGGTGGGCGCAGGCCGCATCGCTGATGCCGCTGATGTACTCGTCCACCTCGCCGCTCGGGGTGTCGAACCCGTCCGGCAGCCAGAGTTACGACCAGCAGACGGTCGACCTGTACAAGCAGGCGATCCGCACCCATGAGGCGCTGGCCCCGTACATCCGCGAGCAGGTCGAGCGTGCGGTACGGACCGGCGAGCCGATCATGAAGCCGCTGTTCTTCAACCACCCGGACGACCAGGCGACGTACACGATCAACGACCAGTGGCTGCTCGGCGACTCGTTGCTGGCCGCTCCGGTGCTGGCCGACCAGAGCACCCGCGACATCCACGTACCGCCGGGCGACTGGTACGACGTACAGAACAAGCGAGTGGTCAGTGGCCCGGCCGACCTGCGCGGGTACAAGGCCGATCTGACCACGAGCCCGGCGTTCATCAAGCTCGGCAGCCACGACACCGGCACACTGATGCGCGCCCTGGTTTCCTGACGTCTCTATCCTGGCCGGGGCCGGAAACCCCGGCCAGGAAGGCGCCGATGAACCCGAGGAGAGCACGGCGTGGCTGCGGGCCGCGCGCACTCATCGTCGTGCTGGTGCTGCTGGCCGGGCTCCTGGTCGTCGCCGACCGGGCCGCCGAGGCCGTCGCCGAGGACCGACTGGCGACGACTGCGCAGCAGGAGGCACTGCGCTACGACGTCAAGGGCGACCGCCCCGACGTCGAGATCGGCGGGACCGGATTCCTGCCGCAACTGGTCCGGGGCGAGTTCAAGTCGGTCACGATGACGATGAAGCAGCCGACGATCTCGTCGGTACCGGTCGACGACCTGACGGTCGCGATGGCTGGGATCCAGGTCCCGCGCGAACTGCTGACCGGCGGCGCCGGCGGGACCATCACCGCCGACACCGCCAACATGCTGGTGCGGTTGCCGCCGGAATCGCTGACCAGGCTGGCGATACGGACCAGCGGACTCGAGGGCCTGACCCTGCGCGTCGTCGACGGAAAGCTGCAGGCCCGGGTGATGATCCAGGACATCCAGGCGGTCGCGACGGTCCAGCCGCAGGTCGTGGACGGGCGGATCAGGCTGACCGTCGACGACCTGGGCGCAGGCGTTCCGGTCACCGTAAGGGATGCGCTGAACAGCATGCTCAGCGGTGGCTTCGAGGTGCCGGACCTGCCGTTCGGCGCCAAGCTGCGGCAGATTTCCGTGCGGGGCGACACGATCGTGCTCGTCGCCGGGGCCAACGACGTCGAACTGAGACGCGCCTGAGTCACATGTCCGCGGTGGAAATCAGTTGGTACAGAGCGCAGTCCTGCCACTTCCCCGCGATCTTCAGGTAGGTCGGCGCCACCGCGAAGCGCACGAAACCATTGCGCTCCAGTACCCGCTGCGAACCGATGTTGTCCAACAGAGTCGATGCCTCGACCCGGTGCAATCGCTGTTCCTCGAACGCGACCCGCTTGATGTCCTCGACCGCCCTGGTGGCGTACCCGCGGCCGTTGTGCTCGGCACCGACCCAGTAGCCGAGGCTGCAGGACTGGAACGCCCCGCGGACGATCGTGTTCAGGTTGATCCGGCCGACCACCTCGCCATCGTCACCGACGATCACGTGCGGCACCATCGCGCCCTGCTCGTACGCCGCGAGCGCCTCCGCGATGATCGCCTGTTGCCTCTCGAGGGTGAAGAACTCCTCCGGCCGGATCGGATCCCACGGCGCCAGAAACTCACGGTTGTCCACCAGCAGCTTCGTCACCACCGGCGCATCCTCGGGTGTCACCAGTCTCGTCGTACGCACAGCCCCCAAGTCTGCACTCACGCCTTCGGAAGGACCGCCTCGGCCAGCCGGCGGGCGTTCTTCGCCGGGCCGTCGGGGCCGAGCGACTGCGCCACAGCGAGCATGCCGTCGACGATCAGGCTGAGGTGGTCGGCCAGTACGACCGGGTCGTCGACGTCGAGTTGCCCGGTCAGTTCGCCGAACCTCTCGCGGACCCAGGCCTTGCCCTCGACCGCGTTGCGATGGGCCGGGACGTCCGGATCGGGGAACTCGGCGAGCGCCATCTGCATCGCGCAACCCCGGTACCCGTCGTCGATCTGCGCGGCGATGGTGTCGAGCAGCGCAAGGATCTGGGCCCGCGGGTCCGGCGCGACGGCTGCCATCGCCTCGATCGCCGCCTGCTCGACGTCTCGGTGCGCCCGATCGACATACGCGGCGACGAGGTCGTCCTTGGACGGGAACAGCCGGTACAGCGTGGTCGGCGCGACCCCCGCCTCGGCCGCCACCTTGTCGACACCGGTGGCACGGATCCCCTTCGAGTAGAAGAGGTCCGAGGCGACCTCGAGCACGTGCGAGCGCGTCTCGGCAGCGGATCTCGGCACCAGTTCCTCCTCGGCACTTGCCAATGTTAGGGATCGTTCCCTATCGTCATGTTAGGGATCGTTCCCTACCAACCATAGCGACTGAATCTCATTGATGGAGGACCTCATGAACAGGACCACGATGGTCGTCGGCGCCAGCCGCGGACTCGGCCACGGGATCGCCCTGGCCTTCGCCGAGACGGGCGCTCCGGTGATCGCGGTCTCCCGTACCGCCGCCGACTTCCCCGACGGCGTCACCATGGAGATCGCCGACGCCGCTGATCCGACCGCGCCGGCCCGGCTGCTCGACGGGTACGAGCCGCAGATCGTGATCATCGTGGCCGGCGCCACGCCGCACATGCGCCCGTTGCAGCAGCAGACCTGGGAGACGTTCTCGCTCGCCTGGCAGACCGACGTACGGATCACGTTCCAGTGGCTGCGCGAGATCCTGCTCAAGCCGTTGCGACCGGGCGGCCGGGTGATCGTGGTGAGCAGCGGCGCGGCTCTGAACGGCTCACCGCTCAGCGGTGGGTACGCCGGGGCCAAGGCGACCCAGCGCTTCATCACGACGTACGCCCAGGACGAGGCGAACCGGGCCGGGCTGGACATCACCTTCACCACCGTCTTGCCCGGCTTCGCGCCGGAGACCGGTATCGGCCGTCCGGCCGTGCAGGCGTACGCCGCCCGGTCCGGTCAGTCCGTCGACGAATACCTCGGCACCGATCCGATGCTGACGCCCGCGCAGGCCGGTGCCGCGTTGGTCGACCTGGTCCGGACCGACGTGGCCGATCTGGCCGCCGCGTACGTCCTGCCCGGCGCCGGCATCAAAGCCCTGCCCTAGGAACCAGCGGAGTCCGGGACCGTATCGCCGTGGCGGTGGGCGACCCTCCACTCGCCCTCCTCCCGGCGATACACCTGGGTGACGCGAAGGGTGTACTTGCGTGGCTTCCCGTTGACGGATGCCTCCGTGTGTTCGTACCCGGCCGTATAGGCCATGTCGCCGACCACGTCCGCCGCGACGAGCTCGAACGAGTACGACCTACAGTCCGAGAAGCTGTCCTCGAGCATGCCGAACTGCGCCTTCACCTCCTGTTGGCCGATCGCGTTCTGCCAGGCCCCCAGCACGCTCACCGGCTCGTTACGCGACCAGAGCGCCCGCCTGGGCCCGGCATCTCCGTCATGCAACGCGGTCTCGGCCTGTGAGCCGGGACCCCACCCAGGCCAGGAACTCTTCCCGTTCGCTCATGTCCCCCACCTTCCGTCAGCCACCTAGCGTGGTCCGGCACCGTTGTGACAAGCAACCTTTTTCGGCGAACGTCGCTAGCGTTGGGTCATGGCTCCGCGGATGGTGACGGTCGCATCGGCGGACAGCTGCCCGGTCGAGGCATACGACGAGGGCAGCGGACCGGTTTCGATCATCATCGTCGGCGGCGGGCTGGACGACGGCCGGGGGTACGCCAAGCTCGCGGCTGAACTGTCCGGCAAACACAGGGTGCTGCGGCTGAGGCGCCGGCAGTACCGGGCCGGCGCCGAGCAGTGGCAACCGGCCGACATCGCCGACGAGGCGGCCGATGTGATCGCGCTGGCCGAGGTCGCCGGTCGCCCGTGTTATCTGTTCGGGCACTCGTCCGGCGGCGTCATCGCGCTCGAGGCCGCACTGCGCGCACCGAACCAGGTCGACGCGCTCGCCGTCTTCGAACCGGCGGTCTACCTGACCGAGCTACCCCTCGGCCACCCAGCCGCGACGCAAGCCGCGCGGCAGGCCATCGATGACGGCAAGCCCGGGCGGGCGCTGGAGATCTTCCTTCGCGAGACGGTCGAGATACCGGCACCGGCGGCGAAGATGGCCAGGCTGCTTGCGCTGTCGCCGCGGTACCGGGCCCGGTTGATCCCCGGCCAGATCGCCGACGAGGAGGCCTTGGAACGGTTGGGCGACCGCCGCTCGGCGTACGGCGGGCTCCGGCAGCACGTCCTGCTGGTCGCCGGTACGACGTCACCGGGGCACCTCCTCCGTCGTACCGAGGTACTCCGCGAGACGCTGCCGTCGAACGATTCCCACCGAATGGAGGGCGCCGGCCACGGCGGCCCCACCCGCCAGGCCGGCGCCATCGCGAAGATCCTGCTCGCCGATATCGACGTCAGGACCGCCTGATCAGGGCGACGTCGAACTCCAGCCGCACCTTCTGTTTGACCAGGAGTCCGGCGGCGTTCCAGTGCACGCCCCAGTCCCTTCGGTTGATCGTCACGCCGCCTTCGAAGCGGACCATGTTCCCAGCCGCCATGAGTTCGAAGAGCACCGTCACCGGCTTCGTCACCCCACGGATCATCAGATCGCCGGTGACCTCGTATGTGGTCTGGCCGGCCTCCTCCACCTCCGTTGACGCGAACGTGATGACCGGGTGGTCGTCGACGTCGAGGAAGTGCCGGCGAAGCTGACCGTCGCGCCGCGAATTGTGGGTCTGGATGCTCTCGGCGCGGATGGTGAGGTGGGCGTTCGACCTCGACGGGTCGTCGCCGTCCAGTCGGACAATGCCGTCGTACTCCTCGAACCGTCCGCGCACTTTGGTGGGCATCGAATGCCGGCCGACGAACCCGATCCGCGTGTGCGCGGCATCGAGCAGGTAGTCTCCGGTCAGCCGACTGGTCCCGGTCCTTGTCATTGTGGTTGCCTCAGGCATCGATCCGCATGGTGCGCTCACCAGGCGTACCGGTCAGCGGGGTGTCGTCGAAGTACCTGACCTCGAAGACCCGCTCGGTGAACTTCCAGCCGTCGGGCGTGCGCTGGTAGCGGTCGTGGTAGAGCGCGTAGTTCCAGTGCGACCGGCCGTCGTGGAAGCGCCCGAACTCCTCGATGTACGTACGGCCGGTCGCGATGTCGCCGTCGAGCCGGATCGTGCCCGGGTGTGTGTGCTGTACGAAGAACTCCCAGTTGTGCTGCAGCCGCTCGACCGCGGTCCGGATCGCGTCCCGGCTGTCGAACTCGATCCTGATATCGGGCATCCGCCACGCGCCGTCGACTGTGAACAGCGACGCGAAGCGGTCCCAGTCCTTCATCAGCGCCGCGTCGGCGAACTCGGCGCGCAGTTCCTCGATCTCAAAACGGTCCGCGATAGCCTGAAAATCGGTCATCGGTTCCTCCGTCGTTCGTGTTGTTCGTGTCCCAGCTGTCCCGACGACGGGGGCGCGCGGAATGTGAGGTGAGGATGTGCGGCCTCACACTCCGGTACCGCGTTTCGTCGGAGTGGTGTGGGCAGACGCGACGAGGGAGTCGACACGATGACGAACCGATCCGGACCGGGGGAAGATCCCAGCCTGAGCGCGATCATGAGCGAACGACGCCGGCTCATCAATCTCGCGTACCGGATGCTCGGATCGCTGGCGGACGCCGAGGACGTCGTGCAGGAGACGTACGCGCGCTGGTACGCCATGTCCGTGACGGACCAGGAGGCGATCGAAGCCCCCGGCGCCTGGCTGACCACGGTCGCCAGCCGTATCTGCCTGGACATGCTCGGCTCGGCGCGGGCCAGGCGGGAGCGCTACGTGGGCGAATGGCTCCCCGAGCCACTGCCCGACCGCGTCGAGTGGATGGACGACCGGTCCGGCAGTAGTACAGCCACCGATCCGGCCGACCGGGTGACCCTCGACGACTCGGTCAACATGGCGTTCCTCGTCGTACTCGAATCGATGACCCCCGCCGAGCGGGTCGCGTTCATCCTCCACGACGTGTTCCGGTACCCCTTCGCCGAAGTCGCCGAGATCGTCGGCCGTTCGCCCGCGGCCTGTCGCCAACTGGCCACGTCGGCGCGCCGGCGGATCAAGGAGGCGCAGGGGCCCGCGACTCCGGTGGCACAGCGTGCCGGGATCGTCCGAGACTTCAAGGAGGCGTGGCAGGCCAAGGACATCAACGCCCTCATCGCCCTGCTCGACCCGAACGCCGTGGCAGTCGGCGACGGCGGCGGACTGGTGACCGCCGAGCTTCACCCGGTCGAGGGCGGCGAACGGATCGCGCACTACTACATCGAGCTGGCCAACCGCAGAAGCGACGTCACACTCACGGAGCGCACCGTCAACGGCCAGCCCGGCCTGGTCGCACAGGCCGACGGCGACACAACCGTGATGGCCTTTGACATCGCGGACGGACGAATCACGCACATCTGGGCGGTCCGCAACCCCGACAAGCTCCGCCCTTGGACCGCAGAGTAGCCGGCCGGGCGATACGTTCTGGCCATGACGGCAGCGGCCCGGCGCCCGATCGGTGACACGATCCCGGTCGACGTGGCCCGGCGGATCGCACTCACCGCGCAAGGGTTCGCCGATCCGAGACCGGCCGGCCGCGTCGACGCCCGGCACATCCGGCGAGTGGTCGACCGCATCGGCGTGCTGCAACTCGACTCGGTGAACGTGCTGTGCCGTTCGCACTACCTGCCGCTGTTCGCACGGCTGGGGTCTTATCCGCGTACGACGCTGGACCGGCTGTGCTGGTCTGCTGACCGCCAGCTGTTCGAGTACTTTTGGGGTCACAAGGCGGCCTTGCTTCCGCTCAGCTCTTACCCGTTGGTCCGCTGGCGGATGCGGGCGGTCGAACGGCAGGTCTGGAGCGCCGAGCTGGACCCGGACGTGGAAGCGCCCTGGGCGGTCATCACCGGTATGCGCCGGCTCACCGAAGAACGACCCGGGCTCGTCGACGACGTACTCGAGAATGTCACCGCGCACGGGCCGGTGACTGCCGGTGAGGCGAGCCCCGACGGCGTACGCCGCAAGGCGACAGACCCGGACCCGGACCCGACCACCGGCCGGATGTGGAACTGGCAGGACGCCAAGATCGCCATCGAGTACCTGTTCTCCTCGGGACGGGTCAGCATCGCGAGCCGGCGCAACTTCGAACGCAGGTACGACCTCACCGAACGGGTGCTGCCCGCCGAGTTGCTGGCCGGGCCCGAGCTGGGTGCCGACGATGCCCGGCGGGAGCTGGTCCGGATCTCGGCCCGGTCGCTCGGTGTCGCGACTGCGCGCGAATTGTGCGGATCGGGCGGCGGCTACATGCCGTTGCCCACGGCAACCGCCAGGCACCTGATCGCCGAACTTGTCGATGCCGGCGAACTGATTCCGGTACGCGTCGAAGGTATGGCTCAGCAGAGCTACCTGTGGTCGGAGGCCGAGGACCGGCCGGTGCAGGCTCGTGCGCTGCTGTCACCATTCGACACGTTGATCTGGAACCGCGACCGGACCCATCGGCTGTTCGACTTCTTCTACCGGATCAGCATCTACACGCCTGCGGCACAGCGGGTGCATGGCTACTACGTCCTGCCGTTCCTGCTCGGTGACCGGCTGGTCGCCCGGGTCGACCTGAAGTCCGATCGCCGCAACTCCGCGTTGCTCGTTCCGACGGTCACCGCCGAACCCGGCGTACCCGACGCCGACATCGCCGAACCGCTGGCAGCCGAGCTCATCCTGATGGCCCGCTGGCTTGAGCTCGACCGAGTCCTCGTGACCGCTCGCAGCAAGCTCGGACGAATCCTCGCCCGGGCCTGATTCCGAGTTGGGGGATTCTCCCGACGCGACGATCGAGCACTCTGCCGGATCGTCGTCGCATGACGAACACATTCACGAGGCCACCCCGGACGAGGGTCGCTGGTCACGCGTACTGCGCTGTCTCAGTCCTGGCCTGTACTCCAGCGCATTGGTCTTCGGTCTTCCGATGTCCGGCCAGGTCTGGCGGGCGCTGTTCAAGGAGCGGACGCGATGACGCCGGGCATCCTGGGCGTGTCGCACGTCTCGCTGAGCGTGCGGGACCGCGATGCGGCCAAGCATTTCTGGGTCGAGGTGATGGGCTTCGACGTCTTCGCCGAGGAGTCGGCCTACTGCTTACTGATCGACACAGCCGCGGGGGCTGGCGGTCATCGTGGCCGACCACCACGGGACCGTGTCCGGTGTCTTCGACGAGCACAACGTCGGCCTGGACCACCTGGCGTATGCGGTGCCGGATGTCGAGGCCCTGCTCGCCTGGCAGCAGCGGCTGGCAACCCTCGGCGTACCGCCCTCACCGATCGCCGAGACCGACGCCGGCCACCACCTGAATCTGCGCGCACCCGACAACGTGGCGATCGAGCTGTACGTGATGAAGCCGGACTTCGGCACCCTCCTCGGCCTCGCGGACGACGCCCTCCCGGTGGCCGTTACCCGCAGGTGAGTCAGGGCGCGTCGACAGCCAGCGCCCGTGCGAGTTCGGTACGCGACCGCAGCCCACGTTTGCGGAGTACGGCCCCCAGGTGGCGCTCGACCGTCTTGGGACTGCTCTTCGCGCCCGACAACGACACGACCTCGCGATGCCGGGCGGCCTGCTTCGGGTTCACCCCGAACACCCGGTAACCGGCCGCGACCAGCGCCCGCACCCACGGCCCACGATCGGTCTCGATACACACCAACGCCCCAGACGGGTCGGCATCATCAACCAGGAAGGTGGCGACCAGCTCACGCAGCCGCGCCATCCCGGCCACGCCCTCCGGCAGCCGCGCGGCACACAGGGTCCGGCCGACCTCATCTTGCACCTCCACGTCGTGGTGGTCTTCTGCCCAGTCGTCCCCGACGAACAACACCGCGGTCTCCGCTCTAGCCGATGGTCACGGTCAACAGCCCGCGGGAGACTCCGGCGCCCTAATGGACCAGTGCTCACGCCGCACAAGACGGACGGGCACGACACCCCATCAGCCATCCCATCTCCCGACCACCGGCGAGGGCACGCTCTGACCCCAGGACTCACATCAGTCCAGGTGAGGCAAGTGCTCACCCGCCGGCGGCGACAGGCACCCAGTCTGCCAGCGACCGACCCGGCTCATCTCCCATTAGGTTGGCGAAACAGATACGTCGTCAGAATCTAGCGGTCACGCGGGTGCGAGTGGATCATCCAGATGAGCGACTAGTGGAGCGCACGGGTCGACTCCTGCGGGGACGACATCGCGACACTCGGCGGGGAGGGCTGACATGGTCACGGCGTACGTCGAGGTCGCACCTAGGAGGGACGTGACGTGGACGTTGATGTCACGGTGGAAGCTGTCATCGCCCACCCGGTCGAGGTAGTGGCGGCGTACGCGGGTGATCCAAGCAACGCACCCGAGTGGTACTCCAACATCGACTCCGTTCGGTGGCGGACCGAGCCACCGATGAAGGTCGGCTCCCAGATGGACTTCCAGGCCAGGTTCCTGGGCCGGCGGCTGTCCTACACATACGAAGTCGTCCAGTACGTGCCTGGTGAGCGGCTGGTCATGCGAACAGCCGATGGACCGTTCCCGATGGAGACGACCTACATGTGGCAGCCGGCGCCCGGAGGAACCCTGATGAGGCTGCGCAACCGCGGCACACCCAGCGGATTCGCCGCCATCGCAGGTCCGGTCATGCAAAAGGCGATGCGACACGCGATGTCGAAGGACCTCTCCCGCCTGGAAGCCCGCCTCAAGACGCGCTGAGCAGATACACCTCGTTGCGCGAACACCAGATCTCGATCTGGCGCAACTTTGGCGCGCTGCGATGCATCAGGTGCGGTGGGGGCCGGCACGACTGAAGGAGGGTCTCATCATGTCCGGACGCCGTACCGTCTCCGGTCTGCTCGTTCTGACCATGGCTGCGGCGGCATTGATCACGTCGCCGGCCGCGGCCGCTGTGCCCCCGTGCCCCAACCCTGACGACACCTTGCTCGTCGGCTGGACGATCCCCGCTCCCGAGACGCACGGGCGCAACCCGGACCTGCTGGCGATCAGCCCAGGCGACACCTCGTTCGCCGTTGCGCACATGCTGTGGTGCAACCCGACCACGCTGACCATCGCCCGGCCGGACGGCACCGGCGAGCACACGATGACCATGGGACAGATCGTCGACGGCGCAGGTATCGGCAGCTGGGAGGTCGGCACCGAGACCGTCGACTACACCACCGGCACCGGTGCGTGGCGGATCACCAAGGTGTCCGCAGGCGGCGCCACGGTCGCGCTGAACCATCCGGTCGACTACCGCGTACGCCGCGCCTCGACGGTCTCCCTCCAGGTCAGCCCGGCCACTCTGCCGACCCGGCCCCGGGCCATTGGCGTAGTGCGGTACTGGAACTACCAGGGCGTCGAGACACCGTCGCCGGGCCGCACCGTCGTTATTCGTACGCCGGACACGGCCGTGAACGGGCGCGAGTGGTTCCCCGGCAAAGCACTGGCCACCACTACCACCGACAGTGCCGGCCGGTACTCGGTCACACTGCCGATCGGCTCCACGCAGTACGTCATCGCGGATGTACCCGGCACCACCGCGCTCGGGTATGTGTTCACCCCGTTCGTGAGCCCGGTGCTTACGACCGTCTACCACCCGACGTACCTCACCGGTCGAGCAGCACCGACGAACACGACCGTGGCGCGACCCGGTTCGAAGATGTCGACGTACGGACACCTGTCGGTCGTCTACAACTCCGGCAAGACCGGCTCATTCGCCAAACAAACGGTCTTGGTCCAGATCCGGCCACTCAGCAACCCTGGCCTCGGCTATCACACCGTCGCCACCGCAGTCACGACCAGTGCGGGCTACTACTACGCCAACTGGAACATTCCCTACGACGCAGATGTCCGCGTCGCTTACCTCACGCCGTACCAATACATCCGCTCGTCGTTCCGCTACCTCGCCCGAGTCGATGTCCACTGACCTCGTCAGGCGTGGGAGATGAGCAGCCACACGAGATAGCTGACGTACGCCGTGACGTACACGGCTCCCTCGAGCCGGGTGATGCGGCCGCCCGACACGAAGACCGGCACGCAGGCCACCGCCGCTGCGACCATCAGCAGCAGATCGCCTTCGAGTACCTCGTCGGGTACGTGGACGACATCCGGCGCCGCGAGGATCGTGATTCCGAGAATGATCGCGATGTTGTAGACACTCGATCCCAGCAAGTTGCCCAGGGCAATCTCGCGGTCTCCTCGGATCGTCGAGAGAACCGTGGTCACGAGCTCAGGAGCCGACGTGCCGATGGCGACGATGGTCAACCCGATGACGGCGTCGCTGACGCCGAGCGCACTGGCAGCGTCGACGGCGCCGTCCACGAGCAGCGTCGCCCCGACCACGATGATCGCTATACCGACGAGCAGGAACAGCACGTCCAGCCACGGCCGGGCCGACATGCGCTCGGCATTCTGCGGAACGTACTCCGCCTGGACCGATGCGGCCTCTCGGCGGCTGGTACGCAGGATCCCGAATGTGTAAGCAGCCCCGAGGAGCAGCAGCAGTACGCCGTCGAGCGTGCCGAGCGAGCCGTCGAACGCGAGGACCAGTAGCAACAACGACGCTCCGGTCATGACCGGAAGGTCGAACCGCACCGTCCGCCGGTCGAGCGTGATCGGAAGGATCAACGCGCTCAGGCCGAGGATGAGCAGCAGGTTGACCAGGTTCGTACCCACGATGTTGCCGACCGCCAGGCCCGCGTTGCTCTGACGCGCGGCGTCGACGCCGACGGCAAGCTCCGGCAGGCTGGTGCCGAGGGAAACGACCGTGACCCCGATGACGATCGGCGCGATCCCCAGCCGCAGCGCCAGCCCCGCCCCACCCCGCACCAGCAGCTCGGCTCCACCCAGAAGGCCGATGAGACCGACGACGATCAGCAGGGCGCTCGACATTCAGACCACCCTGGACGCCGGGGCCGGCTCAGAACGGGTACCGGAACATCGCCGCGGCCGTCCCGCCCTCGGGAACGTCGTCGGTACGCACGGCCAGGACGTGCCCACCGGCCAGCAGCACGCGCCTGGCGATCTCGTCGACGACGCCGTAACTGGAGGCGTCGTCCTCGGCGAGCGTCATCGCGCCGGAATCCTCGTCGACGTAGCCGGGTACTTTCGCGTCGATGTCGAGGAGCAACGTGTCGACAGCACCCTGGGTCGCGGCGCGCGCGATGATCGCGAGGTCGGCGGACGCGCGGCCCTGCGAGAAGCGCTGCTCGAACCGGTCGCGGATCTCCGACAGTTCCTGCGCATAGATCTGATCGAGGATGGTACGCGCCGTGGCCGCGAGCTCGGCGTCTGTCGCGCCTTCCGGGTTGCCGGGGATGCCCATCCCGGCGAGATGCGGGTAGCTGCTGAGCGAGCGGTAGATCGCGTCCAGAGGCTCGGCGCCGGCGAGGATCAGCGGCAGCTCGAGACCGGTGAGGACGCCGCGCAGCGCCTGGTCGACCTTGCGCGCGTACTGCCGCAGCCTGACCTTCTGGCCCTCTGAGCCCTGGAGACGGCCGATCGGGGACCGCTCGGCGATCGATGCCTTACCGGCGGCGGACGCCGCGTCCGTCGGAAGTCCGGGTACGTCGACCGGGTACGGCGGTCCGTCACGTGTGATCTCGACCAGGCGTACCGAGCCGGCGGCGAGTGCCAGGATGAAGGCCGCCTGCGGGAAAGTGATGGCCCGCAGCAACGGCTTCACGTAGAACCGGTCGCCGACCTCAACGGCGCTCGTGAGCTCGTTGGGCAGCCTGTACACCGTCACGTGGCCGGGCGCGGCGAACACCGCCAGGCTGCGCGCCTGCACGGCCCAGAAGTCGTCATCGTCGACGAGCTCGTCCAGCGACTCGCGTACATCGGCTGTGCCCCGACGGTCTGCCCCTGCCTCCTCGAGCTGCCTGGTGGCCTCCGAAGCCAGGTTCTTGAGCTCGATCCGGGCCGCCTGTGCCTCCTGCGTGATCGTGCTCGTCGGCAGGTAGATCGAGACGCTGAGCGGATCCCGCGCATCGATCAGCCACTCGAGTTCGTCGTGCGTCGGGATGTCGGTGTGCAGTGTCACCGGTCCACCGTCTCACTGAGCCACTGGCACGCTAATGGCCAAGAGCGAGACCAGGCGCATTAGTGCACGTGGACGGCATCTTGCGGGCAAGTTCGCGCGGATGGTAAGCCGTTGACGAGACAACGAACTTCCTGGAAACAAGGCAACGCGGGGCGGCGGCGACTTTGGAGGCCCGGATGGCACTTCCGACTGAAGTCATTGCGCCCGTGCGGATCGAAGTCCGCGAGGGGCACCGGCTGGCCGTACGGCGTCGTGGGAACGGCGGCGTGCCGCTGTTGCTCATCCACGGGTTCCCCTGCACGAGCCGGATCTGGTCGCACAACCTCTTCCCGTTGGCCGAGGCGGGCTTCGACGTCGTCGCGCCGGACCTACGCGGCTACGGCGAGTCCGATTTCGCGCCGGACGGCTTCTACGACTTCAACGCCTTCAACAGCGACCTGACCGGACTGTTCGACCGGCTGGACTGGGACCGCGCCGTCGTCGCAGGGCACGACCTGGGCGCGATGACCGCCGTCGACATGGCCAACCGCCACCCCGACCGGGTGGACCGCCTGGTGATCCTGGACGACTCGATGCCCGACCTGGGTGCGGCGTTCGCGGCGGCGGGTATCCCGCCGACCCGGCCCAAGCCCGCCGTCTACGACTACCAGCGCCGCCAAGGGCACCATGCCGACGCCTTGGTCGCCGAGCTCGATACGCCCGAGCGGCGGCGGCGCTATATCGGTGAGTTCTACGGGCACCGCCTGTGGTGTCCGCCCGACGCCTTCGACGAGGACGATCTGGCCTTCCTGACCGAGCCGTACGGGGACGCCGCCCGGCTGCGTGCCGCCTTCGCCGACTACGAGGTCGTCATGGGCACCCGGCCGCTGTCGGCACCGGAGATGATCGACCGGCCGGTCAGGCAGCCGGCCCTGCTGCTGATCGGCGCCGACCAGGTGACCATCGGCGACCACGTCGAGCAGCGGTGCGCGCTCGCCTTCCCCGAAGCGGTCGGTCCGTTCTGGGTCAAGGGCGCCGGCCACTTCATGCCATGGGAGCGACCCGAAACGGTCAGCCGCGCCATCCGCTCGTTCTGCGGCGATCTGCTGGCGGCGTGAAACGGCGGAGGGTGCGATCCGGGGAAATCGCACCCTCCGCCCGCTCGCCCTCTCGGGGTCAGGGGAAGAGGGCGAGCCGCATCCGGGATCGAGGTGATCACGTAGTTGCCACGCGGGGCGGGTGGCCCCGAACATCACGATCTCGTCGGCCTGCGTGGCAGTACGCACCGGACGCCTCGATGGATTAGACGTGTTGGCGTACGCACGGCGGCGGCCGCGGTCATCGCTTCTCCGCGGTCACGACGAGGTAGTCCCAGTCGCTGACGAACGTGTTGTCGTGGGCGCGATCGGCTTCGTTGGCGATCCTGACCATGTCCTCGCGGAGGGCAGACCGGCCGGCGTCGTCGAGCTTCGCGGCAGCGGCGCACGTCGGGCCGTAGTTGGCCAGGAAGAAGTCCGCGAACGCCTCCGGCGAAGCGAACCGCTGGGTCACGGTGGCGGTGTACGAGGCCACGTCGTGGACCCGCGGACCCAGGAGCTCGGCGACGACCTGCTCGGTTCCCCACCGGGTCGGCGGCTGCGGACGTACGGCGCCATGTCGACCGGACGGCGGTGCCGCCGGGCCGTACCGTGGTCCGATTCTCCTTCGCTGACGTTTCGCCTGAGGATCGCCACTGGTGGGTCGTGATCACCCCCGAAGGGGTGGATCTGTGCAGCTTCGACCCCGGACATCCGGTGACGGCGAGCATCGAGACGGAGTTGCGGACGTTCACTCGTGTCTGGCGCGGCGAGCTGAGCTGGTCCCAGTCGCATAAGTCCGGCGCGGTGCAGGTCCACGGGCCCGCGCACGTACGGCGCAATCTGCCGCGGTGGATTCCCAAGACTGGGATAACCGTGCAACCACAGCCCGCCTGACTCCGCTAACGGCGGAGTCACGTAACCGGCGACCCCACGCCGTCACTCTCAGCCACGCTAACGGCCGCCCGTCTGGCGGGGTCGTCTTCAACGGGTGATGTGCTCAGGCTGGATCTGGCCTACCGTCGGGTCTATGGCGGGGGTGGTGGGGACGTGATCGGGCATACGCTCGCGTTCGCGCCCAGACCTGCCACCCGGGCGTCCTGGGACCGGGCGATCGCGATCGGATTCGCGATCGGCTCGACCTGCTTCCTCATCGGGCCGTTCCCCGGGTTCGCCCAGCTCGTGGGCGCCGGCGCGGTCGGCGTGGTGTTCTTCGTCGGCTCTGTGTTCTTCACGCTCGCGGCGGCCATGGAGCTCCGGGAGGGCACCGTCAGGCGGGGACGCTGGGCCAGAGAACCGACGTGGTGGAGTGCCGCCATCCAGTTCGCCGGCACGCTGTTGTTCAACATCAGCACGTTCGCCGCAATGCAGGACAGCCTGTCGACGAAGCAACAGGACCGGCTGATCTGGGCACCCGACGCGTTCGGCTCGGTCTGCTTCCTGATCTCTGGAGCGCTGGCTTACTGGGCCACCACCGGACCGCGGCTACTACCGGAGCGCGTGGACCGAGAGTGGACGACGGCCGCGGTGAACATGCTCGGCTGTGTGCTTTTCGGGATCTCGGCGGTGGCGTCCTACGTCGTTCCGTCGAGCGGGTCGATCCTCGACCTGGCCGCCGCGAACTGGACGACCTCACTCGGTGGGCTGTGCTTCCTGATCGGTTCCCTTCTCAGTCTGCGCGGCCGGCAATCGAAAGGCAGGCACCGATCCGGCCGTCCCATCGTTCCTACGGAGGTTTGAGCATGTCGCAAGAGAGCCTGGCCGAGCAGCTCGACCAGCTGGCCAAAGACTACGGAAACAGATTCCTGCTGGAGCCCGCGCCCGACGACCGGCTCTCGGAGCACGGAATGCTGGCGGTCGACGCCATGCGACTGGTCGGGGCGGAACTCGTGCTGGACGGGATCCCGATGCGCAACCTCGCCACCTTCGTGACGACCTGGATGGAGCCCGAGGCACAGCGCATCATCGCGGAGAACCTGCACCGGAACTTCATCGACCACGCGGAGTACCCGCAGACCGCCGAGATCGAGCAGCGCTGCATCCGGATTCTCGCCGACCTGTTCCATGCGCCGGGCGAGACCACCGGCGCGCGTACGCAGGGATCGTCGGAGGCGATCATGCTGGGCGCGCTGTCGCTGAAGTGGAAGTGGCGTCAGCGCCGCGAGCAGGCCGGCAAGAGCACGGAACGGCCGAATCTCGTCTTCGGCGGCGATGTGCATGTCGTGTGGGACAAGTTCTGTCGGTACTTCGACGTCGAGCCGCGCATCATTCCGCTCCAGCGGGACAAATACACGATCGGGCCGGAGGACGTGGAGCCCTTCCTCGACGAGAACACGATCGGCGTCGCCGCGGTTCTGGGTACGACGTTCACCGGACATTCCGACGACATCGTCGGAATCAACGATCTGCTGCTGCAGGTTAGGAACGAGCGCGGACTCGACATCCCGTTGCACGTCGACGGCGCAAGCGGTGGTTTCGTGTGGCCCTTCCTCTACCCGGATTCGCGGTGGGACTTCCGTCTGGAACAGGTCCGCTCCATCAACGTCTCCGGGCACAAGTTCGGCTTGGTCTATCCCGGCATCGGCTGGCTCATCTTCAGGGACAAGAGCGAACTGCCCGACGATCTCGTCTTCGAGGAGAACTACCTCGGCAAGACCGACGCGACCTTCACGCTGAACTTCTCGACCGGTTCCGCGATGGTCCTGGCCCAGTACTACAACTTCGTACGCTTCGGGCGCGCGGGCTACACCTACATCATGGAGACGATGCAGGCGAACACTCGGCTGCTGGCGCAGCGCCTCACTGACATCGGCATGTTCCGGCTGATCGGTGACGAGAACGAGGAGCAACTCCCGCTGGTCGCGTTCCAACTGGCCGAGGAGCAGAACTTCGACGAGTTCGACATCGCCTCACAGCTCGCGGCGGAACGAGGCTGGATGGTCCCGGCGTACACGCTGCCGCCGAACGCGGAGCACGTGAAGATCATGCGAGCACTCGTCAAGCTCACGCTGGGCCATTCGCTGGTCATGACCCTCGCCGACGACATCGCCGAGGCTTGCGAAACACTCAAGAAGAAGGGCGGCCTGCACGAGATCGACCGCCAGCGGGTCAAGACGGGAGTTGGGTACTGACGGCCAGGACTCCGCAATGTGCCCAACCGGCCCCGACTCAGACCGGCCCGTAGACGCGCCGCGCCTCGAGTCGACCTCGACTGAAGCGCTCCACCCGACCAGGGCACAGGCACAGGGCTACCTCGCACTGATCGGGCTCGGCGCCGCCATCGGTGTCCCCGCAGCATTGTTGGCGGCGGTGTTCCTCGCGCTGGTGCACTGGTGCGAGAACGCGTTGTGGAGCGACCTGCCCCGCCACCTCGGGGAAAGCGCTCCGCCCTGGTACCTCGTGATCGGACTTCCCCTCGTCGGTGCGGCGGTGGTCGTCCTGGCTCGAGCGTTGCTGCCGGGCGACGGGGGACACTCGCCGCTGCAGGGGATCGGCGGTGCCCCGACGCCGTGGCGGTACGGACCGGGAGTGGCGCTCGCCGCCGTGGGCACGCTGGCCTTCGGCGCCGTGCTCGGCCCCGAGGCTCCCCTGATCGCGCTCGGGTCGGTGGTCGGAACCGGCGCAGCGTCGCTGGTACGGCTCCGCCGCCCGGGCGAGCAGGTGATCGCGACGGCGGGCTCCTTCTCGGCAGTGTCCGCGCTGTTCGGTGGCCCTCTGGTCGCCGGGTTCCTGCTGCTGGAGGGGGGCCTGGCTGCCGGCGCGTCGCTGTTGCCCGCCCTGCTCCCTGGGCTGATGGCCGCGGCTGTCGGCTACGTGCTGTTCGTCGGTCTGGGTAGCTGGGGCGGGCTCGATCAGACCAGCCTCGTGGTGCCCGGTCTGCCCGACTACCAAGGCACGCGCGTGGTCGACTTGTTGCTCGCGATCGTGGTGGGCGTGCTGGCCAGCCTTGTCATCAGCAACGTGCAGGTGCTCGCCCGTGTCATCGACCGCGCATCGGCCGGCCCGCCAAGGAACAGATATGGCGTGCTCCTGCTAGGCGGTGTGCTGGTCGGCGTGATCGCGCAGGCGGCGCAGTGGCTGGGCGCGGACTCGCAGGAGGTCCTGTTCTCCGGGCAGTCTGCCATTCCGCAGGAACTCGCGGAGAACAGCGTCCGGGTTCTGCTGGTCATCGTTGTCGCCAAGGCGCTGGCCTACGCGATCTCCCTGGGCTGTGGCTTCCGTGGTGGACCGGTGTTCCCCGCGATGTTTGTCGGCGTCGGCATCGCCACCTTCGCCTGTATCCTTTTCGACTCATCCATCACGTGGGCGCTCGCGGTGGGCGCTGCCGCCGGGATGGCCGCGGGAACCGGCCTTGTCTTCAGTGCCCTGCTGTTCAGCATGATGCTCGTCGGAGGCAACGGCCGCGACGCGTTGCCCGCAGCGGTGCTCGCAGTCATCGCGGCCTGGCTCACGAACGCGGCGCTGGCCAGGCGTAGAGACCAGGACACGTCAGAGGCCGGCCCGACCGCTCAGGCCTCCGCCGGCTCGAACACCTGACCGGACTGCGCCGTTCGTGTAGAACACGAGAGTGACTACTCGACGCCGGCCGCGCTGGTCTGAGCTGCGGCCCCTGCTCCGTCCGGCCGAAGTGGGCGTGCGGCACCGAACCGAACATCGGCTCGCTCGGGCCGCGTCGATCGCGGACCTGCGGCTGCTGGCCCGGCGACGGGCACCTCGCGCGGTCTTCGACTACACCGACGGCGCTGCCGGCGAAGAGGTCGCCCTTCGCCGGTCCAGGCAGGCCTTCGGCCGGGTGGAGTTCCAGCCACGAGTTCTTCGAGACGTCTCGAAGGTGGACACGTCGACGACGATCCTGGGGCAACCATCGGCACTGCCACTGGTGTTCGGCCCCACCGGGTTCACCCGGATGATGCACACCGAAGGCGAGTCCGCGGTCGCGCGAGTCGCGGCCCGGGTCGGGATCCCGTACGCGCTGTCCACGATGGGAACCACCTCCATCGAGGACCTCGCGGCCTCGGCACCGGGCGGACGGCTGTGGTTCCAGCTCTATCTGTGGCGTGACCGGGCGGCCAGCCACGACTTCGTCGAACGGGCTCGGGAGGCGGGCTATGAAGCCCTTGTGCTCACCGCCGACACGCCCGTTCCGGGTGCCCGTCTGCGCGACGTCCGCAACGGCTTGACGATCCCACCGTCGCTGTCGATGCGTACCTTCGCCGAGGGAGTCCTGCACCCGGCCTGGTGGTTCGACCTGCTGACTACAGAGACGTTGGAGTTCGCGTCGCTCAACCGTTTCGAAGGTACGGTCGCAGAGCTGGCCGGGCGGATCTTCGACCCGTCAACGACATTGTCCGACCTGTCGTGGTTGCGGTCGGTGTGGCCCGGGCACCTCGTGGTCAAGGGGGTGCAAAACGTCGCCGACGCTCAAGCGGTGGTCGATGCCGGTGCCGACGCCCTCGTCGTCTCGAACCACGGTGGCCGCCAGCTCGACCGCGCCCCTACCCCGCTGGAGGCGCTGCCCGCGGTGGTCGACGCCGTGGGCGACCGGGCCGAGGTGTACGTCGACGGCGGCATAACGTCCGGCAGCGACCTCGTCGCGGCAGTCGCCCTCGGTGCTCGCGCGGGGCTGGTCGGCCGCGCGTACCTGTACGGCCTGATGGCAGGCGGCGAGCGCGGCGTGCAACGGGTCGCCGACATCCTGCACAGGGAGGTCACGAACACCATGGCCCTGCTGGGGGTGACACAGGTCGAGGAGCTATCCCGTGACCATGTACGTCTGCGTGGCGGCTGAGGTACTTTCCCCGAATGGAGCTCATCGAGTACACGCCGACTCGCGAGCAGTACGCATACACGTTCGGAGGCGCTCCCCCGGCCATGCGGGTCAAGCCGGGCACGGCGCTGCGGCTGTGGTCCGACGACGCGTTCGGTGGGGTTCTGCGTAGCGTCGACGATCTGTCCAGCGCCAAGGTCGACCTGAGGTACGTCAACCCGCAGACCGGTCCGTTCTACGTCGAGGGCGCCGAGCCCGGCGACACGCTCGTACTGCACCTGGTCTCGTTGGAGCCGGCTCGCGACTGGGGGGCATCGGCAACGATCCCGTTCTTCGGCGGCATGACCAGCACCGACCGCGTCGTCACGCTTCAGGACCCGCTTCCCGACACCACCTGGATCTACGAGCTCGACCGCGACCGCAAGACGGTGGCGTTCGCGGCGCGGCACAGCGACCATCGCATCGAGCTGCCGGTCGAGCCGATGCTCGGCACCGTCGGTGTCGCACCGGTCGGTGGTGAGGTGCGTTCCTCGCTCGTACCCGACCGCTTCGGCGGCAACATGGACACTCCCCAGATGCGGGCGGGATCGACGGTCTTCCTCGGCGTCAATGTCGAGGGCGCGATTTTCTCCGTCGGCGACGGTCATTACCGGCAAGGCGAGGGCGAGGCTTGCGGTACGGCGGTCGAAGGCGCGATGACCAGCACCCTCATTGTCGATCTGATCAAGGGCAACGCCCCGGGCTGGCCTCGGGTCGAGGACGACACGCACTGGATGACCGTGGGCTCGAGCCGGCCGATGGAGGACTCGTGGCGCATCGCGAACGCCGAGCTCGTCCACTGGATCTCCGACCTCTACGGCCTCCACGTGATGGACGCCTACCAGCTCTGCTCGCAGATCGCCGAGGTGCCGGTCGCGAACGTCGTCGACGCGAACTACAGCGTCGTCGTCAAAGCCGCCAAGGCCCTTCTCCCTGCCGTCGACGCGTATGACGGCATCCACGCCGACCTGGTTACCCGCGCCCGGTCCCTCGGCACCCTCTGAAGACCCGCGCCGCTACTCGGCCCGAACCCGGAAGGCAAGGCCCATGGATCTGCAGCTCAACGGCACCCGCGTCCTCGTCACCGGCGGCACCCGTGGCATCGGCCGCGCCATCGTCGAGGGCTTTCTCGACGAAGGCGCCACCGTCGGTTTCTGCGCGCGCAATCCCGAGGAGGTGGCCGCAACCCAGCAAGCCCTGAAGGAGCGGGGCAGCGGCACTGTGACCGGCACAGTCGTCGATGTGGGCGACGCCGATGCCCTCGCCGCATGGGTAGAGGAGTCTGCCGGCGCGTTCGGCGGACTCGACGTGGTGGTCGCCAACGTGAGCGCCCTCGCCATCCCGGACACCGAGGAGAACTGGCAGACCAGCCTCAACGTCGATCTGATGCACACGGTCCGCCTCGTGCGCGCGGCGATGCCGCACCTCGAGCGCAGCGAGGCCCCTTCCATCATCGCCATCTCCAGCGTCTCCGGACGCGAGTCGGACTTCGCCTCCGGACCGTACGGCACGGCCAAGACGGCCATCGTCGGCTACATCAACGGGCTCGCACTCCAGCTGGCCGAGAAGGGGATCCGCGCGAACACCGTCTCCCCAGGCAACACCTACTTCGAGGGTGGGGTCTGGGCCAGCATCGAAGGCGGTAATCCCGAGCTGTTCGAGATGGCCGTCGGACTCAACCCGACCGGACACATGGGTACGCCCGAAGAAATCGCCGGGCCAGTGGTCTTCCTGGCCAGCCCCCGAGCCCGGCGAGTCAGCGGCACTAACCTGGTCGTTGACGGCGCCCTGACCCGAGGCATCCAGCTCTAGCGCCATAATCAGCCGACAATGAGCGGCCAATCGACACCCCTGGTGCCGCCGACCGAGCCCAGCCTGCGTGGGCGGGTCATGCTCTGGTCGGTCGGCGCCGCGGTCCGCGCGAGTCTGGTGGTGAGCCCGCGGCCGGCCGCCCTGCTCGTACGCAGGGTGTTCGCCGCCGGAGGCAAGCAGACCGCCGCCTCGCTGGACAAGCACGCGCCGACCGATGTCACCGTCCTGGTCGACCAGCGCTATGGCGAGGACGCCGACATGCTCCTCGACGTGGTCCACCCGATGTCGGTCCAGTGGCGGCTGCCATTGCTGCTGTGGGTACACGGCGGCGGCTTCGTCGGCGGTTCGAAGGACGAGTTGATCGGCTACTTCAAGGTGATCGCCAGCCGCGGGTACGTAGTGGCCGCCCCCCAGTACTCTCTTGCGCCGGAGCACCGATATCCGACTCCGCCCCGGCAGGTGATGCAGGCGCTGGACTACCTCCAAGGAAACGCTGCGCGCTTGCACCTCGACCCGAACCGCATCGTGATCGCCGGTGACTCGGCCGGCGCCCACATCGCCGCCCAGATCGCGGCAATGGTCACGACCCCTGGGTACGCCGAGAAGGTCGGCGTACAGCCCACTATCACGGCGGCGCAGTTGCGCGGCCTCGTCCTCGCATGCGGACCCTACGACCTCGCCCTCGTCGACAGTGCGAGCAGCCCGGCAGGCCACCGGTTCATCAGCGCCGTGTTGTGGGCCTACTCGGGCACCCGGCGCTATCGCGACGAGCCCGCCTTCGCCGCATGGTCGATCACTGACAACATCAGCCCGGCGTTTCCGCCGACGCTCATCACGGTCGGAAATGCCGATCCCCTCCGCGCGCACTCCGAGCGCCTCGCGGACGCACTCCACGCCGCCGGACAGGAACCCGAGACGGTGTTCTGGCCTGACGACCGGCAACCGCCGCTGGGACACGAGTACCAGTTCGACCTCGACAGCGACGCCGGCCAGCACTTCCTCGACCGGCTGCTGAGATTCCTCGCAGCCCGTCTCTGACAGATAAGGGAGACACAGATGTCGTACACCTCCGATTCGGTACCGGACCTGACCGGTCGCACGGCGGTGGTCACCGGTGCGAACGGTGGATTGGGCCTTCAGACCGCGAAGGTGCTGGCCGCCAAAGGCGCCCATGTGATCATGGCAGTACGCAACCAGGACAAGGCCGCGAAGGCTGTCGAGGAGATCCGGGCCGAGACAGCGGAGCCGGCGCTGGAACTGGTCGAGCTGGACCTGGCTTCGCAGGCATCGGTCAAGACGGCGGCTCAACAGATCCTGGCCGTGCATCAGGTGATCGACATTCTGGTCAACAACGCCGGGCTGATGGCGATGCCCGAGCGGGCGACCGAGGACGGTTACGAGATGCAGTTCGGGGTGAACCACCTCGGCCACTGGACCTTCACGGCACTGCTGATGCCGGCGCTGCTGGCCGCTCCGGCCGGCCGCGTCGTCACGGTGACGAGTACGGCGCACCATCTCGGCCGCACAGTGGATCCGGACAACCCGAACCTGCACGGCAAGTACGACCCGTGGCGCGCCTATTCGCAGTCCAAGCTCGCGAACTACCACTTCGCACTCGGTCTGCAGCAGGAGTTCGAACGGGCCGGACAGCAGGCACAAAGCCTTGTCGCCCACCCCGGGCTGTCACACAGCGACCTGCAGACCACGACGGTCGCCGAGGGTGGCGGCGGATGGATGGGCCCGATGTGGGCATGGATGGCCAAGCACACCGGCATGGGCGTCGAAGCCGGCGCCATGCCGCAGATCCGCGCGGCCACCGACCCCAACGCCAAGGGTGGTGAGTTCTACGGCCCACGGTTCGGCAACTTCGGACCGGCGGTACGGCTGCCGCTCCTGCGGCCGGGCTCCGACCAGGCGATCCGGACTCTGTGGCAAGTGTCCGAACGGGAAACCGGTGTCCCGCTGAAGATCACTGGCTGAGCGCCTATGCGAGACTTCCGCTTCTCGTCCAACATCTTCGGCATTACGTCCGCCGACGCGTTCGCGGAGAGGTGCCGACAGGCCGAGCGCCTCGGCTACGACACCGTCTTCGCACCGGACCATTTGGGCGCGCCCGCACCATTTCCACTGCTCATAGCGGCGGCGAACGCGACCGAGCGACTGCGGGTCGGAACGCTTGTACTCAACGTGCCGTGGTGGAATTCAGCGCTGCTGGCCCGAGAGATCGCGACGACCGACATCCTCACCGACGGACGACTGGAGGTCGGACTCGGCGCCGGACATATGAAGTGGGAGTTCGACCATGCGGAGGTTCTCTGGGAACCGTTCGGCGCACGGGCAGATCGACTCGACACGGCTATCCGCGAACTTGAACGTCATTTCACCGCCGTTCTGCAAGAACTCCCCGGCGGTCGCTCGCCGCGGCCATTGCAATGTCGCGGATTCAACGGTTCGGGGCCACCGCTGATTGTCGGCGGAACCGGCGATCGGATCCTGAGGATCGCCGCCGAGTATGCCGATACCGTCGCGATCGCCGGTGCCTACCAGGTCAAAGGCAAGCCGCCTGGCACGTTCCGACTGGGCACGGCGACGGAGGCCGACGAGCGGATCGCCTTCGCGCGTAGTCAGGCCGGCGAGCGATCCGCCGCCATCGAATGGCATGTACTCATCCAGATGGTGGTACAAACCGACAACCGCCGCGCCACCGCTGAGGAGTTGGTAGCGGAATTCGGTCCCGACCTCACGGTCGATGAGTTGCTCGAAACACCGTTCCTGCTGATAGGGGCGGTCGCGGAAATGGCCGATCAACTCGCACGAAACCGTGACCGCTACGGGTTCTCGTACATCACCGTTCACGAGCCATACCTTGAGGCCTTCGCGCCAGTCATCGAACACCTTCGTTCCTGAAATCGATCGCTCGGATCGCAAACCAGGCCCTGACACGAACCGGTCTGACCGTCTGACTCATGCGGGTCGGGATATTCTGGTTGTGGTGGAAAGCATTGTCCGGGTCGTACTTGGCCTTGACCTCGGCGAGTCGCCGATAGGTTTCGTCGCCGTACGCCTCTCCAAGCCGGCTGCCGCCGTCGTCTGAATCAAGGAAATTCACGTAGACGCTGGAATCAGCGGTACGGCTGAAGAGCCTCGAGGAATCCGCGTGCCCAGGCGTTCTCGGAGTCGGCCAGCTGGACGCCCTTGATCATCCGCAACCTGCACCTGGGCTGCGACAGCTTCACCACGATCCTGGAGGGTGCGCCGGGTCTGTCCCGCACCCTGCTCTCGCAGCGACTCAGGCAACTCGAACGTTTCGGCATCGTCGCGTCCGAGCCCAAGCCGGACGGACGTGGAAGCCGGTACGAACTCACGCCGGCCGGTCTGGACCGGTACAAGGTCTGTGAGTTGCTCGGTGAGTGGGGCGCCGCTTGGCTCGAGATCGCGCCCGAGCACATCGACCCCTTCGTGGCGCTGTGGTCGATGTGCAATGCGCTTCGCCGGGACCGGCTTCCGGATCAGCGGGTCGTCATCAGCTTCGACTTCACCCGCGGCCGGCGGCACGAGCGTTATTGGCTGCTGATCGAGCATGGAGATACCGAGATCTGCAAGGAGTATTCGGGCCTGGACGAGGACCTGTACGTCACCGCTGAAGCCGAGGCATTCGTCAAATGGCACGCGGGCCGACTCAGCTGGGCGGAGGCCACCCGCGACGGCCGCATCAGCGTGCATGGTCGACTGCCGCTCGTTCGAGCCTTTCCCACCTGGAACGGCCGCAGTCTGTTCGCACACGTCAAACCGGCGATAACGGTCGCGGCAATCTGACGCGCATCGGCATTCTGCTCGACTCTGGCGGAGGTCAGTGATGTAGTGGTCAGGAGGGGCTTTGTAGGTCAGGGGGTGAGGGTCGATGGCGTGTGACCGAACGATCCCGGGGGATGTGGTCATCCGGTTCGAGCCGCGGGAACCGGTGAGCGACCCGACGCTCGACATCGCCGTACCGCAGGCCGCGGCTCGCACCGCCAAACACAGGCTGGTCACGATAGGCGACTCATTGACCGAAGGGTTCATGAGCGCGGCGGTGTTCCGTACAGACCTGTCCTGGCCGGCGATCACGGCGTACGAACTCGGCCTGAGCGCGCAGGAGTTTCGTTTCCCGACGTACGAATGGCCCCAGGGTCCCGGCGGGCTCCCACTGGACCTGGAGCGGCTCGCCTCGGCGTTCCAGCAACGCTTCGGTGATCGGCTGGACTTCTGGGAGTACGTGCCTGCCACGTTGTGGCTGCGCAAGTACATGGACGCCATCGAGGACTATTGGGAGCGTGGTGAGGGCGCCACCAAGCCGACGGTGGACGAGCCGTTCCACAACATGGCCGTGTACGGGTGGGACCTGTTAGACACCCAACTGCTCACCGCCGACAGAGTGGTCGCACGTATTGGGTCGCCTCACGACAGCCTGTTCAACCAGGTCGTTGAAAACAATGGCGACCACGCCGCATGGCCGGTCCTGAAGGGCGCGGACAGCGGCACTGTGCTGGACGCCGCGGTGAGGCTCGGAACCACGGATGGCATCGAGACCATGGTGGTCATGCTCGGTGCAAACAACGCCCTCGGATCCGTTGTCAGTCTGCAGCCGTGCTGGACCGCCGAGAACTACCTTGACCTGGAGCCCGAACAACGGCTGATAGCCAAGCGGAACTACAACGTCTGGCGACCGGAACACTTCGCGGCCGAGTGGGCCACGCTGGTCGAGCGGCTGCGCGCGGTGGAGGCGCAGCACGTGATCGTGGCGACCGTGCCCGCCGTCACCATCGCCCCCATCGCACGTGGGGTAACCGGCAAGATCGCGCCTCAGTCACGGTATTTCCCCTACTACACAAGGCCCTGGATCACAGATGCGGACTTCGACAAGGACCGGGACCCGCATCTCACCGTTGACGAGGCCAGAGCAGTCGACTCCGCGATCGACGCATACAACGACACGATCGTCGCCTCGGTGGCGGCCGCGCGACGCGACGGACTGGACTGGTACGTCTTCGACGTCGCCGGCCTGCTGGACCGCCTGGCAACCCGCAGATACATCGAGAGCCCGTGGGCACGCCCGTCGTGGTGGACGCCGTACGAGCTGCCCGAAGCACTGCGCGATCTCACCCCGGTGCCCAACACCCGGTTCTTCCGGGCCGGCCCACAGGGCCGTACCGACGGCGGCCTGTTCTCCCTCGACGGGGTACACCCGACCACGATCGGCTACGGGCTGATCGCCCAGGAAGTCATCAAGATCATGCAACTCGCCGGCGTCGAGTTCACTACAAGAGACGGACAGGCCCGCCGGGGACCGGTCGTCGTGGACTTCGCGCGCCTGATCGCCGCTGACACTCTCATCTCTCACCCGCCCGCAATCATCTCGCCGACGCTCAGCCTCCTGGGCTGGCTGGACGAACGACTTGACTGGGTGAAGCGGATTCTCCCGTTCATGCCGTCACCGCTGTGAAATAGTTGTCGGACTGTGGGTGAACGGTTCGGCGCCGAACGAGGTGCTCGCCGCGACCACGATCACCGGCGATACACCGTGCTACGCCACCAACGTCGTGTACCGGACGGACACCGCTTCGGCGAGGAGCTTCCTCCAGCCGTACGTCGCATTGCCATAGGCCGGCAGAGTCATTGCCGCAAGCAACGGCGCCGCGGTCGGCCGGATCGACGCCGGTCCCGCGCGCGTACGGCGCGCCCACAGTGGTCGCCCCATTCGTGGTAGCCGCAAGCTGGAAGCGGGGCCAGTGACCTCTCTGAGGTGAGTCGTCATGACGCAAACCAGAAGCAAAACCCGGACCTGGACACTCGCGATCGTGCTCGCGGCAATCGCCGTCCTGGTCATCGTGCTGCTCGTGTTGTACGCCGGAGGTGGCAGCGGAGGCGGCGGAGGCGGCTACTGAACCGCCGGACCCCGCTCCAGGCGCATCACATACTCCTCTGCGGGTCGAGCCGCCGCTGCCAGCGTGCGCCCCGCGTCCGAGACCCCGCAGAGTCACCGGTCCGCCACGCCGGGGCCGAAGGTCTCTATCGACGAAAGGGATGCGATGCCGAAATGAGTCATCTTCGTTTACCGTGTCGCTAGGGGTGGTGGCGTGGGGGGAAGACCAGCTGCGGATCAGCCTGCTCGGCGAGTTCACGGCGTCGTACGACGGCGCCGTGCTCGATCTGGGCGGGCGGCTGCAGCGTGCCGTACTCGCCGTGCTGGTGCTGGCACGCGGCGAGATCGGACCGGCCGAGCGGCTCGCCGACGCGGTCTGGGGCGAGCGGGCGCCCGGCAACACGGCTGGTGCTCTTCAGTCCTATGTCTCGCACCTCCGCCGCAGCTTGCAGCCGGAGTCCCCGGCTCGGGCCCGGTCCTCGGTCGTCGTACGCGAGGGTGCCGGGTATGCCGTACGACTGCCCCCCGACGCGGTCGATGCCTGGCGGTTCGAGACGCTGCTGAACCAGACCACGACCTCCCCTGCGGAGGCCGCGGCCGTGCTGCGAGAGGCGCTCGCGCTGTGGCGCGGTCCGGCCCTGGCCGAGTACGCCGACGAGCCGTGGGCCGGCGCAGAGATCGCACGCCTGACCGAGTTGCGAAACGTCGGCAGGGAACGGCTGCTCGCCGCTCGTCTCGATCTCGGAGAGGCGGCTCTCGCCGCTGCCGAGCTGGAGGGGATGGTCGCCGAGGAGCCGCTGCGGGAGGAGCGCTGGCGGCTGCTCGCGCTCGGGTTGTACCGCGCCCACCGGCAGGCCGACGCCCTTGCCGCACTTCGACGTGCCCGCGAGACCCTGGCCGACGAACTCGGCGTCGATCCCGGTCCGGCGCTGCGCGAACTGGAGGCGCAGGTACTCGCGCAGTCGCCCGAGCTGGTTCCGGCTAGGCAGCCACGGGATGAGCCGGCGGAGCCTGCGCGGGCCTCCGCACAGGACCACAACGGTCTGGTCGACCGGGACCGCGAGCTCGCCGCACTACGGTCGATGCTGGACGGACTCGCGGACGGGCAGCCTGGCCTGCTGTTGCTCGAGGGTCCGGCCGGGATCGGCAAGACCCGGCTGCTTGCCGAGGCGCGCAGGCTCGCGGCTGAGCGGTCCGTGCGGGTGCTGTCGGCCCGCGGGAGCGCATTGGAGAGTGCGTTCGCGTTCGGCGTCGTACGTCAGCTGTTCGAGGCGGAGGTCGGCGACTCGGAACGTCGCGACGAACTGCTGCGTGGTGCCGCGGCAGGAGACCTAGCCAAGCTCGACGTAGACGAGATCTGTCGACTGACCCGATCATGGGATGGGCCCGACAGCGCGCTGCCCAACAGCGAGCCGGACACGTGGAGTGGTTCTCATGCCTGAACGTCACATCACGGTGCAACGTCGCATGTCTGCGTCCACGGGTTCCGTATGGGCCCTGTACGCCGACTTCCCTAATCTCGCGAGCCATTGGAGTGGCCTCAGGGCGACGAGAGTCATCGGCGACCAGACCAGCGGCGTGGGCGCTCGCCGCCGCGTCGAACTGAAGCCGATCGGCAGCATGGATGAAACCGTCACCACGTGGGAGGAGGGTCGCAGAATCGACACACAGAATCAGCCGAGCGTGTCGGTGCCGTTCAAGCAGGCCGAGTCCACGCTCACGCTCGAGCCCGACGACGACGGGACGTTGGCCACGTTCGACTATCGATATGTACCCAGGGGTGGCCCGATCGGCCGATTCACCGGCCCATTGATCGACAAGATGCTCACGGCGACCTTCACCGACATGCTGGCGGCCACCGAGAAGGCCGCCATCGCGAACGGGTAGCGAGCCTAGATCTGCCCAACGTCCGGAGCAGCGGCTGATCGTGAAAGTGCAAAGGGTGTCGATGATCGGACGAGTCATTCCGCCCAGATGATGCTCGGCGCCGCTCGCGTCGAACTGTGGTATCCAGGTTTGTTCTCCGCTCTGGCTCTACCCGTCGCGGTCCGCGCCGGTGCCTGCACTGGCGGTGTTCGCGTCCCGGCGACCGCGGCTGACCTCGACCGGTGTGGCGTCTCGCCCGATCGCGGTGTTGCGCGCATAGCCCGTGTCATCCCGCGTCGAAGGGTCACGCAGCCCTACATTTGCGGGCATGGCCGATATCTTGCTTGGCCTCCTCGCGATCCTCGCCGGAGGCTTGATGCTCGTCGCGGGTCAGTACGTCCTGCGGCTCATTCTGCCCATCTGGGGCTTCTTCGCCGGGTTCGCGGCCGGTGCCGGACTCGTGGCCGAGTTCGCCGATGAGCGATTTCTGGGCACTGTGCTCGGCTGGCTGCTTGGCCTGGTACTAGGCCTGGTCCTCGCGATCCTTGCCTACTTCTTCTATGCCGTCGCCGTCATCTTTGCCATGGCCTCGTTCGGCTTCGCGATCGGCTCCGGTCTCGTCGTGGCGATCGGAATCGACTGGAACTGGCTGGCCGTTCTGGCGGGCCTCCTGGTCGGCGGAATCGTCGGTGTGGCCTCGATCTTCCTCGACATCCCCATGATCGTCCTCATCGTCCTCGGCTCCATCGCGGGCGCGGTCAGCGTGGTCGCCGGCCTCATGCTGCTTGCAGGCTCGCTGAACTCCGCCGACTTCACCCGGGCGACCTTTACCGAGACCGTCAAGGACAGCTGGGGCTGGTACCTGACGCTGCTCGTGCTGGCCGTCCTCGGCATCA
This sequence comes from Actinomycetota bacterium, assembly GCA_046765875.1. Classification (GTDB taxonomy): domain Bacteria; phylum Actinomycetota; class Actinomycetes; order Propionibacteriales; family Kribbellaceae; genus DASRHY01. The sequence goes on from JBKPSJ010000099.1 coordinate 51,766, forward strand.
TCATCCAGGCACGGCAGAGGGCCGTGATGCGCCGCACGATTCACGCGTACTGGTCCGCCCAGGCGCCCTGATCTGCGGTCGCAGCTCCTCGAGCGGCATCGGACGCTGTCGGACAATTGCCCCATGGTCGAGGTTGATCCCGAGCGATTCGAGGCGATGGTCAGCGAGGCGCTCGACGGGATACCCGCGGAGCTGGGGGAACTGATGAGCAACGTGGCCATCACCGTGGAACACAACGAAGGGCCGGCGGGCCTACTGGGGCTCTACCGCGGCATCCCTTTGACCCGTCGCACGACGGCCTACGCCGGTGTGCTGCCCGACCGGATCACGATCTACCGCCGTGCCATCTGCGCGGTCTGCCGCAGCGACCGAGAGGTCGTCGAGCAGGTTCGCCGGACGGTGGTCCACGAGGTTGGTCACCACTTCGGTATCGACGACGCGCGCCTGCGCGAACTCGGATGGTAAGAAGCCGCCAACATCCGGTTCTGCCGCGAGAGTGAAGCGCGATCATGCCGACGAGTGCGCGCTGGTCGTGGTATTTGCATGTTCTGCGGCCGCCCAACCGCCCGCCGCCGATACGGGAAAGTGACCAGGTCGTGAACGGCTCTGGTCGCGATCCGGTCGCAACCGTGCGGAGGCTCGACAGTGGTAGCGTCCGCCCCGATCCTGGTGAGGCCTGGGGCGATCGAAGTGGGGGCACGATGAAACTTGTCGCGGCGCACGTTCGTGCGGCAGTGGGTTTGGCGCTTCCGGTGGTGCTGCTGACGCCAGTCGGCGCCCTGCCGGCGGGAGCGAACCCGTCCGGGACAGGCATCGTGATCAGCCAGGTCTACGGTGGCGGCGGCAACACGGGCGCGCCCTATCAGAACGACTACGTCGAGCTCTTCAACCCGACGCCGGTAGCGATCTCGCTGGCCGGCTGGTCCGTGCAGTACGCGAGCGCGACCGGCACTGGGAACTTCGGTGCGAACTCGGGCCAGCTGACGGAGCTGAGCGGGACCCTCGCGCCGGGCCAGTACTTGCTCGTCCAGGAGGGAGCCGGCGCCGGGAACGGCGTACCGCTGCCGACGCCTGACGTGACCGATGCGACGCCGATCGCCATGTCAGCCGCGGCCGGCAAGGTGGCGCTCGTGAACACGACGACGCCGCTCGGCTGCAACGGCGGCTCGACCCCGTGCGACGCGGCCGCACTCGCAACCATCGTCGACCGGATCGGCTACGGCAACGCGGACTTCTTCGAAGGCACCGCGGCGCCGGCGACCTCGAACACAACCGCCGCCGAGCGGCTCGGCGGCGGCTGCACCGATACCGACAACAACGGTCAGGACTTCGCCGTCGTGACACCGGCACCGCGCACGGGGGCCTCGCCAGGCCACAGCTGCTCGGGGACGCCGGGTACGCCGGCACTGTCGATCAACGACGTCTCACAGAGCGAGGGCAACTCCGGCACGACGACCTTCACCTTCACCGTCAGCCTCTCGAGCTCGGCCGGCGCGGGCGGCGTCACGTTCGACATCGCGACCGCCGACGGCACCGCGACCTCGCCGGACGACTTCACGGCCAAGTCGCTCACGGGCCAGTCGATCCCGGCCGGGAGCTCGAGCTACACCTTTGACGTGCTGGTCAACGGTGACACGCTCGACGAAGCCGACGAGACCTTCCTCGTCAACGTAACCAGCGTCACCGGTGCGACCGTCGTCGACGGCCAGGGCCAGGGGACGATCACGAACGACGACTCCAATATCTGCGCGCAGTCCTTCACGCCGATCCCGCAGATCCAGGGAAGCGGCGCTACCGCGGCGATCACCGGCACCGTCACGACCGAGGGTGTCGTCGTCGGTGACTTCGAGGGCACCGCGGCCGACAGCGGCTTCTTCCTCCAGGACCCGGCCGGCGACGGCGACCCGGCCACCTCGGACGGCATCTTCGTCTTCACGGGGAATTCGAACCTCGTGAGCGCCGGTCAGGTCGTCCGGGTGACCGGCTTCGCGCGCGAGCGGTTCGGGCAGACGACGATCAACGGCACGAACAGCAACACCTCTGCGGTGCCGGCAGCCAACATCGCGCAGTGTGGCGCCGGCAGCGTCACCCCCACCGACGTGGACCTCCCGTTCGCCAACGCGAGCTTCGCTGAGCGCTACGAGGGCATGCTGACGCGCTTCCCCCAGACGCTGACGATCGCCGAGTACTTCAACTACGACCGTTTCGGCGAGATCGTGCTCGCGAAGCCGCTTCCGGGCGAGTCGCGGCCCTTCACCGGCACCGCGATCGACCCGCCGGGCGCCGCGGCGAACGCGCGGACACTCGCCAACAGCCTCAGCCGAATCACGCTTGATGACGTGCAGAGCGCGCAGAATCCCGCGGTCCTGCGGCATCCGAACGGGCAGCCGTTCTCGCTGAACAACCGTTTCCGCGGCGGCGACACCGTCCAGAACACGGTGGGCGTGCTCGGCTTCGACTTCGACCTCTACCGGGTCTATCCCACCGGCCCCGCTCTCTACACCGCGGCGAATCCGCGCACGGCGGCACCCGAGCCGGTCGGCGGGACGACCCGTGTCGCGGCGATGAACACGCTGAACTTCTTCGTCACGGCCAACTACCCGACGGGCAACCCGCTCGACAACAAGTGCGGCCCTTCCAACAACCTAGAGTGCCGCGGCTGGGACAGTGACCAGCCCGACGAGTTCACGCGGCAGCGCACCAAACTGCTGCAGGCTCTTACCGGTCTGGACGGCGACATCATCGGGCTCAACGAACTCGAGAACTCGACGGGTACCGAGCCGCTCGACAGCATCGTGTCGGGGCTGCCGGGCTACGACTACATCCACACGGGCACGATCGGAACCGACGCGATCAAGGTCGGCATGATCTACCGCCGGTCCGTCGTCACTCCGGTCGGGCCGTACAAGCTTCTGACGAGCGCGGTCGACCCCCGGTTCATCGACACCAAGAGCCGCCCCGCGCTCGCGCAGACGTTCGACGTGAACGCGACCGGAGCCCGCTTCACGCTGGTCGTGAACCATCTCAAGTCGAAGGGCTCGGACTGCAACGACGTGGGCGACCCGGACCTCGGTGACGGCCAGGGCAACTGCAGCCAGACCAGGCGGGCGGCAGCCGAGGCTCTGGTCGACTGGCTCGCAACCGACCCGACGGGCAGCGGCGATCCCGACTACCTGATCATGGGCGACCTCAACTCGTACACGATGGAAAACACGCTCACCGAGATCCAGGCCGGCTCTGACGACGTCGCCGGCACGAGCGACGACTTCACGAACCTGATCGCGCACTTCCAGGGCCCGCACGCGTACTCGTACATGTTCGACGGCCAGGCCGGCTACCTCGACCACGCGCTGGCGAACACGAGCATGCTCGGCCAGGTCACGGGTGCGGCCGACTGGCACATCAACTCGGACGAGCCCGACGTGCTCGACTACGACACGACTTTCAAGCCGCCGGAGCAGGAAGCGCTGTGGGAGCCCAACGCCTACCGGACCTCGGACCACGACCCGGTCGTCGTCGGGCTCAACCCGAACGCCGCGCCGACCGTGAGTGCCGGCGGCTCGTACAGCGTCGCGGAGGGCGGTAGCGTCGCCGTCGGCGCGTCTGCCACCGACCCGAACGGCGACACGGTCACGTACGCCTGGGATCTCGACAACAACGGCAGCTTCGAGACACCGGGTCAGAACGTCAGCTTCTCGGCGGCTGGGCTCGATGGGCCGTCGACTAGGACGATCCGCGTCCAGGCCACCGATCCCGGCGGGCTCACCGCAGTCGACTCGGCGGTGGTGACGATCGACAACGTGCCGCCGACCGCGACGTTCGTCGCGCCGGCGACGGCGTTCGCGGGCTTCCCGTTCGCGCTCTCGGTGACAAGCCCACACGACCCGTCCTCGGCGGATACGAGCGCCGGATTCACGTACGCATTCGACTGTGGCTCGGGCTACGGCCCGTTCACGACCTCGAGTACGGCGTCCTGCCCGACGTCCGCGGTCGGCACGCGCCTCGTCGGCGGCAAGATCCGCGACAAGGACGGCGACTCGACGGAGTACCGGGCCTCGGTCGAGGTCGGCGTCACGTTCGACAGCCTCTGTGCCCTGACGCAGGCGCGCGTGTCTAATCCGCAGATCGCGCAGGCGCTGTGCGTGAAGCTCCAACTGGCGGAGCAAGCCGAAGCGCGCGGCGACCTGACCGCGAAGGAAGCGGCGCTGCGCGCCTACCGAAACCAGGTCGACGGGCAGACCGGCCAGACGATCACGGCCGCCGACGCGGCCCTGCTGAAGTCGCTGTCTGTCTCGCTCTGACGTTCTACGTGGCGCCGGCCGGAGTCGCCTCTCTTTCATCGAGAAGCCGGCCGGGCGCGGATTCGGTGCAGACGCGTGAGCAATCGCGCGAACGTGCGATGTCCTCGTACGCCGGGCGCGATGTGGGGCGGCGAAATTCGGTGGCGTTGCGGGCCGGGCTCACCGCACACTGCCGCCCATGGGGTCGGTCATGTGGGATCGCGATCTCGCTGAGGTGTACGACGAGACCTACGCCGAGGGGTTCGAGCCCGCTGCGCTGGATCCCGTTGTGGACTGCCTCGCCGCCCTGGCTCTGGGCGGGCCGGCGCTTGAGTTCGCGATCGGGACCGGGCGGGTGGCGCTGCCGCTGGCCGAGCGTGGCATCTCGGTGTGCGGGATCGAGTTATCGCCTCACATGGCCGAGCGGCTGCGGGCGAAGCCCGGCGCGGACGCCGTGTCGGTGACGATCGGCGACATGACCACGACCCGGGTACGTGGCACCTTCACCCTGGTGTACCTGGTGGCCAACACCATCATGAACGTCACTACACAACAAGATCAGCTCGCGGTGTTCGCCAACGCGGCAGCTCACCTGGAGCCCGGCGGCCGTTTCGTCGTCGAGGTGATCGTTCCGCAGCTGCAGCACGTGCCGCCCGGGGACACTGCGCTGGTCTTCAGGCTGGACCACGACCACGTCGGGATCGAGACTTTCGACGACCTGGTCGGGCAGATCGCCTGGTCGCACCACTGGATGCATGTGCGGGGGCGTCTCGTTCGTCATTCCGCGCCCTATCGCTACGTGTGGCCCTCCGAGCTGGCGCTCATGGGAACGATCGCAGGCTTCCGGCTGCGGGACCGATGGGCGAACTGGCAGCGCGCGTCGTTCACCTCGAACAGCACCAACCAGATTGCGGTCTTCGAGAAGTCGCGATAACACGACCACCCGACGACCCTTCCGGAATGCCGCGACTGCGGCTGCCTCCGCAGCTCTACGGCGCGTACGGGTCGCATTCGCCCACCCGGGTCCGGTGAGAGCATTCCAACTACCTACTCGGCGCGGAGGGCGACGGCGGTACGGGTCCGGGCGGCCCAGCTGGCCGGCCCGAGCGCGCCGGCGATCGCGATGGCCGGGCCGGCCAGTGCGAGCAGGACGATGTCCCACGGGGCGTACACGGACAGCAGCGACGGCGGGACACCGGAGTTCGCTGCGTGCGCCATGGCGGGCAGCACGGCGTGGTGGAGGTACACCCCGGCGGGGACCGCGACGATCCCGGCGACCACGCCGACGGCGGCCACCGAGCACACGATCATAGCGAGCGTCTGGCGCGGGCTCATGCCGATGGCTTTGAACACCCCGATGTCGTGGGCGCGTTCTCGGATTTGCAGGGCGACCGTGTTCAGCACGCCGAGCCCGGCGACAAACGCGATCAGAATCGTCAGCATTGCGACCAGGGTGACCACCGAGATGAGCTGCTGCGTGTCCCCGCCGCCGGCGCGCACGAAGTACGAGTTGCCGAGCGCGGCGGACAGTCCGTTGGTGTAGGCCTGCGCGTCGGTGCCCGGCCGAAGGGCCACGGCGTAGCGCTGCACCCTTGCGCTGGGGTCCACGGTGGCCAGCGTGGCCGGGCTCAGGTACATCTCGACATCGTTACCCGGGCGGAACACTTCGCCGACGATCCGCACCATGGTCCTGTGCCCGCCTGAAACCAGCGGGTAGGTCGAGCCGACCGCAGTGCCGGTGTCGGTGAGGAACAGCGTGTTGACGACCACCTCGGCGTCCGGCGTCTGCGAGTACCAGCGACCGGTTATCAGCGCAAGGCCGCTCCAGCTCGGGTCGCCGCCGTACGCCGTGACTGAAACTTCATGGCCCAGCCCGGGCAGGCTGAGATCTTCCTCGCTGACGGGCAGGTAGTGCCGCGTGCCAGGCTGGGCGGCCAGCGCGGAGATCACCACCCTCTGCTGGGCTGCCGTCATCCCCGGTGGGCTGGACTTGCCGCTGGGGGGCGGGCCGGGCGGGAGCGCCCGTACCTGCACCGGCAGGGCCGACGCCTGGGAGGCGTCGGCGAAGGCCCGGTCCAGCGAGGTCGCAAGTCCAGCCCCGAACGTCACCGCAACCGCGCCGAAGCCGATGGCCGCGACGGTGACCAGTGTGCGCGCCGGGCGGGCGGCCGGTGCTGCGAGCCCGAGCGTAACCGCGCGTGGTGCTGCGGTGAGCCGGGCCAGCGCCCGGTGCGCGCGGTAGCCATGCGCCGGGCGGGGTGCCCGTCCGGTCGCGATCGCCTGCACCGCGCTCATCCGCCCGGCCCGCACCGCCGGCGGCACCGCACCCGCCGCGGTCAGCGCGAGCACCGCGAGCGGCACGGTCAGGTCCACCCAGAACGGAACGCCGAGCACCCCCACCTCGTAGACCTGCGCGTTCTGTCGCAGCAGCGGGATCGCCAATAGGTTCCCGCACACCGCCCCGGCCATACAGCCGAGGAGCGCGGGAACAGCCACCAGCAGCACGTACGACGCCACCACCTGTGCCGGGGTGAAGCCGATCGACTTGAGCACGCCGATCCGGGTCGTGCCGGCGATCACCGCGCCGCTGACCACGTTGACCACTATGAATACCGAGATCACCAGCGCGATCACGCCGAAGGCGATGATGAACGGTACCCACGGCGCGATGTGGCTCTGCTCGGATTGCCGCACGCTCAAGTACGAGACGCTGTTCAGCAGCGTCCCGTGCGGCAGCGCGGCCCGCACCGCCGCGATGTCGGCGGCGACCGCGGAGGACGTGCCGGCGTCGGCGAACCGGTACAGCATCTGCGCCTGCCCGGAACCCGAGCCGCCAATCCGAGCGATCTCAGACGGCAGCACCCACGCCTGCGCAGTGTCGGTGACCGAGTCAGCGACACCGACGACGGTCAGCTTCTGCGAACCGACCGTCACAGACGCCAGCGAACCCACGTCGCCCTGCACGGCCCTCGACACCACGATCTGCTCGTCGTTTCGTGGCCAATGACCCTGATCCAGAGTCAGGTCGTCGACAGAGCCGCCCGGGAGCATCCGTCCGACAATCTGCAACGGATATGGCCGCGCGGTCGCGCCGGAGGCGGTGACCTCCGCGGTGACCGCGACCGACGCGAACGGCCCGGCCATCGAGGTCACGCCGGGCAGTCGTCCGGTGGCCGCGAGCTGCGCCGGGGTCGCTACCGAGGTGTCCACGGTCGCGGTGACGTGAGCGCCGTGCTGGGCTGCGAAGGCGTTGTCGAACGGGCTGTGCGCGTCTACGAGCATGCCGACAGCGAGCGTCGCGGCGGCGGTGGCCGCCAGCGCCACCAGGCCGATGATCACTGTCTGTAGCCGGCGACCCAAGCCGCCACGGGCCGCATGGATGACGGCGGTCACGGTCGCACCGCCAGGTCCGACGCGAGCCGCCCGTCGGCGAGCCCGATGACCCGATGCGTGTACCGGGCCGCCAGCTCAGGGTTGTGGGTGACGAGGATCAGCGTCTGCCCAGCCGAGTTCAGCTCCAGCAGCAGCGCGCCGATCTCGTCCCCGGTGGCGCTGTCCACTGCCCCGGTCGGCTCGTCGGCCAGCAGCACCGCGGGCCGGTTCACCAGCGCCCGGGCTATCGCCACCCGCTGTCGCTCCCCACCGGACAGCCGCGCCGGATAGGCGTCTCGCCGGTGCGCGATCCGCAGCGTCACCAGCAGTTCCTCCACGCGTGCCCGCGCCGCGCCCGACCGTACGCCGGCGAGCTGCGCAGGAAGCAGCACGTTGTCCATGACCGTCATGTCCTCGAGCAGGTTGAAGAACTGGAAGATCATCCCGACGTGCCGCCGCCGGAACCGGGCCACCCCGGTCTCGTTGAGCGTCTCCACCTGCTGGTCGCCCACCCGGATCGTGCCGCTGGTCGGCCGGTCCATCCCTGCGATCAGGTTGAGCAGAGTCGACTTGCCGCTGCCGGACGGTCCCATGACCGCGACCGCCTCGCCCGAGGCGACCGCCAGGCTGACGTCTGCGACCGCCGGCGCCGCGCGGTTGTCATATCGCTTCGTCACGTACTCGAGTTGAACCAGTGCGTTCATGCCGGGAACCGTAGGTCCGCGCGGCCCGCCGCCACGTCGCCCGCGATGACGAAACCGCCTACCGCAATCGGCTGATCCGCCCGCCGCCGTCATCCCCGGGACGGACGAGATGTACTCATCTCGAACGATGCTCTCCGGCCCCGGGGCCGACGACAATAGGACCCATGGGACGCGCCGGCGAGTTGCTCGCCGTGCTCCGCCGGACCGAGCGGCGAAGTGCGCCGTCCGGCTGGGCGCTCGCGCTGGACACTGCCCTCGCGGTCGGGACGGCGGCCGCCGCGGTCGTCGAGGTGGCGCAGCGCGGGACGGAGGACCGCGTCTTCAAACCCGGCGTCGGGATCGTCATCCACACGGCCTCGGTCCACCCGGCCCCGGCGACGCTGGTCGCGGCGGCCCTCACCGCACTCCCGCTGGCGGTACGGCGGCTGTACCCGATCACCGTCTGGCTGGTGATCGTCGCGGCCATCTTCGCCATGCACGACAACGTGCCACCGGTCGCCTTCGCCACCGCGGTGTTCGCCGCCTACAGCGCCGTCGTGCACAGCCGGTACCGCAACCTGGCCATAGCCGCGGTGGCGGTCATGACGCTGGCCGCAACCGCGACGTTCGCCGACACGCTGCCGCGATTCCCCGCCCGGTTCACCGCGCTGTTCGCGATCGTGCCGGCAGCGGCCGCCGGACTCGGCCTCCGGGACCTGCGACGACGGCTCCACGACTCCGCGGCCCAACTGCGCCGTGCGACGGCGGAGCACGAGGCCGCGACCCGGCGCGCCCTGGATGCTGAGCGGGCCCGCATCGCCGGCGAGTTGCACGACGTGGTGACCCACAACGTGAGCGTCATGGTCGTACAGGCCGGCGCGGCGCGCAGCGTGCTGGCCAGCTCGCCGGCCGAAGCCGAACAGGCCCTGCTCGCCGTGGAGGCCAGCGGCCGGTCCGCGATGGCCGACCTGCGAAACCTGCTCGGCCTGCTCAGCCCTTCGGGTGACGACATCGCCTTACACCCGCAGCCTGGCCTGGGCGAGCTGGACACGCTCATCGCCCGGGTGTCCGCGGCCGGACTGCCCGTGCAACTGCGCGTCAGTGGGACGCCGCAGCCGCTACCGCCCGGCGCCGACCTCGCCGCCTACCGTGTCATTCAGGAAGCCCTGACCAACGTGCTGCGGCACGCTGGCCAGGCGGCGACGACGGTCAGCGTCGAATGGGGTGACAAGTTGGTCATCGCAGTCAGCGACAACGGCAACGAGTGCGGCACCGGCGATACTGCGCCAGGGCGGGGGCTGCTCGGGCTGCGGGAACGGCTCTGGCTCTACGGCGGACGGCTGGACGCCGGGCCGAAGCCCGGCGGTGGCTGGCAGGTACGGGCAGTTATGCCGACGGGGCTTGTCGCATGAACGTCATCATCGCCGACGACCAGGCGCTGGTCCGCGGCGGGTTCCGGCTGATCCTCACGTCAGCCGGCATCGACGTCGTCGCAGAAGCCGCAGACGGCGCGCAGGCAGTCGCGGCCGCGCTCAAACACCTGCCCGACGTCGTCCTCATGGACATCCGCATGCCCCAACTGGACGGCATCGAAGCCACCCGGCGAATCCTGGCGGCCGGCCCGGCCGTCGCCAACATTCGGATCATCATCCTGACCACATTCGACCTCGACCAATATGTGTACGCGGCGCTGGCCGCCGGTGCCAGCGGCTTTCTTCTCAAGGACGTCAGCCCCGAGCACCTCGTCGCCGCCGTTCAGCTCGTACGCACCGGTGACGCGCTACTCGCCCCGAAGATCACTCGCCGTCTGGTCGAACGCTTCGTGCCGAGCTCCAACCAGACCGTCACGTCGGGGTCGCCGGCGTACGACCTGTCGACCCTGACTCCGCGCGAGCGGGAGGTGCTCGGCCTGGTCGCGCGCGGCATGAGCAACGCCGAGATCGCCGCTGCGCTGACGCTCAGCGAGGCGACGGTCAAGACGCACGTGGCCCGGATCCTGACCAAGCTGGGAGTACGCGACCGGGTCCAGGCCGTTGTGCTCGCGTACGAAACAGGCGTGGTGTCCGCCGACTCGCCTCCGTCCCCCAGACTCGACCGGCCACAACGCGTCCCTGGTGAACAGCGTCTGTGACGCTCGTAGCGCGCATGAGCATGCGTCGATGTCGCTGCTCGCGAACAACCTAGCCTTGCGTCGCTCTCGGATCCGCAGGCACGCCATGCGAGCCGGACAGGCCCGGCTGAGAGGATGAGACTTCGACAGCTACGCCGACCCGCCGGGTCCACTCGCGGAAGGCCCGAAACCGTGAGCCCGCCTACAACCTCGATGTCCCAGGCCCGTTTGCTGCGTCCCTGGCACTTCATACTGGCCTTCGGGATCGTGAGCCTGCTGGCCGACATGGTCTACGAGGGCGCCCGCAGCATCATCGGACCCTACCTGGCCACGCTCGGTGCGTCGGCCACCGTCGTGGGCATCGTCGCCGGCGCAGGAGAGTTCATCGGGTACGGACTGCGCGTCGTCTCGGGTTACGCGGTCGGACGCACACAGCACTACTGGACATGGACCATCCTCGGCTACGCCCTGACCGTGTTCAGCGTCCCGCTGATCGGCGCCACCGGCGCCCTCGCGCCCGCCCTGCTGCTGTATGGCACGGAGCGACTCGGGAAGGCGGTCCGCTCGCCGGCGAAGGACACGCTGCTCTCACACGCCTCCGCACAGACCGGGCGCGGCAGCGCGTTCGGAGTACACCAGGCACTCGACCAGACCGGCGCCATGCTCGGACCGCTGCTCCTCGCCGCGGTGCTGAGCTGGCGCGAAGGTGACTACCGGCTGGCATTCGCCACCCTGGCCGTACCCGGCGTGCTGGTTATGGCGCTGCTGTTCTGGCTGCGGCACCGGGTCCCCGACCCGCTGGTCTACGAGATCACAACCACCCAAGAGCACACCGAACAGCACACCGAGCACCCCGCCGGCGTGCGTGACGCCGAGATCAACGCCGAGGTCGACGCAGAGTCCGCGCCCGCCACCCCGGACTCGCACCGGCTGCCCGGACGGTTCTGGCAGTACGCCGGGACGATCGCCGTACTGTCGTGTGGGATCGCCCCCTTCCCGCTGCTCGCCTACCACGCCCAGACCGCCGGGCTGCTCACCGATGCCCAGGTGCCGATCCTGTTTGCCGTGGCCATGTTCGTCGACGGCGCCAGCGGCCTGGTCATGGGCCGTGAATACGACCGCCGCGGCCCGTTGACCCTGCTCGCTGTGCCCGTCGCGGCCGCCGGGTCGGCGGTCGCGTTCACCGACAGCACGCTCTGGGTCTGGATCGGCGTGGCCATCTGGGGCGTCGTGAACGGGGTCCTGGACTCGACTGTGAAGGCCGTCGTGACCGAACTGGTGCCCAGCCGGACACGAGCAGTCGCGTTCGGCTGGCTCGCATTCGTGCGCGGCGCCGGGCTGCTCGTGGCCGGTGGCCTGCTCGGCGCCGCCTACGACCAAGGCATCGCCTACGTGGTCGCTCTGGTGGTAGCCGCCAACACCGCGGCGCTCATCGGCCTTGCTGTGGTTCTGCGCAAGCTCGTCCGCTGACACACCATTGGTCCTCTCGCCATTCCACCGGTCACCGCGCGGAGCCCGAGCCCCGGAGCGGCTAGTTCTTGAGGGCGACGGGCCTGTCGCTGACGGGAGTGATCTCGCACAGCGTGACGCCAGCGCCCGGCTCGAGGAACGCCTGGAGGTGCGCGATGTCGTCGGTCTCCACAACCAGGTACGTGGTGTGCTGCGGGAAGGCCAGCCAGAAGCCGTGGACCGTAACGTCGGGGTAGTCGCCGTCGAACAGCGAGCGTGAGCCACCCGCGCCGAACGGGCAGTCCGCCGGTGCATGCGATTGCTTGATATGGAACAGCATGGTGCTCCTCGGTCATCGTGCGCCCAAGCGGACGCCTCCCGTCGTCTCAGAGTCTAACGACGGCCCCGGGAGACAACTCTCGACGGCGACCACTCGACGGGCGCGGGCTATTGGGCCCGTTGCCGGTTGAGTGCGTCGCTCAGCTGTTCCGCGATCAGTTGCCAGCCGTGGCGGTGCTGATCGACAAGGTCGGTGGTTAGCACGGTGTGGGTGATCGTCATCAGCGTCTCGTCGGGACCGTGCGGCACGAGGGTCACTAGTCAGCCGGTGCTCACCGCCGGCCCGGTCGTGTTCACCGACTACACGCTCGTCGCGAGCAACCGCTAAGGGTCTGAACGACGGCTATTGAGCGGGATCGAGCCAGGGAATTGGCCGTCGAGGTCGCCCTTCGACGACGCCCGTCGCGCTGCGCCGCGGGAGCCACGACGAGGGCCTCGCGCAGTGTGCTCCGACCTCCGGACGCGCTGCGCAGAGTGACACCGGTCAGGAATCCTTTTGTTGTTCCCAACCAGGCTTCTCGTCGCCCAACGCATCTTTGATGCGCTCCATGAACGAGTCCTTCTCGAAGGCCTCTTCATTCGGGTGGTAGACCGGCGGGGCATCCGGCTCCGGCAGGTCGGAGGCGGACCCCGCCGTCGTGCGAACGTACTGATTCGTGATCTCGGCTATCACGTCTCGGTCAGCGAACCGAAGCCCCTCGCCGGTCCGGACGGTAATCCCGTCGAACAGGTCCAGCGACGGGTCGTCCAGCACTCGCTCAACCTCACCGATCTTGTCGCCCTGCGCGCTCAGCACCGGGGTGTCCTTCTTCAGTGCGAGATAGGAGATGGGCGTCGCGTTGCCGTCGTTCACACCATCAGCGTACGGGCCATGGCGTCCTGCTCAGCGGGAAGCGGATCTGCCCCCACCAATCGAGCCCCTGGGCTTGTCGCCAAGACGGGCCCGCGGGTGCCGACCTCCGCGGGGCACCGTGGGGCTAGTCGCGGTCGTAGTCTGTGGGCGGGAAGGGGTGACGGTCGGTCAGGGGGTACAGCTCGCCCTCCGCGGCCTCACGGCGGATCTCGGCCTCAGCATCCTGGTACTGGTCGGTCTCCGTCAGGTCGGTGGGCACCGGGTCGTCGGTGGCCGGCGGGACCTCGTCCGGGTCGTAGTCGTCCACACCGACCTCGACACGCTCGGCCTCAGTACGACGGGCCAGGTCGTCGTCATCGGGGTGCAGCGGTGAGCTGCCGCCGTGCTCGCGCCGGTCGCGGTGAACGTCCTCGGACATCTCGAAGGGTTCGTCTGTCATCGCTGCCTCCAACGAACGGTCCGGTCCCCCCGACCCCACGGTAGACCTACCACCTGGCGCGGTCGGAGATCGACCAAGACCTTGTCGACAGCGCTTGGGCCGAAATCTGTCGGTCAACACTCGTTGCCGGCAGCAACTGTGCGTACCATCGACGACTCCGAGACTCCGATTGGCCGCCGTGGGTATGCGACCTATGCACTTCCAGCCGCAGCGGCCGGCCGTACCCAGTTATCAAGGCTCGAGTCTCGGGAGCTGTGAGACAGTTGCATTCGTCCGGCGTGCACATCGATGTCGCTGGACGGCTTGGGGAGCAACCATGTATGTCACGGTGATTGGTTCTGGCAACGGAGGTATGGCTGTCGCCTTTGAGTGGGCCCAGCACGGGCACGAGCTCGCCCTGTATGCCAAAGCGGCGCACGCGGACAATATCGAGTCGGTCCGGGCCAACGGCGGCATCACAAGCCAAGGACGACTGGAAGGTTTCGCGCCGGTCGCGAACTGCGGGACCGACCTTGAAGCAGCCATGAAGGACGCGGAGCTCGTTTTCGTTGTCACTCCCGCCTTCGCCACCGAGGACTACGGGCGGGACCTCGCGCCTTACCTGCGCCCCGGCCTGACCGTCGTGATCTGTCCCGGCTCCTGCGGTGGCGCGCTGGCGTTCAAGCGAGCCGCCGGCCTCGCCGTGCAGGACGACACCGTCGTCGTCGGAGAAACCAGCACCCTGCCGTACGCAGCCCGCGCGGACGGCAAGGGCACGGTCCACGTGTTCCACCGGTTCGAGACGGGTCTGTTCGCCGCGGCCGTCCCCAGGTCCGGCAATTCGCAGTTGCTGGAGGCCCTCCGGCAGGTCTACCCCTCGATCAGCGAGGCGGCCACGGTCTTTCAGACCTCCCTGCAGAACGGCAACCCGGTCATCCATCCCGCGGTGACCCTGATGAATGCCGGCCTCCTCGAGCGAACCAAAGGGAGCTTTCTCTTCTACGAGGAGGGCATAACGCCGAGTGTGGGCCGCGTGATGGCGGCCGTGGACAACGAACGCCTCGCGATCGCATCAGCCCTCGGTGCGACGATCCATTCCGAGCCGGACCTCGGTGTCGCGCAGGGCTACATGACTGAGAGTAACTACACGACCGGATACTCCCGCGCGCCCGGGTTCCTGGGCATCAAAGCCCCTGCGACCATCGACTCCCGTTACCTCACCGAGGACGTCGGCTACACCCTGGTCTTCTTCACCGACCTTGCCCGGCGCCTGGGAGTGCCAACCCCCACGATGGACGCGATCCTCGAGATCACTTCCGTGGTCCTGGCTCGCGATCTCCGCGCCGAAGGAGCCCGCACCATGGGTTCGCTTGGGCTCGGCGACCTCACCACTGAGCAGCTACTCGGTCTCTAGAAACGTTAGTGGAATTACATCGAAGTTGTCGGCGGGCCGACGTAGTCTCGAATCACGACGAGGTGAGGTTGATGGCGGCGCTGCTGGTTTTGATCGTGCTGGTGTGCTCGCCGCTGTGCTGGGTGTTACCGCATCCGATGTCGCGTGGGCGCCGTCGTCTGCAGCCGCTGGTGGAGCGGATCGCCGCACGGCTCGGCCGGCGCAGGGTCCCTCCGGCCGATCCGTTCGAAACGCTGTGGCTGCAGACCAGGCTCGGCCATCTGGCCAGCGAGATCCGGCGAGTCGAGGACGCGCCGCGCATCTACGCGAAGGCGCATCGGTTGATGGCCCTCGAGGCCGCGTACGACGACCTGCTCGACGAGGCATGCCGACTCGCCGGTGTACCGGACCAGGCCGACCTCAAGCGCGGCGAACAGAAGCGCTGGCTGGAGGAGCAGGAGTTGGCCACACGCGGCTGGTCCTGGTGACCGGGCGACCCTACTGCGCACTCCTCGCCGTCCCGTGATCCACCGTGGGGCGCCTGCGTCGGCGTACCGCCAGATAGACCACGACGATCGCCACCGTGGTGACGGCGCCGGAGATGATCACCGAGGCCAGCGGGAAGCCGGCCAGGGCGGTGGCGATGATGTACGCGAGGCTGCAGGTGTAGATCGACCAGGTGACCCCGCCGATGCTCGACCACAACAGGAAATGCCTGTACGGGTGAGCGGCCAGACCGAAGGTCGCGTTGACGACGAAGCGCATGCCGGGCACGTATCGGCCGAACACCAGCAGGATCGAGGCCCTCGAACCCATGAAGTCCACCGCCGCGGCCACCTTCTCGTTGCGCAGCGCGGCATCCAGTTGGCGCTGGAACCTCTGCCGGTTCCGGCGGGCGATCCAGTACAGTGCGGAGTCGCCACAGATCGCTCCGGCCGCACCGGCGAGCATCACCAGGCCGAGGCTCAGCACACCCTCGGCGGCCAGCGTGGACGCGGCGTTCAACGTCGTCTCTCCCGGGAAGACGGCACACACCGCATCGCCCACGATGAGCAAGAAGACCGCGAGATAGGCCCAGCTTCCGCTGTCCGCGTCCAGGGTCGAGAAGCCGTCACCTCCGCTCAGCCGCTGCAGTACGACGGCGATGGCAACCACTCCGGCCACCGCCAGCAGGGCCAGCAGCCCCCATCGAACGCCCCGACCACGCGGACGCTCTACCCCATCGGTCTCCGGAGCGCTAGTCATACCGTGGCCCATGACCCGCGGACGGGCACCAGTTCTCCGGCGGCTCGCCACCGCTGTACCTGGCGGTCATGAGCTCGCACCTCCAGCGCCATTCCACGAGCGACCACAGACAGTCGCTTCATCCGAAGAGGATGACAGACCGGCGTTCAAGCCTGTGCCACCATGGCCGCAGTTTTGATCTTGCTCTTGTCGATCGCTCTTGGACGCGCCTCCGCGTGGCGACGTTCAAGACGCGGCCAAGGACGGGCAGCCTTCGAGAACGCCATCGCCAAAGCTCAGCAGCCGAAGCCGACCGCCTCGCCCACGCCGTCGGCGGCGGTCACAACCACGCCGGCCTCGTGAACGGACATACCGCGATCAGTGGATCGGTGTGGGCTACAGAGCGATGTGGGCGCCGATGAACGCTGTGAACGCGGTTGTGCCCACGAACCCGGCAACGCCGAACGCCGCAACCAGCAGTACGCCGACCGCTTGTCGTCCGCGCGACGCATCCCTGGGAAGCACTGCTTGCCGAACCTGGGACAGCCTGCGGCCCATGTGTGCCAAGGCGTGACGGGCCCAGCGGTACTCCAGCGCGAGGAGCGCGAAGCCCGCGGCAATCGAAACGAGGCCCGGCCCTGGCAGGACAAGCATGGCTACCCCGGCCAGGACCACCAGTGGACCGGCCACCGTCACGCCGACCTTGATCAGCCGCGCCCTCATGGTGCTTCTCTCCGCCCATGAATCGATTCGGTTCAGCAGAGCATGTACGCGGGGCGCGAGCGTGACTTCGGACAACACAGACTCCGTGACAGGGCGAGGAGGGCAAGAGTTCTAATTCTCGCAGCCCACCCTGAGAGATTCCTGAACGGGCACCGAAGGCGCGGACGGGCCCGCCATGAAACCTAGCGGAAGACGCCTGTGTGGCCGAGCGAGTAGCGACCGGGCTGCGGGAAAACGGCCAGCCCGTGCGGACCCTTGCCTACCTTGATCCGGGCCAGAAGTCTGCCGTCGCTGAGGCGGATCGCGTACACCACGGAGTTGTAGCGGCCGGAAACCCAGAGAACCGCACCGTCCGGTGACAACCCGCCCATGTCCGGACTACCGCCGCCGGGAAGCTTGAACTTCTTGACCACCTTCCGGCTGGCGAAGTCGACCAACGAGATCGAGCCCTCGTCCCGGTTGGTGATGATCAGCCGCCGGGAGTCCCGGGTTACGTACAGCCCGTGCGCGCCCTTGCCGGTTGGGATGAACCCCCCGATCGCGACCGGCGGCCTCGCGGACAGCACCCAGACCCCGTCGCTCATCATGTCCGCGACGTAGTAGAACCGCCCGTCTGGCGACAGCTTCACGTCCTGCGGCATCGGGGGGCGCATTCCGCGCCGGGTCGGCAACCGGAGGACCTGCACCACTTTCTCCGCGGCGGTGCCGACCACCAGCAGCTGTGCGGAGAACTCGCAGGACACAAGGAACGTCCTCCCGTCCGCCGAGAAGTCCGCGTGGTTGACCCCGGCGCATGGCACCGGCACCGTCTTCTGAACTGCCATCGTGTGCGGATCGCTGAAGACCAGCTGCTTGTTATTCGACGCCATCACCACCGCGTGCTTGTACGGATCGCGGACGGCGACGGCATGGCCGGGAATCCCCGTGACCGGGTTGATCGGCGTCAGACTGTTGCCGAGGTCGTTGTTCACCCACAGCGTCTTCAGGTCCCACGACGGGACGACGTGCTGTGGCTCTCGCCCGGTCCGGAACGTCCGGATCACCTTGTACGTGCGTGGGTTGATCTCAGTCACGGTGTTGCTGCCGCTGTTCGGAACATAGATTCGCTCCGGCATCCGGCGTACCGACGCGGAGAACAGGCCCGGCCGGTCGGCGGCCCAGACGTCGGTGGGTGACAACGGCGGTGGCATGTCGGGGAGGAGGCGCATTGTCGCCGGCAGCCTGACCTGCGGGATCGACGGCGGCTTCACAGCCGGAGCGGAGGTGGCCGGTGACGGCAATACGGCGGTGTGGCCGTTGCCGGAACACCCCGTCGCTGTCAGCAGCAGGATCGCGCCCAGGGCCGCCCCGCGCTTCATCGCAGCGGTTCGCTCCCGATGCCCACCGCCTCGGCCATCGCCCCCACACACATCACTGACATGGCTCGCAGATTCACAGCCATGCCACGACGGTACCCACCGCAAGCTGAGTGAGAGCTGAGCAGCGTTTCGGACGGACTAGCCAGGCGGCCGGGGGGACCAAGCTCGAGTGAGGGTCACCCCGGCCTCTGGCGGCCTATTGGATCAGTAGCTCAGGCCATGCCCGAACGGGTAGAGCACGCCTGTCCCGTCGGCGGTTGGAATCGTCACGGGCAGCTTCCCGGACGGGTTCACCTCGCCGTACATCACCCTGACCGATGATTCGATCGAGTCAGGTGTGAAGCCGTAGGTCGCGAGGTACGTAGGAGCGCTGGTGTTCCCCGCGATGTCGTACGGATTTCGCACCCCTGCCCACACCACCGGCTTTCCACTGGCAAGCAGGGCACTGACAAGGTTCTGCTGAGCGGCGTTCGCGTTGTTCGTGGTGACGACGACAAGGTCAAAGTTCGCAGCCAGCGCGGCCGCTTGACTGATCTGCGCCTGCGTGGGGCTGGCGTTCGTGCCGAACGTCGTGACCGTCTGGCCGCGCGTTCTGATGTCGTTACTGAGCAGGTTGGCGATCGTGTCGCCGAACAGAACCTGGTCAGAGCGGCCCGTCACGAGGACTCGACGCGAGTCATGCGACAACGGCAGCACGCCGGCGTCGTTCTTGACGAGCGTCGTGGTGTGGTCCGTGATCTTCTGCGCGTCGGCAAGGTGGTCCGGCGCACCAACGACACCCACGGCCCTGTCGACGTCAACGTACGGATCGTCGAACACACCGTGGCGGAACTTGAGCCGCAGGATGCGATAGACCGACTCGTCGAGCCGCTCCTGGGAGATGTCTCCGGTGCGCACCGCCCTCAGCACCGCGTCATAGGCAAGGTTCATGTCTGGTGAGAGCAGCAGCTGGTCGACGCCGGCCTTGAGCGCCTGAACCGGCGCGACGTCGGGTGGGTACGTGCTGGTGGCCCCACCCATGCCCAGCGCGTCGGTGACGATGAGCCCGTCGAAACCGAGTTCCTCACGCAGAATGCCGGTCATGATCGGCTTGGACATCGTCGCGGGGGCGCCGCTGGGGTCCACCGAACGCACCACGATGTGGGCCGTCATGATCGACTCGATACCGTGCGCGATCGCAGCCTTGAACGGCGGCAGGTCGATCGCCTCCAGTTGAGCACGGGTGTGCGTGATCTCCGGCAGGCCGAAGTGGCTGTCCACGGCGGTGTCACCGTGTCCGGGGAAGTGCTTGGCCGTAGAAGCGATCCCAGCCGCGTGGTAGCCGTCGACCTGAGCCGCGACCAGTTTGGCGACCAGATCGGAGTCCGCACCGACAGATCGCACGCCGATCACCGGGTTGGCGGGGTTGATGTTGACGTCCGAGACCGGAGCGAAGTCCTGGTTGATGCCGACCGAGGCAAGCTCGGTGCCGATCACTTCGGCGGACCGCTTCGCATCGTCAGCCGACCGGCCCGCTCCGAGTGCCATGTTGCCCGGCATGGCCGTAGCCGGTGCCACGAGCCGGTAGACGACCGCGCCACCTTCCTGGTCGGTGGAGATGAGCAGCGGGATTCCCATCCGCTGGCTGGTGGCGGCTGCCTGCAGACCGTTGGACAGCGTGGCGATCTGCCGCGGGTTCTGGACGTTGTCCGGCCCGATTCCACCAACGCCGCCTCCCCGGCGGGGGTCGAAGTAGATGACGCCACCGGGCTTGTACTTGTTGATGACGTCGGCCGGCGTGCGGACGCCCGAACCGTACTTCGCCTCATTGCTGGCCGCTTGTACGTCGTTGACGTTGTTCGCGTCCTGGCCGAAGACCTCGACGACGAAGAGCTGGCCGACCTTCTCCTCCACCGTCATGTGGCGGAGCATGCTGATGATCATGCCGCGGTACGGCGCGTCATCGGACTGACCGGGACCGCCGACGCTCTGCTCCGAGGCATCTGGTTCGGCCGTTTGGGTGGCCGCCGAAGCAGGCGCGACCGACAGCGCCGCGCCGGCCGTCAAGGCGGCCGAAAGAATCAGACGACTTATTCGACGTTGCACGCCAAACCTCCTGTGACGCGTACGACGGGGACGGATGCCTCGCCAGGCCTAGTGGCCACTCAACCGTAAAGGGGTACCGAGGTCTAGACCTGACGCGGAAAGAATTTCCGTGCAACGTTGTCACGCGCAGTCAGATGTTCACGAGCTCGAGGAGGGGTACCGAGCTGTCTGCGAGCAGGTCTGGGTCGACGGGCTGCCCGCCGCGGATCATCTCCTGGGCCGGCGCTATGCCGTCGTCCCAGAGGTTGACTTGCATCGCGGCCACCACTTGACGGCCGGACAGCCAGAACGCGTGGAACGCACGGTCGCCTACGTCACCACGGGTAACGATCTGCTCGTAGCCGTCGAACCCGAACCAACCCGAGAACTCCATTCCGACGTCGTACTGATCAGTGAAGAAGTACGGGATGTGGTCGAAGGTCACCTGCCGGCCCATCATCGCTTTGGCGGCGACCCGGCCCGCCGTGCAGGGCGTTGGCCCAGTGCTCGACCCTGATCCGCCTGCCATACAGGGGATTGAAGGAGTTCGCGACATCCCCGACCGCGTAGATGTCCGGGTCTTCGGTGCGCAGCGACTGGTCGACAACGATTCCGTTCTCGCACGCCAGGCCGGCGTTTTCGGCGAGTTCGGTGTTCGGTCGCGCGCCGATGCCGACAACGACCGCGTCGGCCGGGAACTCGCTGCCGTCGTCGGTCGTGACCACCGATACCCGCCCCTCACCACGGAGCCCTGTCACGGCTTGACCAAGGCGTAGATCGACGCCATGTGCACCGTGGAGGCGGGCGAAGAAGGAACCCATCTCGGTGCCGAGCGCGGCGCGCAGCGGAGTCGGTTCTGGATCGATGACCGTCACCTCGCAGCCGTGCTCACGGGCCGCGGCGGCGGTTTCCAGGCCGATCCAGCCGGCACCCACGACGACGATGCGCCCGCCGCCCCCCATGGTCTGACGTAGCTTGTCGGAGTCCTCGACCCGGCGCAGGTAATGCACACCGTCGAGGTCCCGGCCAGGTACCCGGAGCTGCCGCGGCGACGCACCCGTTGCCAGCAGCAACTTCGTGTATCCGATCCGCTCTCCGCCGTCGAGTTCGATCTCGTGGGCGGAACGGTCCAGAAGTGTTGCCTGGCGGCCGAGCCACAGCTCGATCGACTTCTCGTCGTACCACCGCTCGTCGTGAACATAGATCGTCGAACGGTCGGCGGTGCCCAGCAGATAGGCCTTGGACAACGGCGGCCGCTCGTACGGCAGCTCCGTCTCGGCACCCACGAGCACGATCCGCCCTCGAAAACCCTCCTCGCGCAGGGTATCGGCCGCCGCCGCACCAGCAAGGCTCGCGCCGACGATGACATAGGTCTGTTCCTTGGCCATGATCTCTCCTCATCAACTCGTACCGGTCACGACTGACTCGGTTGGTGCGCCTGGCCCTATGGGGTGAGGCCCGGTCAGCGCGAAGAACTCCTGCCGCGAGGCGGGGCTGTCCCGCAGCGATCCGTGCAGGGCCGAGGTGACCGTCCGCGAGCCGGCGGCCCGCAGCCCCGCTGGGACATGCACATGTGCTCGGCCTCGATGACGACGCCGACTCCCTTGGGAGCC
Organism: Actinomycetota bacterium; assembly: GCA_046765875.1. Classification (GTDB taxonomy): domain Bacteria; phylum Actinomycetota; class Actinomycetes; order Propionibacteriales; family Kribbellaceae; genus DASRHY01. Next base: position 73,645 of record JBKPSJ010000099.1, read on the forward strand.
AGCTGGTCCTGCAGCCAGTCGGCGACCTGTTTGGTCAGCCGTTCCTGCACCTGCAGATCGCGGGCGAACAGCTCCACGGCCCGGGCCAGCTTCGACAACCCGAGGATGCGCTTCCCCGGCAGGTACCCGATGTGTGCGAACCCGTGGAACGGCAGTAGGTGGTGCTCGCACAACGAGTTCACCGGGATGCACCTGGCCATGACCAGTTCGTCGTAGCCTTCGTCGTTCGGGAACGTCGTGAACTCGAAGTCCGGTGGTGTGAGCAGTTCGGCGTACGACCGGGCGACACGGCGCGGGGTGTCGGCCAGGTGCTCAGATGACGGGTCCCTGCCCAGCGCCACCAGGAGGTCGGCCACCGCCCGTTCGGCGGCCGGCAGATCGATGCCCTGGCCGCCGGGAACGATGCGTAGCCGCTGCTGCCGCAAGGGGGTTGGCGTGCGGTCTGGCGTGGAGATGCTCATACCCGGTGTCCCCGTCGGTCGCTACGCGCCGGCGCGTACTTGACCGCCAACCGGGCCAGTGCGAGGGCGGCGACCAGCAGGCCAAAGTCGCGTAGCGCGACGTCGTAGAAGCCGGGGATGGTCAGCAGGTTGAGGATGATCCCGGCGAGCCAGGCCGCAACCAGCAGACCGCCGTAGCGGGGCAGCACGGCGACGACCAGTCCGGCGACGATCTCCACCACGCCCACGGCGTACATCGCCTGCTGAGCCGAGCCCGGGACGATGTCGTTGATCCACGGCGCGAGATAGGCCGGCCAGTCGGTGAGCAGGTTGGCGAACTTGTCCAGCCCGAACAGGATCGGGGCCACCACGAAGGTGGTACGGAGAGCCAGGAAGGCCTGGTACCCCGGGTCGGTCAATGCGGGTCGGCTGGTTGTGACGGCGGTACGCGTCTGGTGAGTCATCATCCGCTCCTTCTAAAATCAAGTTAGCCTCACTTTAGAAACTCGGGGAGGTTTCGTCAACGGCGATTGGCTTTAGAATCTGTCGTATGGAGGAGTCATGGGAGGCGCGGGTCGTGGCCGTCGCAGCACTGGAGGAGCCGACCCGGCGCCGGGTCTACGAGCACGTCGTACGCCGACCGGAACCGGTCACCCGTGGTGACGTCGCGACAGCACTGGGGCTGCCACGCACCACCGCCGCGTTCCACCTCGACCGGCTCGCCGACGAGGGGCTGCTCGACGTCACCTACGAGCGCCGCACCGGCCGATCGGGCCCCGGTGCCGGCCGACCGTCGAAGCTGTACCGCCGGTCGCATCGCCACATCGCGGTGTCGCTCCCCGAACGTCGCTACGACCTCGCCGGACACCTACTCGCGGCCGCGCTCGACGACGCTGCAAGGTCCGGCCAATCACCTCGCGCGGCCCTCGACCGGCAGGCGCGCCAACTGGGCACCGAGCTCGGCGAGACGGCACGCGCAGACGGCGGGTCCGGCGAGGAGTCAGTCGTACGCACACTCGAGCAGCAAGGCTTCGAACCACGTGCCGACGGCGCAGCGATTGCCCTCGGCAACTGCCCTTTCCACACCCTCGCGAGACAGCACACCGAACTGGTGTGCAACATGAACCTCTGCCTACTCGACGGAATCCTCGACGGCATCGGCGACACCGGTCTGCACGCCCGCCTCGACCCCGGCCCAGACCGCTGCTGCGTCCGCCTCACCCCCGTCGATGAGCGAGCCTCGTGAACGACACGGCGTGAGCCGCGGCCGGTGGTAAGCGAATCGGCCGGCTGTGGCGTCAATACAGCATGGAGCAGATGGTCTTCAGCGAGTTCTACGAGGCCAGCCGCGACGCCTGCTTGCGGGCGGTGCTGGCGAGCGTGGCCGATCGCGGACTCGCCGAAGACCTGGTCGCCGAGGCGTACGCGCGGGCATGGGCGTCGTGGCCCGCCGTACGCCGGCATCCCGCGCCGCGGGCGTGGATCGTACGCACCGCGCTGAACACCGGAGTCTCCTGGTGGCGACGGCAACGCAAGGAGGTGCTGGTCGCCTCAAGCGCTGAGCACGCCGACACCGTTCAGCTCTCCGCGGTCGACGCGACCGGCATCGACCCGGCGTTGCTGCGGACGCTGTGCGTGCTGCCACGACGGCAGCGCGAGGTGATCGCGCTGCGGGTCTTCCTCGACCTCGACACCCGGCAGACCGCACGGGTGCTCGGTATCGCCGAGGGGACCGTCACGGCCCACCTCGCGCGCGCGATCGCGACACTTCGCGCCGAACTCGTCCAGCAGGCCCAGGAGGCAAGCCGATGAACGACAAGGACACCGAGTCGGCTGCGGTGCTGGCCATGGTGCGCGACGCGTTCGAGGGCGTCACCATGCCCACCCCGCTGTCCGACATCATCGCCATCGGCCATCCCCGTCGGCGGCGCCGTCGCCTCGTACGGGCCGGCGCGATCACCTCGGTGATAGCACTCGCGGCGGTCGGCGTCGCCTTTGCGGCCCGGCCGGCACCGGGGCAGGGGCTGGCCACCGGTGTGGGTAGCTCGAGCGTGCATGTGCGGACCGTCGCCTACACCGTCGACACGCAGGCAAACGGCACGATCAAACTCACCTGGACCAAGCAGGCCTACATCCAGGACCCGAGCGGTCTGCAGGCTGCTCTGCGCCGGGCGGGCTTCCCCGTGCTGATCAAGGTCGGGGAGTTCTGCAAGGGCCCCGGCGACGACGGCTACCTCGACCCCAGCGGGCAGGGCCGTGGAGTCGGCGAGGTCATGCGGGCCGGTGCGGGCCGCAACGGCACCGACGTCGTGTTTACCTTCTACCCCCGTGCGATGCCGGCCGGCACCGAGCTGTTCATCGGCTACCTGACCCCGGCGCAGCTCGCCATCACCCGGGGACGTCCCGGGTCTGTCGAGCGCCTTGTGCCCACCGGCAAGCCTCTGGTTTGCACCACGCAAGCGCCACCGGCACACGCTCGATGACGACCGCGCACAACTCGCGGCCGATCGCTCGACGGGACCTGCTCCGTGGCGGGGCGGCCGCGGCGGCTCTGGCCTTCCTGCCCTCCTGCGACAGCTCGGACCCGACAGCCAGCACCGCATCACCGGACCACACAGAATCACCAACCAGTACGGGCACGCCAGCAACGGTCGGTGCGAACGTACGGGTCAGTGACGACCGGTACGGCGTACACGTCGAGCCCACGGTGGCGGTGAACCCACTGCACCCACACCACCTCCTCGCCGCCTGCCAGGTCTCACCCACCGCAGACCCACAGTTCCTAGCGACGTATGTCTCGTACGACAGCGGTGCGACCTGGCACAGCGGCGGCATGCCCCGTGTGCCCGCGGGCGCGAACGGCGACGACGTGACGGTCGCCTTCGATGCGCAGGGCCGCGGCTATCTGTGCGCAACGTCCTATGCTGCGGGCCGCGGCGTCTTCGTCTGGCGCACGGACGACGGCGGGCGCACCTTCTCAGCACCGGTGACCGTGCTGCAGAACCAGTACTGCGACCACCCCTGGGTGGCCACCGGCCACGGCCATGCCTATGTCGTCTGGGGCGCCGGTGACTCGAAAACCGCGCTCGACCTGGCCCGCTCCACCGACGGCGGGCAGACCTTCGAAGCCCCGCGCAGGATCCTGCCGGAGTCCACCGACCCGTCGAGGGCCAGCGCCGGGCCCGAACTCGCCACCGGACCGGACGGCCTCGTGTGCGCCGTCTGCGATTGGACGACCCAGCAGGATCGCTCCGGGGATATGGTCGGGCAGGTCGTCGCCGTCAGTTCGACCGACGCCGGACAGAGCTTTGGCGCGCCGGTCCACCTGGGATCGGAAACGTCGGTCATCACCTTGCCCGGCGACGTCCAGGCCAACAGCAGCCCGTCGGTTGCCGCGTCGCCGCGTGGCGATGCCCTCTACGTCGCGTTCCCGAAACGCCGATCGGGAAGCGCGCACTCGGACATCGTGGTCGTGGCATCGCGCGACCGTGGCCGGACGTGGCACAAGGCAGTGACCGCGACACCCACCGACGCCGCGACCTACTTCCAGCCCAATCTGGCGGTCGATGCGACCGGCCGGGTCGGGATCTCGGCGTTCGCGCTGGCGAATGGCCGCGTGGACCAGGTTCTGCTCGTCTCCAGGCCCCGGGAGCTCCGCTTCGGGCCGCCGGTAAAGATCACCAGCGCCCCGTTCGACCCGCGTACCCGGACCACAGGGGGCAAGCACGGAGCATGGTGGGTCGGCGACTACCAGGGCATCGCAGCCGGCGTGGGCGTCTTCCATCTGGTCTGGAACGGCGCCCGCAACGGCAAGCTGGATCTCTACGCGGCCACCGTCCGTCCCTGAGCGCACAACCGCGGTCGTTTCCCGGTTGCCTGATGCGTGTTCGCTTTCCGGAAATGTGCAGAAGCATCGCCTAGGCCCTTATCGGACTATTGACGGGAATACCGCCGCTGCCTAATTTCGTATCTCGAAGGCTCTCGAAATCCACGAAACTTTTCGACGGGCCCGAGCCGGCGTGGTTCTGGTCTGTCCCGACCCGGGAGGCGACCCCTTCATGAGAGTCCGTTCGGCACTGCTCAACATCACCTCCGCACTCATTCTGGCGGGAGCCCTGCTCGTACCCCCGTCGGTCAGCGCCGCGTTGACAACCGGCGACAGCGATGGTCACGGCAACGCGCCCACGACCCTGCGGGAGCTGGCCAAGCAGACACACGTCAAGATCGGCTCCGCGGTAGACGCGACCGCGCTGGCCAACGAGGCCGACTACCGTGCAGTGCTCAACCGCGAGTTCAACAACGTGACCGCCGAGAACGCGATGAAGTGGGAGTCGGTCGAGCCGCAGCAGGGCGTGTTCGACTGGTCGGGCGCGGACGCGATCGTTGCGAGCGCCGAGCGCAACGACCAGAGCATCCGCGGCCACAACCTGGTCTGGCACAACCAGCTACCGTCGTGGCTCACCAGCAACGAGGCCAATTACACCGCCGCGCAGCTGCGCGCCATCCTGCGTGACCACATCATGACCGAGGCCGGACGCTATCGCGGGAAGATCAGGGCCTGGGACGTGCTCAACGAGGCGATCAACGACGGAGGCGGGCTGCGCGACACGATCTGGCTGCGCAAGCTCGGCCCCGGCTACATCGCCGACATCTTCCGCTGGGCGCACGAAGCCGACCCGCACGCCAAGCTGTACTACAACGACTACAACCTCGAGTCGGATCAGGCCAAGTTCGACACCATGTACCAGGTGGTGTCCGCTCTGCTGAAGCAGCACGTCCCGATCGACGGGGTCGGTTTCCAGGGGCATCTGGCCATCCAATACGGGTTCCCGGACTTCGCCACGCATATGAAGCAGGTCACCGACCTCGGCCTCGAGGTGGCCATCACCGAAGCGGACGTGCGGATGATCCTCCCGGTCACGCCGGAGAAGCAGGCCACGCAGGCTTCGTACTTCAGCGGGATGATGTCCGCGTGCATCGACAACCGTCGCTGCACCGAGTTCACCACGTGGGGCTTCACCGACCGCCATCAGTGGGTACCCGGCTTCTTCACCGGACAGGGCTCAGCCGCGCTGTTCGACGAGAACCTTGTGCCCAAGCCCGCCTACTTCGCCCTGCTCGCACTCGGTTAGCGAGCACAGCGTCTGCGCAAGACCGCGTACCGCCTGTCGGCTCGTTCCGGCGGGCCGTAGGCGGTGTCCGGCTGCCCCAAACCGCCCCGGAGAAATGGATAATCCAGTGCGTCTCGCGGCACGAATCCATAGCAATTCGGTGAAAACCACCAAAGCCTTTAAGACGGCGCTCCGCCGCCAACAGCGGTCAGATTCTGCCGGGCCCGTCGGCGTCCTCGACTGAGCGGCCGCTCCACTCAGTCGAGGACGGCGAGTATCGCCTCGACGGTCGTCGTCCGAGACCAGCCGGGAATGTTCGCCCTACCGCCTGCGGAGCTGCTTGACCGTTCGGCCACCGACCCGGCGGAGGCTGGTCGCGTCCGCAGCTGCTGCGGCGGTCGGGCCACCGGCGAAAAGGTCGAAGTCGTAGTAGCCGACGATGTCGACGAAGAAGTGCGTCCTGGCGGCCGCCGCGGACGAGTAGCACGCCACTGACAGCCGACCCCCGTTCGCACCAGCGGGGTCGCCCAGCTTGCTGGTGAACGAGGTGACGCCCGAGAACCCGGCCGCGCTCCAGACCGCGCTGGAGTAGCCGCTGGGGCGGATGTCGCCCGATCCGAGCGCGAGGTAGCCGGTGTTGGTCTCCGTCGCATACAGCTGGACCGTGCCGAGCACCGAGTCCGCCCACGGCGGCACGCCGGAGGCCGTGCCGGCCGGCGTGCGTGTCGCGTCGATCTTCCGCAGCTGGTTGGCTTGGATCTTCGCGTTGCTGGTCGCAGGGTCTTTGGTCGAGGCATAGACCCGGATCGGTGTCGGCAACAGGTTGAGTACCGGCCCGGTGTTGGTGAGTCGCGACCAAACCGTCGTCGAGTCCGGCGCGGCGCCGTCGCTGTCGACGCACTGGAACAGCTGGCCCTGCCAGTTCACGACCGCGCCTATGTCGTACTGGCCTGTCGCTGGTGGGAACTCGGTGGCCTGGTTCACGTTCAGCAGCAGCTGCGGACCGGTGGTGTTCACCGCGCTGATCGCCGGCGCCTGGCCGTTGGCCGTCACCGAGAACCGGGAGCCCGACAGCGCCGTGTTGCCCACCCCCGTGTTGGTGAGGTCCACCAGGACCGGGCCGCCCGGATCGGCTTGAGCCGTGTTTGTCGTGGCCGCGGCACCGGCCGCGCCCATGACGGTGGCCCCTGCGACCGTCCGCATCATTCGCCGGCGGCTGACCCGGCGGTCCCCGTAGCCGTCGGTCGACGGAACGCGTGTCTTGTCTGACATGCCGTTGCACCTTTCTGGATGGGAAGGCCAACCTCCCCCGGACATCTCGTCACCAGTACGATGCCACCGGCCGTCGGAATGTTGTGCAAGTGCCAGCGCTCCGTTCGCGAAGCGGATCCGCACCATCGTCAAGCGGGACCCGCGGGAAGTAGGAGCGAGCAGAAGAGCCCGCTTGGGTCGTGAGCCTGTTTGGCAGCCAGTCGGGCATCGATGCCGTCGGGAGTCGCCTGGCCGGGGCGGCCGAGCCAGTCCGCGCCATAGGTCGAGGTTCCCGACTCGACGACCAGGTTCCTGACCCGCTCGACCCCGGCCATCGCCGCCTCGAGCAGGGCTGGGGGCGCTCCTGCGTGCATGACGCTGAAGAACGCAACAAGGCCCCGGCCAGCGCTAGGGAAGAGCGCCGGTGCATCACGAGTGTCGACCATGACAACCTGCCGTTGCGCCTCTCCGATGGTCGGCGGGATCGCCGCGAGGATCTCGGGCAGGAGATCCAGCAGGGCTTGCGGATCGATGAGAGCCGACACCGTGGGATGCGGCAGATCCCATCCGCCGAGACGCCTCATCCCAGCGAACCTGGCGTCATGCCGGGTCGGGAAGAACCGGGTTTCGTCGTCCTCCACGTGCAGCACCCGGTACGGCGCGAGGCCGGCCGGTAGCTCGGGTGGGTGTTCGTCGTACTCCACTGCCAGCTGCAAAGGGAAGAGCCAGGTTGCGTAAGGCTCCCGCAGCCCGCCCGTACCGCGAAGGCCGAGAGGAACCGGGGCACAGCCACCTTCCATCGCTGTCACCGTGCCTGCCAGCTTCGTCTGGTCCTCGAGCCAGGCCTGGTGGTCGTCGTACAGCAGGTGGAAGGTCCGGATCCGAGGTAACACCTCGCGCAACTCGAGATGCGCCTCCACAATGACGCCGTACTGACCCAAACCGCACAGCACCGCGTCGAACAGGTCTCGCCTCTCGGTCCTCGAGCACGTGACCACGGCGGCGTCCGACGTGACCACGGTCAGACTGGACACGTTCGCCGCCAGCGGGCCGGCAACCTGGGAGGCCGGGCCGATGCCGCCCACAGAGAGCAGACCACCCACCGTCAGGTCGAGCAGGTTGGTGAGCGTTCGGGGCAGGATTCCGTGCGGAAGCGTGGCGTCGACCACCTGCCGCAGGCTGGCGCCAGGCCCGCACACCGCCGTCGCCGCCTCAACCCGAACCGAGTCGAGCCCGGTCACGTCGAGGATCCGGGACCGGTCCGGCACCGCTTGGCCGCCGAAACTGTGTGCCCTGGCGCGGATCGTGACCCGCTCCCCGCTGTCACGGGCGGCGGCAACCTCGGCGACCACTTCCTGGATCGTCACGGGGCGGACTTGACTCGTGAACCTGCCCTCCACGAGACGCCCGAAGTCAGAGCTGACCGAGCCGAACGGCCCCTCCCCAAACGAATCAACCATGGCCATTCCCCCGTCCACAGTTCCGGACGATCCATGGTCTCGCCACCGCTCTCGCGACGGCAACGACCCGCGCCCTCTGATGCTTGAAATCTGCACCTGTGGAAGTACGCTGCGGGCGTGAGCCGGATCTTCACCACCAGCTTTGCCTCCGTATATCCGCACTATGTGACGAAGGTGGAGAAGAAGGGCCGCACGAATGACGAACTGGATCAGGTGATCGGGTGGCTTACCGGCTTCGACGAATCAGAGTTGAGCCGTCACCTCGCGGACGGCACGACATTCGAGGACTTCTTCGCCGATGCGCGACTGAACCCGAATGCCTCGTTGATCACCGGGGTCGTGTGTGGCGTGCGCGTCGAGGACATCGGCGATCCTCTGATGCAGAAGATCCGCTATCTCGACAAGCTGGTGGACGAGCTTGCCAAGGGAAAGCCGATGGAGAAGGTCTTGCGGTCCTGATCACAAGCCGCTGATTGCGCTGGCCGACCGGGCAAACCGGGCGCTGCAGGCCGACATGGTGCGGACCGCGCACCGCCGGGGCATCCGGAGATCAGGCCGCACACAACTCGGTCCTCGCCACTCTCGCCGAGGCCGGCTCCCGGGCCGCCGACATGGCGACGCGGGCCGGCATCACCCGGCAGTCGATGGGCGAGATCCTCCGCGAGATGGTCGACCTCGACATCGTCGAGATGCGCCCGGATCCCGAGGACCGCCGCGCCAAGCTCGTCACCTACCCAGGGCACGGCCGATGGGTCGCCAGCATCGGTGGGCTGACGAGGAGTCTTCCGGGGACGACCCAGGTTTGATCGAGGGCACGTGGTTCGGCCCACCGCCGCCAGCCGGTGTGTCGCCGGGACCAGGCTGTGGCCTCGCACGCCGTTCGCTGGGCTGGTGGCTTCACTGGTAGTGGCGTAGCCGGGGCCAGAGTTGTGCCCATGTGGTAGTGAGTCCCGAGCAGCGCAGCACCGATTGGCCGTACTCATCGTTTTCGAGCTTGACCGGGTTGCTGATGCGGCCGACGACGCGGCATCCGGTGAAGTAGGCGCTGACCTCCCGCGGCGAGTCGTAGCCGATGGCGATCGTGGTGGTCTGGTCTGGCTCGGGCTGACCCCACAGGCTGAACCCGTTATGACCCGAGAAGGCGTGCGGGAGTCCGTCGCCGCCGCCGAGCACGTCGATCGCACCGGCCTCGCTGTAGCTTGCGGTGAAGATCACCGTGTGGGCTCTGGTCGCGGGCGGCACGGCATGCCAGGCGGTGCTGATCGTGTCGACGAACTGTGGCCAGCCGACCTCGTTGCCGATGTCGGGGTTGAGGGCGACTGTGCCACTGCCCGGCAGATCGCGCTCGGGCAACAGCGGTAGCGCAACCACACCGCTGATAACCGCTGAAAGCACGACGGCGGTTCCGAGCGATCCCCACCGCAACCAGGTCCTGGTACCGCGCGTCAACCAGGCCGCGGTCGGGATCGAACCCAACCCGATCAGGGTCGGATACAGGCTGGCAAGGTAGTAGGCCTTTCCGTCGCCGAGCAGATACGCCGCGGCCAGCATCCCGTACAGGACCGGGATGAAGCGCAACGCCCGCAGCGCTGGGTTGCGCCATGCGGCCACGAGTCCAGCGATCCAGATCGGGACCAGTAGCGGCGAAACCATTACCAGCTGGAACGGGATGAACCCGGCCCGTCCGGCCTCAGCCGATCCGGCGACGTTGCCCGCCACCGTCAGCTGTGGCCAGCCATGACGCTGCTGCCACAGCAGATACGGCGCGCCGAGCACAACGGCAATGACAACACCCGCCCATAGGTGTCTGGATCGAAATACCCACCGCGGCCCGACAACGGCAAGCGCCACCAGGGACACAACCGCGACGAAGGCCACCTGCGGCTTGGCCTCGAAACCGACGCCGACCACCACCCCCGCCCATACAAGCGGCCGCGGATCATGGCTCATCACCGCCCGCACCAACAGCCACCCCAACAGCGTCGTGGACAGCACGTCGAACGTGGTAGTGGTCACGAAATGGCCAGTGGCCAATGAAATGGCCGACACCGCCGCAACACACGCCGCGATCACCTGAGCCCGCCGGCCACCGCCAGCGTCACGAGCGATCGCCCCGACGACCACCACCGTCACAGCCGCCGCCACCGCCGACGGCAGCCGCAAGAGATACAACGAGGCCGCGATGTGGTGCATCAGCCCGACAAGCAAGGGCACCAGCGGCGGCTGGTCGGGATACCCGAACGCCGGATGCGACCCGGCCACGATGAAGTACAGCTCGTCGCCGTGATAGCCGTAGCGACCGGCAAACAGCATCAACTCGACGAACACCGCGGCAGCAACAACCAGCACCAGCCGGTTCAGACCAGCACCGGCGATGCGAGGTATGTCGGAGGGCTGTTGCGTCGCCACCCTGCCTCCATCCCTCCGCGCAGTTCATTGGGCCAAGCAATGTCGCCCACCCTCGTCCACCGGCGCCGACGCCGAGACGGCGAGCCCGAGTGACAACGCTTCGCCGGCAATCATCGTGCCCGCCGACGTAGGACCGGGGACTGTCAGAGGAACGGTGTAACTGGCTCCGACACGCCGAGTGTGACTTGGCGGGGAAGGACCAGTGGTGGCCGAGACGATCGAGCCCATGGCGGCTCGAATTGATCAGCAGCGACTTGCTCAGGAGTTGGTTCAGC
>JBKPSJ010000100.1:0-7222 GCA_046765875.1 Actinomycetota bacterium
CCACTGTCCCGACCACGGACCGGTCACCGCGTCACCCCGATCGGCCGGCGACCTGCGCGCTGGTCGCTTCGAGCCGCGCTGCGCCTGCGGCACGGAGCTGATCCCTGGGCTGGTCGACGAGTCGGCGCCGTACGATCCGCGCAACGCCTACGCCGCCAGCAAGGTGCAAACCGAGCTCCTCACCCGCGTCTGGGCCCGCGAGACCGGCGCGCCCGCGACGGCACTGCGGTTCCACAACGTCTACGGTCCCGGCATGCCGCGCGACACCCCGTACGCCGGAGTGGCCGCGCTGTTCCGCGCCGCCGCCGAGCGTGGCGAACCACCCCGGCTGTTCGAGGACGGCCAGCAGCGCCGCGACTTCGTCCACGTTCGCGACGTGGCCAGCGCGATCGAGATCGCGGTGCGCCGTCCCGCCCGGCCCGGCACCCTGGTGCCGTACAACGTGGGCAGCGGCAAGGTGACCACCGTCGGCGAGCTCGCAACCACCATCGCCAAAACCGTCGGCGGACCACCTCCCGTCACGACCGGCGAGTACCGCCTCGGCGATGTCCGCCACATCACCGCGTCCTCCGCCCAGATCGCCCGGGACCTCGGTTGGCACCCCACGATCGACCTCCACACGGGCCTGGCCGACCTGGCGCCGATGCGTTCGCGCGTCTGATCCGGTGAGAGCGCCATCGGCGACCGCACGGCGCCGGCGCAGCACGTCCAGCCCGCTCAGCAGCGGCAGCATCACGTCCAGCACGACCAGGTCCGGCTTGTCACGCTTCCAGCGCTCCGCGCCGTGCCTTCGGACGCCGTAACCGAGCCGTCATCGCGGAACCAGCGACTCGTCGTGTGGCGGTGCCTAGGTTCGGACGTGTGACCGAGATTGACGTAGTCCTGCCCTGCCTGAATGAGGCCGAGGGCCTGGCGTGGGTGCTGGAACGACTGCCGCCGTGGGCCCATCCGGTCGTTGTCGACAACGGCAGCACCGACAGCACGGTCGAGGTGGCGCTGTCAGCCGGTGCTTCGCTGGTGATGGCGCCGGTCCGCGGGTATGGATCCGCGTGTGCGGCAGGTCTGGACGCCGCGACCTGTGAGGTGGTCGCGGTAATCGACGCCGACGGCACCATTGATCCGACCGAGCTGTCGGCCGCCGCCGCGCCCGTCTTTGCCGGCGAGGCGGACCTGGTCGTCGGCCGGCGTCGGCCGGTGAGCCGCGAGGCGTGGCCGCGGCGGCTGCGGACGGCGAACGCCGTGCTGGCCTGGCGCGTGCGGCGCCGTACCGGTGTGCGGTTGCACGACCTCGGCCCGGTACGAGTCGCCCGGCGGCAGGACCTTCTCGACCTCGGCGTCACCGACCGGCGGTCGGGCTATCCACTGGAGACCGTGCTGCGCGCGGCCGACGCGGGATGGCGGATCCGTGCGGTCGACGTCACCTACCTGCCGCGGGTCGGACGTTCCAAGGTGACCGGCACGGTACGAGGAAGTTGGCAGGCGGTCACCGACATGCGGGCGGTGCTGCGCTCGTGATGTCGATTGTGCTGCTGGCCAAGGAGCCGGTGCCCGGTCGGGTGAAGACCCGGTTACACGCCAGGTTCACCCCGCAGGAGGCGGCGCGGCTGGCGACCGCCGCGCTGGCCGATACCGTGGCCGCGATCCGCGCGGTCGAGGTGTGTCCGGTGATCGCCTACGACGGCCGGCCCGGCTCCTGGCTCCCGCGAGGCTTCCACCCGGTCCGGCAGGTCGCGGGTGATCTGTCGCTGCGGATCGAGTCCGCCCTGCTCGACGCGACGATCGCGCAGTCGCCGGACCTGGATCCGTCCGTCCTCGGGAGCCAGGGCGAACCGGTGGTGTTGGTGGCCATGGAGACCCCGCAGCTCGGGAGTGCCTTGGCACTCGCTGTCGAGTGGTGTGACGCCGACGCGGTCCAGGGGGTGGCTGCATCTTCCTATCCGCGGCGTCGTTCTGCCTCGACCCGGGCAGCATCCAGCGACGCCAGCACCGTGGCCTCCCACCTGGCGGCAACGAGAGCGCCCCAGCGCCGGCCCAGACCCCACAGATCGGTGCCGAGCTCGCCGGCGTAGACCAGCAGGGTGCCGTCGCCGCCGGTGCTGTCTGTGCTGTCGGCAGCGTGGAGTTGGAACGACTCGACGACGTGTGGCACGGGGCCGCGGACCAGCCGGAAGTCGATCCGATGCGGGTGGGTGAACCGCACGGTCTCGACCGTGGTCGCCCGGAGTCGGCCACCGATCGGGGTGTAGTGCGCGGCCAGGACCATGTCGGTGCCGCGTTCCAGCACCCGAGCCTTCTCGCGCAGGGCCCGTGTGGTGCGGTCGCCGTACGGCGCGGTGAGGACGTTGTAGACCAGCTCGCGCGGCGCGGCGATTCTCACGCTGATCGGGCCGAGCGCCCGGGTACGGCGGCCGACACCCAGATCCACCGCGACGGCCGCGGTGACCAGACCGAGGTAGGCACCCACCCAGCGAGCACGCCACCGGCCGCCGCCGCGACGACGCCGACCCGCCATGCTGTGTTCACGATGCTGTGTTCACGATGGAGTGAAGGTGTCTGCGAGTGCCTCGAGGTCGGGGACCTGGAGGTCAGGCGGCAGGAACGCGGTGGGATACGGTGTCTTGCGCCGGTCGACCCAGATCCCGGTCAGTCCAGCCCGGCGGGCACCGTCGACGTCCCACGGGTGAACAGCGACCATGGCCATCCTCGCCGGTGCGACGCCGCAGACTCCGGCCGCGTAGCGGTAGGCGTCGGGGTGTGGCTTCCACTTCTTCGGCACGTCGACCGACAGGCGGTGCTCGAGCAGCGGGAGCACGCCGGCCGCGTCGAGCATACGATCGGAGATCGCGGTCGCGCCGTTGGTGAGGGTGATCAGCCGGATGCCGGCGGCGGCGCAGGCCGGGTGCGACGTCGGGATGTGCCGGGAGGTCGGCGAAGCCTGCCAAGACCCGGTCGATCGCGCCCGGCACGTCCGCCTTGTCCATCCGATGAGCCGTGAGCATCGACCGCAGCCCATCGCTGGCGACGTCGCGAAACGGTGGGTAGGCGCCGGCAGCGGTGAGCGCGAACCCGTCGCGCAGTGTGGCCGCGAACCAGACGTCGAGCGCGTGCCTGGGCAGCCCGACCCGCTCGAAGCGTTCCCACATAGGCTCCAGATCGGACAGCGTCTCGTTCACGTCCAAGACCAAAACGTCCGCACGGTCCCGGCGCTCCGGATGCGAAGCAGCGACCATCATTGTCCTCCGATGGGGCGACGCTCAGACCGTAACCTAGCGCCCCGCGGTGGCCTCGACGGTTCGCCGCCACCACGGCTGCGTCGCGGCGACCGCCAGCCCTCCCAGGCGCACTGTGAAGAGCTTATGTAAGCGCGGTTACAGATCGCTGACGGATCTGCCTGACACCGTGCAATCGAGAAACGCCGTCATTGACGGCGTGTCGACGGCTGTGCACTGTGGAACAGGAAGGAAAGGACGACCCGATGCAACGGCGGACTGCCAACGGCGTACGGCGTACAGCATTCGCCGTTCTGGCGACCTTGGCGGCTGCTTTCCTGGCGGCAACACTCCATCCCGCTGCCGCGGCACCTGCCGGCGGAACCGTCGTCGCCCCAGCCGTCACCGAGCCCGGCGCTCGCCCGGCTCTCCGCCCGATCATCGCTACGCCGGCCAAGGCCCAGGCGACGGTGAAGGACCACGGCCTGCTCGTCTGCCCGCCGCCCGCGAACTATGATCCGGACTCCACTACGCCGTAGTTCACCCGTGACTTGCATGGCCGGCTGAGGAACCTGGCTGGTTGGGCTCGACTGAGATCGGTTCGGGGCGTCCCTACCCGATCCCAGCGGTCTTCTGGAGGGGGATGGCGACACGTCCAAAGTGGCGCGGTTCACCGACCCCGATGATCTGGCGGCCAAGACTGAGGCACTGCGCGGTCTCATGGCCGCATGGATCCTCAGCAGAGACTGACGGGGCACGTACTCGCCGAGTGAAGCACGCGCGAAGTCGACGGCCTCGGCCAGGATTCGCCACAGCTCGCGGTCGACGTCGCGGATCGAGATCCACTCGAAGCCTGGACGGACAACCAGTCTGGTGGGAACGGACCGTCCAGCGTGTCGCCGTCAGCGGGCTGAAGGGCTGATCAAGTGTGTCGGCGCCGCGGCGCCAGAGGGTCAAATTTCGGGCGACGTTGACAAAGTCGGGTAGAGCGCCCATCGAGGTCTACCCCGTGCGCCCTCTGTGACAACGAGCAGCGCAGGTGAGTCCCGGCCGCCGCGCAACACGGTTCGTGACGTGCAATGGCGTCAACCGGTGGGGAACCCGGCGCACTGTTTCGTGTGACGGGCGTGTCTGGTGGGGATGGATGTGGCGGGTAGTGTCCGGGTCGGGAGCCGGCTGAACGAGGAGCCTGGCTTTGTCCGCGGTCGCGCGTGCATTCTCAAGGACTGGCTCGGGCATGGCGGCCACGATCTTCTGCAGCGCGCTGCGGGCCTCGCGCGAACAGCACATGCTTGCTGCGGCTGAGCGCCACTGCCACCGCGGTCGCCTCGCCCGGCGTGAAGTTGAGCGGCGGGAGGCTCATCGACCGGTCGCGTGTGTGTAGTCGCCGGCACGCCCTGCTTGGACGCCAGCGGGACGCTTGCCTGACCCAGGGCGCTGAGATCACGCTCGATGGTTCGGACACTGACCTCGATGTCGTCGGCGAGCTGTCGCGAGGTACGTCCCCGCAGCCTGGCCGCCCGCGGCTCCTCGACCAGGGCGTACAACCGGTCGATGCGGTTCATACTCGGAGCGTAGAGGCAGCCGTGGACAAGCCCAGATTCCCTGGCTGTCAACCGGTGTCCGTCGGCTGCCGAGGTTGGTGGCGGGTGTTGGTGGCGGGGTTGATGGCCGGGGTGTCCTGATCGAGCGGTGCTATTCGTCAGTAGGTCAGAGCGGGACCCCTCCCGCGCGAGTGAGGAGAAGTAATGAACCAGTACCTACTGTCGGTGTACGAGGTCGAAGGTCAGGTGGACGTGGCGCCGTCCACGCCCGAGGAGATGCAGGCCTTCCTTGGCCGGGTGATTGCCTTGGAGGAGGAGATGGATCGGGCTGGGGCGTTCGAGTTCGGTGGGGCGCTGCACGGTCCGGCCGCGGCCACCGTTGTTCGCGGTGGCACTGGCCTGGACAAGGTGACCACCGACGGGCCGTTCATCGAGGCGAAGGAGCACATCGGCGGGTTCTACATCATCAACGCTGCGGACCTCGACGAGGCGTTGCAGTGGGCGGAAAAGGTCGTTGAGGCCACCAACCACGACATCGAGGTGCGGCCGTTCCGGGCCACCGGCCGAGTCCGGGCTGGCGGGGGGCACTGACGGAGCCGGCGGATGTACGACGTCGAGCGCGCGTTCCGGGAGGCGCACGGTCAGGCTGTGGCGACCCTGACCCGGCTCTTCGGTGACCTCACGCTCGCCGAGGACGCCGTCCAGGACGCGTTCGTCATCGCCGCGGACCGGTGGCCGACCGACGGTGTCCCGGACAACCCGGCCGGCTGGATCGTCACCACCGCACGGAACCGGGCCATCGACGTCGTTCGCCGGAACCGGCGGGGACGCCAGCTCACCGAGCGGGCCGCGGCCGACCACCTGTGGGCCGACCCCCGCCCCGGCCTACAGGCGCCGGCCCCGCTGCCCGACGACCAGTTGCGGCTCATCTTCACCTGCTGCCACCCGGCGCTGCGGGTCGAGCAGCAGGTGGCGCTGACCCTGCGTCTGGTCGCCGGGCTCACCCCTGTCGAGGTAGCCGCGGCGTTCCTGGTCAGCGAGGAGACCATGGCCAAGCGGCTGGTGCGCGCCAAGTACAAGATCAAGGCCGCGAACATCCCGTTCCGGGTGCCCGAAGGCGCCGACCTGCCGCGCCGCGTGCGGGCGGTGCTGTCGGTGCTCTACCTGATCTACAACGCCGGCGCCGATGACGTCCGGCGGCGGGACCTGCGGGCCGAGGCGATCTGGCTGACCCGGATGCTGGTCGGGCTGATGCCCGACGAATCCGAAGCCGCCGGTCTGCTGGCCTTGATGTTGCTCAGCGATGCCCGGATGCCGGCCCGCGGCGACGCCGCCCAGGTCGTGCTGCTCAAGGACCAGGACCGGTCACTGTGGGATCGCTCCCTGATCGTCGAGGGGCAAGAACTGGTGCTGGCCTGCCTGCGGCGCCGCCGACCAGGCCCGTTCCAGCTTCAGGCGGCAATCCAGGCGCTGCACTGTGCCGCACCCAGCTATGAACAGACCGATTGGGCAGCGATCGTCCGGTTCTACGATCGGCTGTTCGCGGCCATGCCGACCCCGGTGGTGGCACTGAACCGGGCGGTTGCAGTCGCCGAGATCGACGGACCTGAGGCAGGCCTGATCTTGCTCGACGGCCTCGCGCGGGAGTTGGACGGCTACCACCTGCAGCACGCCTCCCGCGGGTCGATGCTCGAGCGGCTGGGACGCCGCGCCGAGGCCGCCGACGCATATGACCGTGCCGCGGGGCTCGCACGAACCGACGCCGACATCAGGTTCCTCACCCGGCGGCACACAGACCTCACCACGGACCACCCAACGCGCGCCGTCTCGACAGACGCCTGCTGAACCACGCCGCCCGCCGGTCCGGTCGATGGCCTAGCTACGGGAGGAGTACTCGGTACGACCGGGTGCGACCGGGTGCGACCGGGTGCGACCGGGTGCGACCGGGTGCGACCGGGTGCGACTGGGTTACAAGGATCATCACGGGGAGTCCTCCGGATCATGGCCGTCAAGACTCCTGGCGTGGAAGTCCCACAGGCTGGCGCGAGCTGACGTCCGCGGCCGTACGCGGGTCCGACCTACCTACCTGCGGCTGCGCCTCTGCAACAAGGAACGCGGCTATGGGGTGAAGAGTTCGGCGTTGGGGATGGGTTCGTCGCAGGAGTAGGGGCCGCAGTACTTGGTTTGGCGGCCGCCGGTGTACAGGACCTGTCCGTTGGGCAGCAGGGCGCCGCCGGCGGAGGCGTAGGGGTAGACCATCGGCCCGGTCGCAGTCCAGGTGCCGCTGAGGGGGAAGTAGACATCGCCGGTGCCGCCGCCAGCGACGAGCACGCGGCCGTCTGCCAGCAGCACCGCGGGACCGCCGTGGGGCGCAGTCATGCTGCCGGTGGCGCTCCAGCTGTTCGAGGCAGGGTTGTAGAGCTCGGCGGAGGTGAGTGCGCTGGGGTTGCCGCCGCCCGCGAGTAGCAC
>JBKPSJ010000101.1:0-4880 GCA_046765875.1 Actinomycetota bacterium
AGGCAATGCCGTACCGCTCACCCTGCCTCCTCCTCGTGACCCCCGGACGACAGTACCGGTGACGCATGGTGAACCCACAGTCTCCAGCCGGTAGTTGTGTGTCGGAACACATTCGTCGCCAACGCCTTGCCGCCGGCGAAACCCTCCTCCGGAGCGCCCTCGCCGGACGACAGCACGTTCTCCGTACAGGTGACGTATGCCACCTCGCTGTCAACCCGTACCACTACGTCGGTCAGGAAGAACTGGATGTACGGCGTGTTGGCGAAGATCATCGCCCAGGAGCGCATCACCCCGGTGTACCCGCTGATCGCCACGTTCCCCGGGTGGATGCATACCGGGTCCGGCTCGGGTAGCCAGATCGCGGCCATCAGGTCGAGGTCGCCGGCCTCGAACGCGTTGTAGAACGCGGTGTTCGCGGCGAGCACCGCTTCCTCGGCGCGATCAGTCATCAGCGGTCCACCGACGCGCCACCTTGACCGCGTCCAGGTTCGCCGGCACCGAGTGGACCCGAATGCACCAGATCCCGGCCGCGGCGGCGAGCGTGGTGATCGCCGCGCTGGCGTCGTCACGAGCGGTCGCCGGCCGCAACTCGCCGGACTCGGCGGCCAGGAGCCTGCCCAGGAAGGTCTTGCGCGACGCACCGATCAGCACCGGCCGTCCCAGCGCGGCGAACTCGCCCAGCCGGCGCAGGATCTCCCAGTTGTGGTCGGCGTTCTTCGCGAAACCCAGGCCGGGGTCGATCGCGACCCGGCGCAGGTCGACGCCGGCCGCCGCCAGCGCGTCCAGCCGCAGCGTCAGCTCCCCGATCACGTCGGAAACGACGTCGTCGTACACCGCCCGGCTCTGCATGTCCGCGGCGTGCCCTCGCCAGTGCATGCACACGTACGGCACGGCCCGCTCGGCAATGAGCGCGACCATGTCCCTGTCACCCAACCCGCCGGACACGTCGTTGACCGCGACCGCCCCGGCATCCAGCGCGCGGGCGGCCACCTCGCTGCGCATCGTGTCGATCGACACCACCGCACCGTCGGCGGCCAGCGCCTCGACCACCGGCAGCACCCGGCGCATCTCCTCGGCCGGCTCGGGCCGCTGCGCACCCGGCCGGGTCGACTCGCCGCCGACGTCGATGATGTCGGCACCCTCGGCGAGCAACTGCCGCCCGTGCGCGATCGCGGCATCGGGTTCGAACCACTCGCCGCCGTCGGAGAACGAGTCCGGGGTCACGTTGACAACGCCCATGACCAGGCACCGGTCGGCCTGCGGGAGGCCGTCGACTCGGAGCCTTGCCGGAGCGGGGGCGGACTGCACTGCACCACCGTAGTGGGTGTCGCCGACGGCCGAAATGAGCACTGCGCCCCCGGGGTCTGTTGCTGTCAGCCGACGATCAGGCTCATCGCCTCGGCCCGGGTGACCGGGTCGCGGAGCTGGCCGCGGACCGCCGAGGTGATGGTCTTCGCGCCAGGCTTGCGGACCCCGCGCATCGTCATGCACAGGTGCTCGCACTCGACGACGACGATCACCCCGCGCGGAGCGAGGAGTTCGACCAGCGAGTCGGCCACCTGAGTGGTGAGCCGCTCCTGGACCTGTAGCCGGCGGGCGTACACGTCGACCAGCCGGGCCAGCTTCGAAAGGCCGGTGATCCGGCCGTCCTCGCTCGGGATGTAGCCGATGTGGGCCACGCCGAAGAACGGCACCAGGTGGTGCTCGCACTGCGACCAGACCTCGATGTCCTTGACCAGAACCATCTCGTCGTGGCCCAGGTCGAAGGTCGTGCTCAGCACGTCCTCCGGCTTCTTCCACATCCCGCCGGTGGTCTCCGCGTACGCGCGGGCGACCCGGGACGGGGTGTCCCGTAGCCCGTCGCGGTCCGGGTCCTCACCGATCGCGTGGAGGAGTTCGCGGATCGCCGTCTCGACCCGCTTCTCGTCGAATTCGGCCACTAACC
This sequence comes from Actinomycetota bacterium, assembly GCA_046765875.1. Taxonomy (GTDB): domain Bacteria; phylum Actinomycetota; class Actinomycetes; order Propionibacteriales; family Kribbellaceae; genus DASRHY01. The sequence goes on from JBKPSJ010000101.1 coordinate 1,946, forward strand.
CTCGCTCGGCGGGGTCGGGCCGCTGCCGTAGTTCGGCGGCCGGACGGCCTCGTCCGGGCCGACCACGCCGCCGGGGATGATGTCCTGCAGCGAGCCGTTCTGCTGGCCCCGCGTCGGCACCGGCTGCACCGGCGGCAGCTCGGACGGGACCCGGGTCGGCGACCCGGTCCAGGCCGGCCGCGGCGGCCGCTTGCGCACCGGCGCGAACACCCTCCCAACCTGCGCCTTGTCCAGCGTCTCGCGCTCCAGCAGTTCCTCGACCAGGTGGTCGAGCACCGCGCGGTTCTCGACCAGGATGTCGAACGCCTCCTGGTGCGCGTTCAGGATCAGCTTGCCGACCTCCTCGTCGACCGCCGCGGCGATCTCCTCGGAGTAGTTGCGCTGCGAGCCCAGATCGCGGCCCAGGAACGGCTCGGAGTTGTCCTCACCGAACTTGATCGCGCCGAGCCGCTCGGTCATGCCGTACTGCGTGACCATCGCCCGGGCCAGCGCGGTGGCCTTGTCGATGTCGTTGCTCGCACCGGTGGTCGGGTCGTGGAAGACCATCTCCTCGGCCGCACGGCCGCCGAGCATGTACGCCAGCTTGTCGAGCATCTCCGAGCGCGTGGTCGAGTACTTGTCCTCGTCCGGCAGCACCATCGTGTACCCGAGCGCGCGGCCGCGCGGCAGGATCGTCACCTTGTGCACCGGGTCGCTGTGCGGCAGGGCGGCGGCGACCAATGCGTGACCACCCTCGTGGTACGCCGTCAGCACCTTCTCCTTGTCGGTCATCAGCCTGGTCCGCCGCTGCGGGCCTGCGATCACCCGGTCGATCGCCTCGTCCAGCGCCAGGTTGTCGATCTGGTTGCGGTTCGACCGGGCGGTCAGCAGTGCCGCCTCGTTCAGCACATTGGCCAGGTCGGCACCGGTCATGCCCGGGGTTCGGCGCGCGACCGCGGTCAGGTCCACGTCCGGAGCCATCGGCTTGCCACGCGAGTGCACGTGCAGGATCTTCTCCCGGCCCCGCAGGTCCGGGGTGTCCACCGCGATCTGCCGGTCGAACCGGCCCGGGCGCAGCAGCGCCGGGTCCAGCACGTCCGGACGGTTGGTGGCCGCGATCAGGATCACGCCGCCGCGGACGTCGAAGCCGTCCATCTCGACCAGCAACTGGTTCAGCGTCTGCTCACGCTCGTCGTGACCGCCGCCCAATCCGGCACCGCGGTGCCGGCCGACGGCGTCGATCTCGTCGATGAACACGATCGCCGGCGCGTTCGCCTTCGCCTGTTCGAACAGGTCCCGGACCCGGGAGGCGCCGACGCCGACGAACATCTCCACGAAGTCCGAGCCGGAGATCGAGTAGAACGGCACGCCCGCCTCGCCCGCCACCGCACGGGCCAGCAGGGTCTTACCGGTACCGGGCTGGCCGTACAGCAAGACGCCCTTGGGGATCTTCGCGCCGACCGACTGGAACTTGCCCGGCTCCTGCAGGAACTCCTTGATCTCGCCGAGCTCCTCGATCGCCTCGTCGCACCCCGCTACGTCGGAGAATGTCGTCTTCGGGGTGTCCTTGCTGACCAGTTTTGCCCGGGATTTGGCGAAGCTCATCACCCGCGACCCGCCGCCCTGCATCGAGTTCATCAGGAAGATGAATACGACGGCGATCAGCAGGAACGGGATCAGCGTGGAGAACACCTGGCCGATGAAGCTGGGCTTGGGGTTCTCGACGTTGTACTTCTCGAGCTTGCCCGAGGTGTACAGCTTCTGCAGGTCGCTACCGAGCTGGTCGGCCTGGCCGTCGACCCAGTGCGCCCGGATCTTGGTGCCGTCGGTCTTCTCCAGCCGAATCTCCTGGTCAGGGTCGATCAGCGTGACCGACTTGATCCCGGTGCCGTCCGTGATGGTCTTCACGACCTGACCGGTGTCTACCGACTTGTAGCCGCTGGAGCTGGTCAGGAGCTGGCCGATCACCATCACACCGAGAAAGGCGATGATGATCCACGCCAGTGGCCCGCGGAAGATTCGCTTCACATCCATGATCGAGGCCTCTGCCCCGTCCCTCCTAGCTCAGCAGCCCGTTATGCGGACTTACGACGGTACAACCCGCCACTAGTGTCTCGGATCGGGCAAACGAGCGCCACGCAGGGTACGTGATCAGGAATACACGTGCGGCGCCAGAGTCGCCACGCACCGAAGGTTGCGGTATTTCTCCGCGTAGTCGAGCCCGTACCCCACGACGAACTCGTTGGGGATGTCGAACCCGACGTACTTGACCGGCACCGTCATCCTCATCGCGTCCGGCTTGCGCAGCAGGGTGCAGATCTCCACCGAGGCCGGCCGCCGGGACTGCAGATTGCTCACCAGCCAGCTCAGCGTCAGCCCGGAGTCGATGATGTCCTCGACGATCAGCACGTGCCGGTCGGTGATGTCGGTGTCGAGGTCCTTGAGGATGCGTACCACGCCGGACGACTTGGTGCCCGACCCGTATGACGAGATCGCCATCCAGTCCATCTCGATGTGCCGGTGGAACATCCGGGCCAGGTCGGCCATCACCATCACCGCGCCCTTGAGGACCCCGATCACCAGCAGGTCGTCGGTGCTGTCGTAGTCGCGCTCGATCTGCGCGGCCAACTCGGCCAGCCGGGCCTCGATCTGCTCCTCGGTGACGAGGGTCTGCGTCAGGTCCTTCTCGATGTCCGCGGCGTCCACGCGCCTCAGGGTGTCACATCGGTGCCGAACCGGATCAAGCCGGTACGCCGGACCGCCCGCACCCCCTGCGGCAGGTCGATCCACCGCTGACCACGCCATTCGGTGATCAGCGCGTCGACGGCGGCGACGTGGGCAGCGGTCAGATCGGTGGCCCGGCTGCCGGCGGCGAGCGCGGCCAGTCGCAGTACCCGGGTACGCAGCGCCTGCGGCTCGTTCTCCAGCGCGGCGACGTCGCACTCGACCCATTCGC
>JBKPSJ010000102.1:0-2835 GCA_046765875.1 Actinomycetota bacterium
TGCGGGCCGAGACCGCCGACGACGATGCCGGCCTCAAGCCGCTGGTGGGCCAGGTGGCCGCCGCGATGTGGCAGATCATCGCCGTCGGCAGCCCCGACCAGCAGGCCCGCGCCCGCGAGGCGCTGATCGACCTGCGGCGCAAGCTGTACGCGATCCTCGCCGAGGACAACGGTGAGGACGGCCCGGAGCAACAGTCATGAGCAATCTGTACCCACAGGTCCGCAAGGGTCCGGTCCGGATCGGCGATGCGGAACGCGACCAGGCCGTCTCAGCGCTCGGCGAACACTTCGCCGCCGGCCGGCTGAGCCGCGAGGAGTTCGACGAGCGCAGCGACCAGGCCGTCCGGGCCCGGTACGCGGCCGACCTGGCTCCGCTTTTCGACGACCTGCCGGACCCGGAGCCGGCGATACCGCCACGGATGGTGCGCCGGCCCGGCCCGCCGCCACCGTTCTTCATGCTCGCGCCGGTGCTGATGGTCGCGCTGGTGATCACCGCGATCCTGGCGACCGCGCCGTGGGTGCTGTTCGTGTTCTTCTGGATCGCGGTGTTCAGCGGTCCCTGGCGCCGCCGCTGGCACGGCCGGCACTGGCAGCAGAGCAGTGGTCCGCAACGCTGGCAGCAACCGAACGGTCGCTGGCACCGCTGACGCGAACCGGGGAGCCTCCCTTGATCGGAGGCTCCCCGGATGCGTCTTCGGACTCAGTACGCGGGCTGCGACGGGTCGATCTGGTCGACCCAGGCGACCACGCCACCACCGACGTGGACGGCGTCGGCGAACCCGGCACCCTTGGCGATCGCGAGCACCTCGGCGGACCGGACGCCGGACTTGCAGTGGAAGACCACCTGCTTGTCCTGCGGCAGCTTGCCCAGCGCCTCACCGGTCAGGAACTCACCCTTGGGAATCAGGACCGCGCCCGGGATCCGGTTGATCTCGTACTCGTTGGGCTCCCGGACGTCGACCAGGTAGAAGTCCTTCTCGCCGTTGTCCTTGAGCTTGATCCAGTCGGCCAGCGTCTTGACCGAGATCGTCGAACCGACCGCGGCGTCGGCCGCCTCGTCGCTGATCGCGCCGCAGAAGTCCTCGTAGTCGATCAGCTCGGTGACCGTCGGGTTCTCACCGCAGATCGCGCAGTTCGGGTCCTTGCGGACCTTCAGCTTGCGCCATGACAGCTCGAGCGCGTCGTAGATGTTCAGCGTGCCGAGCGAGGACTCGCCGATCCCGGTCAGCAGCTTGATCGCCTCGGTGACCTGGGCCGCGCCGACCGACGCGCACAGCACGCCGAGGACGCCGCCCTCGGCGCACGACGGCACCATCCCGGGCGGTGGCGGCTCGGGGTACAGGCAGCGGTAGCAAGGCCCGTGCTCGGCCCAGAACACGCTGACCTGGCCGTCGAAGCGGTAGATCGATCCCCATACGTACGGCTTGCCGAGCAGCACCGCGGCGTCGTTGACCAGGTACCGCGTGGCGAAGTTGTCGGTGCCGTCGACGATCAGGTCGTACTGCTCGAAGATCTCGAAGACGTTGTCGTTGTCGAGCCGCTCCTCGTGCACGATCACGTGCACGTACGGGTTCACCTCGGCGATCGAGTCGCGCGCAGACTCCGCCTTGGACCGGCCGATATCGGACTGACCGTGGATGATCTGGCGCTGCAGGTTGGACTCGTCGACGGTGTCGAACTCGACGATGCCGAGGGTGCCGACGCCGGCCGCGGCCAGGTACAGCAATGCCGGGCTGCCCAGACCGCCGGCGCCGATCACGAGCACCTTCGAGTTCTTCAGCCGCTTCTGCCCCTGCATCCCGACGTCGGGGATGATCAGGTGTCGGGAATAGCGGCGGACCTCGTCGATGGTGAGCTCCGGGGCGGGCTCGACCAGTGCTGGCAGACTCATGTATCCATCGTCGCGCACCGGTCAATGCCCGCCTCCGAACGTCCACATCACGGGACGTCCGTCTCAAAACTAGCCGCCGCGGATGAGCTGACGGAACGCCGTCGCCACCTCGACCGGGTGCTCGATCTGGGCGACGTGTCCGGATGTCGGCAGGTACAGCAGCCGGGCGTCCGGAAAGGCGGCCTGGGCCCGATTGCGTATTCGGGCGTCGACCAGCTTGTCCCGGCCGCCGTACACGAGCAGGACCGGACAGGTGATGTGGGCGGCGTCCGCCCACAGGGACCGGCGCGGCAGGGCGATCGTGGCAGCGACGATGCTGCGGGCGCCGGCGAGCAATGCGGCGTCGACCCACGGCAATGCGTCGCGCCGCCGCAGTTCGGCCTCGTAGGCGGTGATCAGCTCCGGCGGCAGCACGCGGTGGTCGCCGAAGATCAGCGCCAACGCGAGCCGCAGCCTGCGCTCGAACGGCAACTTCGCGTTCCGGCGCAGGATCGCCGCGCCGAGCCTTGGCATCGACAGTCCCAGGAAGTACGCCGCGACCGCCCGGGGCCGCTGGTCCGGCAGCGCCGGTGACACCAGCGTCAGGGTGCGGACCAGATCCGGCCGCCGGGCCGCCAGCCGGACCGCGTCCGCCCCGCCCATCGAGTTGCCGAACAGGTGGACCGGCGTACCGATCTCGGTGTCGATGAATCGCTCGAGCAGCTTGGCGTGCTCGGTGATTCCGCCGGGCCTGTCGTCCGGCCCACTGCGGCCGAAGCCGGGCAGATCTACCGCGATACCGCGGACCGTGTCGGCCAGCAGCAGTCCGATCGCGGTGAAGTTCAGCGACGACCCGCCGAGCCCGTGCACGAACAGAACCGGTTCGGCGCCCTCCGCGGCGTCCGGGACCTCGCGCACGCAGAGCTCGACGCCGTCGATCCAGACGGTACGGCTCGGCCACTCCCG
>JBKPSJ010000103.1:0-3393 GCA_046765875.1 Actinomycetota bacterium
TCCTTGCCCTTGGCGGCGACGATCTTCTTGCCCGCGTCGACGAGGTCTGCCCAGGTCTTCGGGATCGCGATGTTGAGTTCCTTGAACCAGTCCTTGCGGTACAGCACGGCGCGGGTGCCACCGCCCCACGGCACGGCGTAGATCTTGTCCTGGATGGTCTCGTAGCCCCACAGGTTCTTCGGGATCTGCTGGAACTCCGGTGTCGCGCCGACGGTCTCGGTGATGTCGGCGAGCGCGCCCTGGCCGACCCACGCCGAGACCTGGTCGTTGCCGATCTCGGTCACGTCCGGGCCGGACCCGGCGGTAACGGCCGCGGTCCACTTGGCCTGCGCGTCCGGCCACGGGATCCACTCGACCTTGACGTCCGCGCCGGTCCGGGTCTTGAAGGCCGCGTCCAGATCGTCCATGTACTTCTTGTTCACCGCGACCGGGTCGCCCAGTCGCCACACCGTGAGCGTCTGCCCGGCGTACTTCGGACCCGCCGACGAGGAGTTCGCGGCGGGCTCGTTGCCCCCGTTGTCGTCGTTCGATCCACATGCCGCCAGGCTCAGGACCAGGGCGGCCGCGCCGGCCGTGATCTTCCAGATCCTCATTCGGTACTCCCCTTCCGGATCGGCGCGCGCCGGTGTGCGCTCGGGACGGTCGCCGGGCCAGGGGTACACACCGGCCGGTCGCGCGGGGCTAAACTAACAATAAAGTTTCTTAAAAGAAATGGCTCGTTAGGCTTTCGTGACGAGAGGAGGCAGGATGAGCCGGAACCCAGGCACCCCGCGGCTGCTGCGGCGGCTGAACGACCGGTCCGCGCTGGAGCTGCTGCTCGCCGAGGGCCCGTTGACCCGGGCCCAGCTGGGTGACCGCACCGGGCTGTCGCGGGTCACCGCGGCACAGCTGCTGACCCGGCTCGAGGAGCGCGGCCTGGTCCATGTCACCGGTGAGCGCGGCGGCAGCCGGGGCCCGAACGCGGCCCTGTACGGCGTGGTGCCGTCCTCGGCGTACGTCGCGGCGCTGGACGTGTTGCCGAACAAGATCAGCGTCGGGGTCGCAGACATCACCGGCGAGGTCGTGGTAGAGGTCGCGGCCGACCCCTTCGACGGCGACGACCCGATCGGCACCGTTCATACCGCCGTACGGGATGCCTGCGACGCGGCGCGGGTCGACATGGCGAGGCTGCAGGCGTTCGTGATCGGCACCAAGGGCATGGTCGACCCGCATACCGGCGACATGCGGTTCTCGTACGACATGCCGGCCTGGCACGTCGGTGTGCTGGCCAGCCTGCGCGACCGGCTCGGCGCCTCGGTCCAGATCGAGAACGACGTCAACCTGGTGGCACTGGCCGAGCACGAGTACGGCGCCGGCGTCGGCCATGACGACTTCGTTGTGCTGTGGACCGGTGTCGGTCAGGGCCTGGGCGTGATGCTCGACGGCCGATTGCACCGCGGCGTACTCGGCGGTGCCGGCGAGATCGGCTGGCTGCCGGTACCGGGCGAGCCGTTGCCGGCCGACGTGGCGCACCCGACGTCCGGGTCGTACCAGCGGCTGGTCGGGCCGGACGCGATGGCCGAGCTGGCGGCGAGGCATGACGTGCACGGCTCGGCAGTTTCAGAGCAGGTCGGGCACGCGGTCGCGAACGGTAACGCGGCGTATCTGGATGAGTTGGCGCATCGGCTGGCGGTGGGTGTCACCGCGGTCTCGGTGGTGATCGACCCGGGTCTCGTGGTGCTCAGCGGCGACGTCGGCCGTGCGGGTGGTGCCGATCTGGCCCGGCGGGTGGAGCATGCCGTGGCCACGATGTGCCCGACGGCGCCGAGCGTCCTACCGACCGGGGTGACCGGCAATCCGGTGCTACGTGGCGCGCTGGTCGCCGCCCTCGACCGCGCCCGCGAAGAGGTCTTCTCCGACACCATCTGACCGCGCGTTCGCTCCGAACAAGAAGTGTGGCAGCAACGGTGTGCGACCGAAAGGTCACTGACAAAGTTGTCCTGAACCGCATCGCCGATTGCTCCGTATGAGTAGCAGATGACACGCACGGAGCGGAGGTGAGCGGTCATGACGATGGTGGAACTGGTGGGGCGTCCGGCAATCACGGATGACCGCGTTGTCGCCGCCCGCTACCGGCTGCGTGGACTGCTGGGCCGGGGTGGGATGGGCCGGGTCTGGCTGGCCGACGACGACCTGCTGGCACGCGTGGTCGCGATCAAGCAGGTCGTCGTCGGCGACACCGCGCTGCCCGAGGCCCGGGCGCTGGCGCGGATCGACCACCCCGGCGTGGTCCGCGTACACGACTTCTTCGAGCACGACGGCGACCCGTGGATCGTGATGGAACTGCTGACCGGCCGGACCCTGTGCGCGGCGATGGGCGGCGGCCGGCTGCCTGTCGCCGAGGTGGCGCGGATCGGGCTGCACCTGCTGGACGCGCTCGCCGCGGTACACGCGGCCGGCGTCGTGCACGGCGACATCAAGCCGTCCAACGTCCAGTTGTGCGACGACGGCCGGGTCGTGCTGACCGACTTCGGAATCGCCTCGGCCGTCGACGACGAGTCGACGATGCCGAACGGCGGGATGGCCGGCAGCCCGGCGTACATCTCACCGGAGCGGGCGCGCGGCGACCGGAGCGCGCCGGAGTCCGACCTGTTCTCGCTCGGCGCGACCCTGTACGCCGCGGTGGAGGGCCGCTCGCCCTTCGGGACCGGCGACCCGTTCAGCACCCTGGTCGCGGTCGTGCACGAGCCGCCCGCGCCTTGCGTGTACGCCGGACCGTTGCGGCCGGTGCTCGAGGGCCTGCTGGCCAAGCTGGCATCGGACCGCCTGTCGCCGGCAGCCGCACGCGCGGCACTTCAGGAGATCAGCGAGTCTGGCGCCGATCGTCCGGCAATCGCTGCGTGAGTCCGAGCCGGTCCAAGCGTTCGAGCAACGGGATGACCACCCGCCGGGTGCTGCCGAGATGCCGCCGAGCCTCACTGGTGGTGAACGGCTGAGGTAGTTCGCTCAGCAACGCGGCGGCCCGTTCGTCGGCACCGGGGAGCAGGACGATGCCGTCGGCGATCCGGATCAGCAGGCCCGCGCGTTCCGCCGCGGCCAGCGCCTTGCCGTCGAGGCCGAGCGCTCGCAGGTGATCGGCCTCGGGGGCGACAAAAGCTTGGTCGTGGAGCGACTTCGTCAATCGCTCGACGGCGTCGACCAGGTCCGCGGGCAGTGCATCCGTTGCCGGGAGCACCTTTCCGTTCGCGAGACGGAGCGGGTCTGCGATCAGGGCCGGGATCAGATCGGGCGTCGGCAGTCCGAGCGCGGCTGCCGCAGCCGGGACCGGGATACCCGGCTCGAGCGGGTGCTCCTCCAGATGCGCCGCGACGACCTCGGCGAGCTTTTCGCGCAAGGTGGCCGCGTGCTCGGGGG
>JBKPSJ010000104.1:0-2960 GCA_046765875.1 Actinomycetota bacterium
TCTGGAACACCTCGGCGGAGAACTCAGCCATGAGCGGCACCCTTCTGTACTACGGTCTCTCGATTGGCGAGCAGGAAAGTCATCGCTCGATCCTGGCCAAGGCAGCGGTGATGTTGTCCTGACCACCCTGGGCGTTGGCGAACTCGACGAGCGCGCCTGCGAGTGCCAGCGGATCGGGGTGGTCGGCGGCGGTACCACGTACCAGTTCGGCCATGTCGGCCGCCTCCGAGCAGTAGTTCCACAGGCCGTCCGAGCAGGCCAGCAACCAGCCGGATGAGTCCAGGTCGAGCATCGTCGTACGAGGTGTGTGGTCCGGGGCGTCGACGCCGAGCCAGCGCGTGATCGCATGTGCGCCCGGCCCGTGCTCGGCCTCCGCCCGCGGTACGCCGGCGGCGATCTGCTCGGCCGCGTACGAGTCGTCCTGGGTGAGCATCAACGGCTCACCGGCGTCCGGCAGCCAGTATCCGCGGCTGTCGCCGACCGAGCCCGCAACGGCGAGTCCGTCCTCGACGAAGACCGCCACGAACGTGCACGACGGCGGGTTGCCGCCGACGTCCTTCTTGGTTTTCTCGGCCACCGCCTCGCTGGCGGCGTCGGCGGCGTTCCGAATCCGGGTGATGATCGCGGCGTGGCGCGAGTCGTCGGTGCCCAGGCCCTGCGCGTGCGATACCGCCAGTACGTCCCGGGCGGCCCGTGCCGCGGCAAGACTGGCGATGTCGGAGTCGGCCGCGGTCGTCACGCCATCGCAGACCACCAGCACCGCACGGCCCGATTCGTTGCTCGCGGCAAGGGCCATCGCGTCCTCGTTGCGCGCGTGCCGGATGCCGCGGTCGCAGACGCCGGCGACCCAGGACGCGGGCCGCTCGGTGAAGTGGTCGCGCGGATTCGGCGCGCGCGAGCCGCAGTTCTCGCAGTAGCCGTCGGCCGCGTATGTCCCGCCGCAGTTCGGGCAGGTCCCGGACTCGACCGGGGCCGCGGGCTCGGCTGCGACAACCTCGGCGAGCTGGGTGCCGCACGCCTCGCAGTACTGGTCCCCGGCGATCACGGCGGCGCCGCACGAGGGACAGGTCAGCGTGGTCGCCGGCTCGGTGCTCACCGGAAGGTCCATACACGTACTCCGTTCGCCTGGTCGACCAGCCGGACTCGTTCGGCTCGGTCACGGGTGTAGCCGGCCAGTTCGCGGTACGCCGCCTCGAGCCCGGCCCGCATATCGAGCTCCTCGGCAACCCGGCCGCCGATCCGCAGATCGCTGCGCGGACCCTTCTCCAGGGTCTCGCGCAGCGCCGCATCGTAAACCAGGATCGCCAGGTGGGCGCGGTCGACCGGATCGATGGTAAGGCTGTCGACGCTGCTCATCGCCGCTGCCAGTGCGGGCAGCCCGCCGCCGGAGGTGGCCAGTACACCGGCCCGGCTCCGGCGTGCGAGCACGTACGCGCTACTGGTACGCGGGATCAGATCCAGTGCGGCGACCGCGCCGTCGAGGTCGCCGCGGCCGGTCCGGATCCGGCTCAGTCCGAAAGCTGCAGGCGCGACGTAGTTCGCATCGGTGCGGGTGCAGGTGGTGTACAGCGACTCGGCGACATCGACCTCGCCGCTGTGCTCGCAGGCCAGCGCCAGTGCGAGCTTCGGCGCCAGTTCGCCCGGCACCTGGCCGTACACGGCGTTGAACGCGGCCTGCGCGGACGCGAAGTTGCCCGCGGCCAGTGCGCTCAGACCCGACATCCAGACCGCCCGCCACTCCCAGGGGTCCTGCGCGAGCAGGTCGGACACCGCGGTGTCGAGCATGTCCGGCTGGCCCGCGTCGAGTGCTGTCCGCGCGGTCGCCAGCAGCACCTCTGGCGTCGACTGCGCGGCTCCGACCAGCATCTCGAGCCGCGCGGACGGATCGGCGACGCTGACCGTGTGCAGCCAGTCGGCCATCGGGTCGGTCTCGTCGAACCGCAGTCCGGGTAGGTCGCGCCAGTCCAGGTCCTCGTCGGTCACGGTCGGCGGCATGAACAGCAGCGACGACGCCGAGTGCTCCGAGGCCTTGGAGTCCGGCCTCATCGCGACGACCTCGCGCAGTACGCCGAGCAACTGCACCCGCAGTTCGTCGGCCGACGCGAACCGGTCCGCCGGGTCCGCCGCGCAGGCCTTGGCCAGCAGCCGGTACAGCGAGTCGTACTTCTGGAACAGCGGTACGTCGGTCACCGGCGGCAGCGACGCGACGTATGTCGACTGGTACCCGCGGAACTCCATCGTCAGCACGGCCAGCGTCCGGCCGATCGTATAGACGTCGGAGGCAAACGACGGCCCTACGTGCGGCACCTCCGGCGCCTGGTACCCGGTGGTGCCGTAGATCGCGGAGTCGATGTCGTCGATGCGGCGTACGCCGCCCAGGTCGATCAGCTTCACCGCGTCGCCGACCTGGATCAGGTTGTCCGGCTTGAAGTCGCAGTACACCAGTCCGAGGTCGTGCAAGTACTGGAAGGCCGGCAGCACCTCGAGGATGTACGCGATCGCCTGGTCGACCGGCAGCGGGTCGTACACCCCGCCGTTCTTCGCCATCCTTGTCTTGAGCAACGACTTGAGCGACGTGCCGCCGACGTACTCCATCACGATGTAGCCGGCGCCCTCGTGCTGGACGAAGTTGTAGATCTCGACCACCAGCGGATGCTCGACCCGGGCCAGGAACTGGCGCTCGGCGATCGCGGCCTCGACCGCGTCGGGGTCCTCGGAGTTCAGCAGGCCCTTGAGCACCACCCAGCGGTCGGACACGTTCTTGTCCCGGGCGACGTAGATCCAGCCCAGGCCGCCGTGCGCCAGGCAGCCGGCCACCTCGTACTGCCCGGCCACCAGGTCGCCCGGCTTGAGCTTGGGGCTGAAGTCGAACCGGTTGCGGCACTTCGGGCAGAACCCCTCGGTCCGGCCCGGGTGCCCGGCCCGCGACCGGCCGACCGGGTTGCCGCAGGACGGGCAGA
>JBKPSJ010000105.1:0-2843 GCA_046765875.1 Actinomycetota bacterium
CCGGGTCCCGGGCCTGCCCCATAGCCATATCGTCGGGTTTATGTCCTCCGGCAAGTAGTTGAGCCATCAAAAGTGGTCGGTTCTAGTACGTCGCTCGTCCCCCGCTGATGTCGTAGACGGCCCCGGTGGAGAACGTGCAGCGATCCGAGGCCAGCCAGGCGACCAGTTCGGCGACCTCCTCGGCCTGACCCAGCCGGCGCATCGGGATCAGCGAGATCAGGCGTTCCAGCACGTCGGGGGCAGTGGCCGCGTTCATCGGGGTCTCGATCACCGCCGGTGCGATCGCGTTCACCAGCACACCGGTGGTGGCCAATTCCTTGCCGAGCGACTTGGTCATCCCGATCACCGCCGCCTTGGATGCCGAGTACGCGCTCAGGTTCGGGTTGCCCTCCTTGCCGGCGATGCTCGCGATGTTGACGATCCGGCCCCAGCCACGTTCGGTCATCCCCGGTACCACCGCCCGGCACATCCGGAAGATCCCGGTGGTGTTGACCTCGAACGTTCGCGCCCACTCCTCGTCGGACACCTCCCACAGCGGCTTGTTCGGGCCTACGACGCCGGCACTGTTGACGAGTACGTCGACCGGCCCGAGGTCCGGGATCTCCCCGGTCACGTCCAGCCGCAGATCCGCCGCTGGGTCGATGTCGGCGGCAACGACTTCGTAGCCTTCAGCAACGAGCCGGGCTGCGCAGGCCTTGCCGATGCCGCTGGCCGCTCCGGTCACGAGTGCACGTCTCACTGCGGACTCCCTTCGTCAGCTGGACCGTCCAACAAGTCTCGCCGGCCGCACCCGGTGGTGGATGTGGCCGGCGAGGAATCGGTGCTCGGCAACTGTCACGTACGGGCTGTGTCACTCATCCAGTACTGCCATTCCGCGGCGACGACGGGCGTGCGCACCAGGCCGTCGGGCCACGTCGCAGGCAACTCGCAGGATCGGGCCGCGTACAACACCAGCTCGAAGCGCAGCGGATTCCCGCGGATCACCATCCTGGCGGCTGACTCCGACCGCAGGTCGGCCAGGTACTGCACCGCCGGAAGGAAATCGGCGCTGCATCGCGGGCCGAGCTCGCCGACCCGTTCTCCATCCAGTCGGACCTCGATCGCGTACCTGCCGTACTTCGCGCTCACCGGCTCGATGGCGTGCAGGGTGGCGTAGACCCAGCACTCGCCCTCCGGTCTGAAGTACGGCGCGATCGCGTCAAAACCGTCGCCATCGAGCGGAACGACGGTCGCAGCGCCCTGGGGCAGCGCTTGGTAGCTGCCGGCGGGCGGTAGGTTGAGCGGCACAAGCATGTGCGGCTGGGCGAGTGCGAGAGCGACGCTGGCGTGGAACTCGGTGATCCCGAGACCCCGGCGGTCCCAGTCGGCAGCCTCCCACTCGCTGGCCGACACCCGGCACGGAGCCTGAGGCTGGAAACCCTGCGCGACCAGTTCCGCGAGCACCGGCTGGTACTGCCGGGCCGCGTCCTGCGGCAGGTAGCCGACCACCTTTTCGGCTACTTGAACCGCAACCGCGTACGGGTCGAACCGGTTCTCCGGCTCAGGTACGAGATCGGCCACGGTGTCGAGATCGGCACCGCGACCCGGTAGCGGAGACGGGAGCAGCGAACGGATCGCGGCCTCGTGCTCCGGCACACCGACTACTTCTTGTCCACACCACAGCGCATCGCCCCACAGGCGGAACGGAATCATGCCAAGTCGGCCCTCCAGTCCCCGTGAGAGCTGTATTTACCCGATACATCTTTTCGGACACGGCCCCGTTACACAAGGTAAGCGAGCAAATACCCGTTTTCTGATGGCGGAGATCGAGGAAGCTGCATGTCAACTAGTAAGCCTCTGACGCGTCAGCAGGGCAACGGCTCGTTCGCGGTCGACGCCGCCGCCGTCGAGGCCGCCGTTCTCCGGCTGGACGGCATCGCGGTCCGTACGCCGCTGCAGCGCAACCTTCGGCTGTCCGAGCGGACCGGCGCGGAGGTCTGGCTCAAGCGCGAGGACCTGCAGGTCGGACGGTCGTACAAGCTGCGCGGGGCGTACAACCTGATCGCTCAACTGGACGAGCTTTCCCGCGACGCCGGCGTGGTCTGTGCGAGCGCGGGCAACCACGGCCAGGGCGTCGCGTACTCGTGCCATGCCCTCGGCGTCCGCGGCCGGGTCTACGTACCGCGCACCACACCGCGGCAGAAGCGCGACCGGATCCGTGCGCTCGGCGGCGGGCAGGTCGAGGTGATCGTCACCGGCGACTCGTACGACGACGCCGCCGCGGCCGCGACCCGGGACGTCCAGGCCACCGGCGCGACGCTGGTGCCGGCCTTCGACGATCCGCGCACCGTCGCCGGCCAGGGCACCGTCGCGGTCGAACTGGTCGAGCAACTCGGCGGCGCGCCCGACGTCCTAGTGGTCCCGGTCGGCGGAGGCGGTCGGATGGCGGGGATCGTGACCTGGCTGTCCGAACGGCACCCGGACGTCCGCGTCGTCGGCGTCGAGCCGACCGGTGCGGCGAGCATGATCGCCGCGCTGGCGGCCGGTGAGCCGGTGACGCTGCCGGAGCTGGACACCTTCGTCGACGGCGCCGCCGTACGCCGGGTCGGCGAGGTGACGCTCCCGCTGGTCGGCCGCAGCCGCAGCGTGATGACGACGGTGCCCGAGGGTCTGGTCTGCACCGAGATGCTCGAGCTGTACCAGACCGAAGGCCTGATCGCCGAGCCCGCCGGAGCGCTGGCCACCGCCGCGCTCGGCCACGGCATACGGATCCGTCCGGGCGAGACCGTGGTCTGCGTGGTGTCCGGCGGCAACAACGACGTCAGCCGGTACGGCGAGATCATCGAGCGCTCGCTGGTGCACGA
>JBKPSJ010000106.1:0-2442 GCA_046765875.1 Actinomycetota bacterium
GCGTGGCACCATCGCGGCGACCGACGTACCCGCGGCGGGTCAGGTGTTCCAGCGCGACGAGCGTGTTCGGGCTGCGGACCTTGTCGTCGCTGCGGCCGTGCACGAGTTGCAGCAGCTGGACGGCGAACTCGACGTCGCGCAGCCCGCCACGGCCGAGCTTGAGCTGCCGGTCGGCCTCAGCGGCCGGGATGTGGTCGACCACCCGGCGGCGCATCGCCTGGACGTCGTCCACGAACCCCTCGCGGTCGGCCGCGGTCCAGACCAGCGGGCGGATCGCCTCGGCGTACGCGCGGCCGAGCTCGGCGTCGCCCGCGATCGGCCGGGCCTTGAGCAGCGCCTGGAACTCCCACGTCTTGGCCCAGCGGCGGTAGTAGCTCAGGTGGCTGTCGAGGGTACGTACCAGTGGTCCGGCCTTGCCCTCCGGCCGCAGCGCCGCGTCCACCGGCCACAGCGCGCCCTCCGACGTGTGCTCGGAGCAGATCCGCATCGTCGCCGCGGCGAGCTGGCTCGCGGTCTTGAGGGCCGGCTCCTCCGGCTGGCCCTCGATCGGCTCGGCCACGAACAGGACGTCGACATCGCTGACGTAGTTCAGCTCGCGGCCACCACACTTGCCCATGGCAACGATCGCCAGCCGGCAGTTGTCGGCCTCCGGCAGCTCGGTGCGCGCGATCCGCAGCGCCGCCTCCAGCGCTCCGGCGGCGAGGTCGGCGAGGATGGCGGCGGTCTCGTCAACGGCCAGCCCTTCGGCCAGGTCGCGTGCGGCCAGCCGGAGCAGCAGCCGCCGGTACTCGACCCGCAGCGCGTCGACCGGCCGGTCCGTGTGCGCGACTCGGCCGAGCAGGGCGACGACGTCGTCACGTGACGGGCGGGCCGCGGCCAATGCCGGGTCGGCCAGGTCGTACCAGTGCCGCGGGTGATGCGCGAGGTGCCGGCCCAACGCCTCGCTGGCACCCAGTACGACGGTGAGCCGGTGCCGGAAGTCCGCGTCTACCTCCAGCGTGCGGGCGAACGCGTCCAGGTCGTGACCACCGCTGTCGAGCGCCTCGGCAACGCCGAGCACACCGGTCAGGGCGAGATCGGGATCGGCGGTCACCGACAGCGCGGAGACCAGGTCGTCGGTGGCCAGCTCGGTGTGCCGGGTCAACCGGCCGAGCCGTTCGAGCCGGCCGGCCGATCCGCCGGGGTCGGTGAAGCCGAGCCGCACGAGGCGGACCTGGTCGGAGCTTGTGCGCTGTCCAGGTCCCTGGGTCACTCGAGCAGATTATCTACAGGACGGGAAGCAGCAACGCCCGCTCGAACGGCGTGACCTGCTTGCGGTAGTCGGCCCACTCGTTGCGCTTGTTCCGCAGGAAGAAGTCGAACACGTGCTCGCCGAGCGTCTCGGCCGCCAGTTCCGACTCCTCCATCGCGCTGATCGCCTCGGCCAGGCTGGTCGGCAGCGGCTTGATCCCGAGCGCCCGGCGTTCCCGGTCGGTCAGCGACCAGACGTCGTCCTCGGCCTCACGAGGTAGCTCGTACGCCTCCTCGATCCCCTTCAGCCCGGCCGCGAGCAGCAGCGCGAACGCCAGGTACGGGTTCACACCGGAGTCCAGCGAGCGGAACTCGATCCGGCTGGACTGGCTCTTCTGCGGCTTGTACATCGGCACCCGGACCAGCGCGGAACGGTTGTTGTGACCCCAGCAGATGTACGACGGGGCCTCGCCGCCGGCAGCCAGCCGCTTGTACGAGTTCACGAACTGGTTCGTCACCGCGGTGATCTCGGCCGCGTGCCGCAGCACCCCGGCGATGAAGGCCCGCCCGGTCTTCGACAACTGGTATTGCGCGCCGGCCTCGTAGAAGGCGTTGCGGTCACCCTCGAACAGCGACACATGCGTGTGCATCCCAGAGCCCGGCTGGTCCGAGATCGGCTTGGGCATGAACGACGCGTAGATGCCATGGGTCAGCGCGACCTCCTTGACCACCACCCGGAAGGTCATGATGTTGTCGGCGGTGGTCAGCGCGTCGGCGTACCGCAGATCGATCTCCTGCTGACCCGGGCCGCCCTCGTGATGGCTGAACTCGACCGAGATGCCCATCGACTCCAGCATCGTGATCGCCTCGCGGCGGAAGTCGTTGCCGATGCCCTGCGGGGTGTGGTCGAAATACCCCGACGAGTCCACCGGCACCGGCTCGGCAGCCGGGTCGTCGGACTTGCGGAACAGGTAGAACTCGATCTCGGGGTGGGTGTAGAAGGTGAAGCCGAGGTCGGCGGCCTTGGCCAGCGTCCGCTTCAGGACATACCGCGGGTCGGCGTACGACGGCGACCCGTCCGGCATCAGGATGTCGCAGAACATCCGCGCGGTGCCCTGGGTCTCGCCGCGCCACGGCAGGATCTGGAACGTAGACGGGTCCGGCTTGGCCAGCATGTCCGCCTCGTACACCCGCGCGAACCCCTCGATCGCG
>JBKPSJ010000107.1:0-8827 GCA_046765875.1 Actinomycetota bacterium
GCAGCTGACCGGGTTCGCGCGGGTCTCGCTGGAACCGGGCGCCGCCACCGACGTCACCTTCCACGTGCACGCGGATCGGACCGCGTACACGGGTCCGGATCTGCGCCGCATCGTCGAGCCGGGAGACGTCGAGGTGCTGGTCGGAACGTCGTCCGCGGACCTGCCCTGCCGGGCCACGGTGCGGCTGACCGGCGATGTGCGCACGGTCGGGCACGATCGTACGCTGATCACTCCCGTGGACCTGCGGCCGATCACCGGCGACGTCCCGGTCACCGACGAAGGATCGTGAGGAGGTACCGCGGTTGAGCGGTCGCGTCACCTTGGCCACCGTCGCGGAGTCCGCGGGGGTGTCGGTCGCCACGGTCTCCAAGGTTCTCAACGGCCGCAGTGACGTCTCCGAGTCGACCCGGGAGCGGGTGCAGGAGATCCTGCGGCAGCACGGGTACGTCGGCCGCCGGTCGCCCGAGCCGATCGAGCGGCCTGTCGTCGAACTCTTCTACCAAGGGTTCCTCAACGCCTACTCGGTCGAGGTGATCCAGGGTGTCGTCGAGGGCGGGCAGACCGCGGACGTCGATGTCGTGGTCACCTCGCACCCGCCGCGCGAGACCCGCAGTACGGGCCGGGCGGCGCCGTGGATCCGCGACCTGTCCGCCACCCGTCGCATGGCGGCCATCGGCATCACCAGCGCGCTCACCGCGGCCGACCTGGCCGCACTCGCCCGGGCCCGGCTGCCACTCGTCGTCGTCGACCCGATCAACGTCGCGCAGCCGGACGTGACCAGCGTCGGCTCGACCAACTTCGCCGGCGGCATGGCGGCGACCCAGCACCTGCTGTCCCTCGGTCACCACAGGATCGCCTACCTGGGCGGCCCACCCACGTCAGGCTGCAACCAGGCCCGGATGAACGGCTTCCGCGGCGCGATGGAAGCCGCCGGACTGCCGGTCCCGAGGGACTACATCTGGCTGCGGGAGTTCCTGTACGACGACGGCGTGGCCGGCGGCGCCGCACTCCTCGACCTCCCCGAGCCCCCCACCGCCATCTTCGCCGGCAGCGACGAGGTGGCCGTCGGCGTGATGGAGGCGGCCCGCGCCCGCGGCCTCCGCGTCCCCGACGAGCTCAGCATCGTCGGCTTCGACGACACCCAGGTAGCCCGCCTGGCGTCCCCACCGCTGACCACGGTGCGCCAGCCACTCCGCGAAATGGGTGTCGTCGCCATCCGCACCGCCCTCAAACTCGCCGCCGGTGAACAGATCGACTCCCACCACGTGGAACTGGCCACCCGCCTCATCATCCGGGACTCCACGGCCACCGCGACACGAGGACCCCGGGCGGCCGCCTCCTGATCATTCAGGAGTACGTCGCCCGGGTCCGTTCGATCACATCGCGGACGACGTCCGAGCCGGCAGACCGGTGGGCGAAGGCCGCGCGCTGGCGGACCGAGCCGGTACCGCGGATGCGCAGGTCCTTGATCGTGTCGCGAACCGTGCTGGTGTCGCCGGCCGCGTCGAGGGCGGCACCGACGTGGTCGAGCAATGCCTCGATCACGTCGAAGGCCGGCCGGAGGACCCGGTGGACCGGATCCAGCAGCTCACGGCTGAGGCCCCAGCGGCTCGCCTGCCATACGGCGGCCCGGAGCAGTTCGGTACGCCACTCGGGCACGCCGTCCTGCGTCGCCGCGGTCTCGACCAGGGCGCGGGACAGGGCCGCCACCAGTACGGTGTCGGCGATCTCGGTGCAGGTGTCCGCCACCCGGATCTCGAGTGTCGGGTACTTGACCGCGAGCCGGGCGTCGAAGTAGATCATCCCCTCGTCCAGGGCGGCGCCGCTGCTGATCAGATCGGCGACGGCGTCGTGATAGGCGCGCGGCGTGCCGAACGGCTCGGTCGGCCCTGCCGTCGGCCACCGCCGGACGACCTGCGCCCGGAAGCTGGCATACCCGCTGTCCTGGCCGTACCAGAACGGCGAGTTCGCGCTCACCGCGAGCACGACCGGCAGCCAGGGCCGGATCCGGTCCAGCGCCCGCACCGCCTCGGCGTCGTCGGCGACCTCGACATGGACATGGGTGCCGCAGATGAGGTTCTCGCGGGCGATCGCGCCGTGCAGGTCGGCCATCCGCTGGTACCGGCTCTTCTGCGTCATCGCGGCCGGCTCGTCGATCACGCTGCCCGCCGCCGCAAGCACCGCACCGTACGCATTCGCGTCCAACGCGGCCCGGCGCCGGCCTTCGCGCACCTGGTCGCCGAGGTCGGCCAGCGTGGTGCACGGCTCGGTGGCCGTCTCCACCTGTTCCAGGAACAGCTCCTGCTGGATCCGCGCGATCTTTCCGTCATCATCCGGATATCGTTCGCCGTCCTCACGCAGTATCCGGCCGGACACCGGTCGCAGCGCGAGCGTGTCCGCGTCGAACAGGAACAGTTCTTCCTCGACGCCGACCTGACGTCTGTGCACATCCCCACCTTCCATTCCACACCGGTACCCCGTACCACGCGGAGCCAGACGGTCACGCGAAGTCGGCGGACCGCCAGGGCATCTCCTGCAGCACCCAGGTGTTGCCGTCCGGATCCGCGAACGGGACGTACTTGATGCCGCGGTCGTGCTCGTCGACCTCGCCGACCTCGACACCGCGGGCGGCCAGCTCGGCGCGGCTCGCGACCGCGTCCGCCACTACTAGGTGCAGCCCGCGTAGGACGCCCGGCTCGATGTCGGCCAGTTCCGGTACGCCGGCGGCCAGCACGATCGAGCAGGCCGAGCCGGGCGGGGTGAGCTGGACGATCCGGGTCCGCTCGTCGGGCTGTACGTCGACGTCGACGGTGAAGCCGAGCCTGCCGACGTAGAAATCCTTCGCCCGGTCGATGTCGGTGACCGGTACGGGGACGAGCTCGAGCTTCATCTGCATGGCGACCGACCCTAGGTGTACCTGGTCAGGGTGTCACGGCGAAGCCGGTCTCGCCGGTGGGCTGCTCCTCGATCACGTCAACCCTGTCCACGTCGGCGTACCGGGGTCCGGTTCGGCACCAGTCGACCATCCGGCGTACCGGCTCCTCGGCTCCCTCGAAGACGGCCTCGACGGTGCCGTCCGGGCGGTTGCGTACCCAGCCCGCGACCCCGGCGGCACGCGCCTCGCGCCGGCAGGTGTCGCGGAAGAACACACCCTGCACCAGACCGTGGACGACGACGCGGCGACGGATCACCCGACCGTTCTACCCGCGCGGGGCCGTACCTGAAAAGGAATCGGCCGGCGCAGGGCCGCCGCCTATTCTGGACGGAGTCATGTCCGACTCCCCCACCCTTGCTGAGCTTCGTCGGCGCCTGCCCGCGCTCATGCTGGACGACCAGCACCGGCTCGGCCGCCGGCTGGACCGCGCCCGTGGCGACCGGGGCGCGGCGAAGCGCCGTAGCCTCGCCGGCCAGATCGGGCAGGCGGAGCGGATCGTCGAGCGTCGCCGGGACTCGGTGCCGAAGATCACCTATCCCGAGCAACTGCCGGTATCGCAGCTCAAGGACGACATCGCCGCCGCGATCCGGGACCACCAGGTCGTGGTCATCGCCGGCGAGACCGGATCGGGCAAGACCACCCAGATCCCGAAGATCTGTCTCGAGCTCGGCCGTGGCGTCCAGGGCATGATCGGCCACACCCAGCCCCGCCGGCTGGCCGCCCGTACAGTCGCCGAACGGATTGCCGAGGAGCTGGGCACGCAGCTCGGCGACCAGGTCGGGTACGCCATCCGGTTCACCGACAAGGTCTCCGAACGCAGCCTGGTCAAGCTGATGACCGACGGCATCCTGCTCGCCGAACTGCAGCGCGACCGGGACCTGCGCCGGTACGACACGCTGATCATCGACGAGGCGCACGAGCGCAGCCTCAACATCGACTTCATCCTCGGCTATCTGAAGCAACTGCTGCCGAAACGGCCCGATCTCAAGGTGATCATCACCTCGGCGACGATCGACCCGGAGCGCTTCGCCGAGCACTTCGGCGGCGCCCCGATCGTCGAGGTCTCGGGCCGGACCTATCCGGTCGAGGTGCGGTACCGGCCGGTGACCGACCCCGAGGACCCGGCGACACTGGATCGCGATCAGACGCAGGCGATCCTCGACGCGGTCGACGAGCTTGCGTGGGAAAGGCCGGGCGACGTGCTGGTCTTCCTCAGCGGCGAGCGCGAGATCCGCGACACCGCCGACGCGTTGCGCGCGCAGAACCTCCGCGATACCGAGGTGCTGCCGCTGTACGCCCGGCTGTCGGCCACCGAGCAGCACCGGGTGTTCCAGTCGCACCCCGGCCGCCGGATCGTGCTCGCGACGAACGTCGCCGAGACCTCGCTCACCGTCCCGGGCATCAAGTACGTCGTGGACCCCGGCACCGCGCGGATCAGCCGGTACTCGCACCGCACAAAGGTGCAGCACCTGCCGATCGAGCCCGTGTCGCAGGCGTCGGCGAACCAGCGCAAGGGCCGGTGCGGCCGGACCAGCGACGGCATCTGCATCAGGTTGTACTCCGAGGAGGACTACGACTCCCGGCCGGAGTACACCGACCCGGAGATCCTGCGTACCAACCTCGCCTCGGTCATCCTGCAGATGACCTCGATCGGGCTCGGCGACATCGCCGCGTTCCCGTTCATCGACGAGCCGGACCGGCGGTCGATCAAGGACGGCATCCAGCTCCTCACCGAGCTCGGCGCGCTCGATGACCAGCAGGGACTGACGAAGACCGGCCGGCAGCTCGCGCAACTGCCGGTCGACCCGCGGCTGGCCCGGATGATCGTCGAGGCGGACCGCAACGGCTGCGTCCGCGAGGTGATGATCATCGCGGCCGCACTGTCGATCCAGGACCCACGCGAACGACCGGCGGACCACGAGGCACAGGCCCAGCAGGCACACGCCCGGTTCCGCGATCCCCGTTCGGACTTCCTGGGCTTCCTCAACCTGTGGACCTACCTGAAACAACAGCAGAAGGACTTGTCCGGCAACCAGTTCCGCCGGATGTGCATGGCCGAGTACCTGAACTATCTGCGGGTACGCGAGTGGCAGGACATCTTCGCCCAGCTCCGCCAACTCGCGGCACAGATCGGGGTCACGCTGAACTCGGGACCGCCGGCCGATCCGCAGTACGTACACGTCTCGCTGCTGGCCGGGCTGCTGTCGCACATCGGTATGAAGGACCCGGCCAACCAGCACCAGTACATCGGCGCCCGCAACGCCCGCTTCGCGATCTTTCCGGGCTCGGCGCTGTTCAAGAAGCCGCCGCAGTTCGTGATGGCGGCCGAGCTGGTCGAGACCTCGCGGCTGTGGGCCCGAGTGAACGCGCGGATCGAGCCCGAGTGGGCCGAGGACCTGGCCGCGCATCTGATCAGACGGAGCTACTCCGAGCCGCACTGGGAACGCCAGGCCGGAGCGGTGATGGCCTTCGAGAAGGTCACGCTGTACGGCGTGCCGATCGTTGCCCAGCGCAAGATCAACTACGGACGGGTGGAGCCCGAGCTCGCCCGTGAACTGTTCATCCGCCACGCGCTGGTCGAGGGCGACTGGGAGACGCACCACACGTTCTTCCACACCAACCGCGAGCTGGTCGAGGAGGTCGAGGAACTCGAGGACCGGGCCCGGCGACGTGACCTGCTCGTCGACGACGAGACGCTGTTCGCCTTCTACGACGAGCGTATCGGTCCCGAGGTCGTATCCGGCCGGCACTTCGACTCCTGGTGGAAAAAGGCGCGGCAACGCGATCCCGACCTGCTCGACTACGAGCGCTCGCTACTGGTCCGCGCTGAGGCCGAGGAAGTACGCGAACGCGACTACCCGCTCACCTGGCGTACCGGCGGCTTCACCTTCGACCTGACGTACGCCTTCGAGCCCGGCGCAGATGCCGACGGCGTGACCGTACACATCCCGCTGGTTGTGCTCAATCAGGTCTCGCCAGACGGGTTCGAATGGAGCGTGCCGGGTTTCCGCGAGGAACTGGTCACCGCGCTGATCAAGTCGCTGCCGAAGACGACGCGGCGCTCGATCGTACCGGCGCCGGACACCGCACGGTCGGTGCTTCCCCGGCTCGACCCCGCCTCGGGTCCGCTGACCGATGCCCTTGCGCGCGAGCTGCGCGCCGCCCGCGGGGTCGTGATCCAGGACGGCGACTGGGACTGGAGCCGGGTGCCGGAGCATCTGCGGATGACCTTCCGGGTCCTCGACGAACGCGGCAAGTCAGTTGCCGAGGGCAAGGATCTGGCAGCGCTCAAGCAACGGCTCAAGCCTCGCACAACGGCGGCGATCTCGAAGGTCGCGGCGAAGGCGGTCAGCGTCCTGGAGCGTACCGGTCTGACCGACTGGACCGTCGGCGACCTGCCGCGCACGTTCTCCGAGCTGCGCGGCGGGCTGACCGTCGCCGGCTTCCCGGCCCTGGTCGACGAGGGCGACAGCGTCGCGGTCCGGCTGCAGGAGACCGAGGCGGACCAGGCGGCCGCGATGTGGCGCGGCACCCGCCGCCTGCTGTTGCTCACCGTTCCGCCGGTGATCGACGTGATCCAGCGTTCGCTGTCGAACCAGGCCAGGATGACGCTGGCCAACAACCCGCACCGCGACGTCCCCGACCTTCTCGCCGACTGCACCGCGGCCGCCGTGGACGCGCTGATGGAGCAGCACGGTGGCCCGGCCTGGAACGCGGCAGATTTCGGGCGACTCCGCGATGCCGTCCGGGCCGATCTGGCCGACACGGTGCTGGCCGTACTCGGTCAGGTCGAGCAGATCCTCCGGCTGGCTCGCACCGTCGACCGGCAGATCTCCCGCGCCTCCAGCCCGGCGCTGCTGCCGACACTCACCGACGTACGCGGCCAACTCGACGGTCTGGTGCACCGCGGCTTCGTCACCGAGACCGGTGTACGTCGGCTGCCGGACCTGGTCCGCTATCTGCGCGGTATCGAGCAACGGCTGGACAAAGCCGCCACGAACGTGACTCGCGACCGTCAGGCGACGTACACGATCCAGACCCTGATCGACGAGTACCAGCACCGTCTGTCCGCCGTACCCACCGGCAAACAACCCCCGCAGGAACTCCTCGGCGTCCGCTGGATGCTCGAAGAACTCCGAATCAGCCTCTTCGCCCAAACCCTCGGCACCCCCTACCCGGTCTCGGACAAACGCATCCGCAAAGCCCTCACCGCCCCCTAAAGCGGCTCTTCCTACTTGAGGTGGGGGTGGGTGAGGCCGCCGGCGATGAGCAGCATGCGTAGTCGGTAGTGGTTGCGGTTGCGGAAGCCGCGGGCGATGCGGCGGTGGAGTTCGATGAGCCCGTTGATGGCTTCGGTGCCGCCGTTGTTAGCGCGGCCGGTGTCGAAGTAGGCCAGGAACGCCGCTCGCCACTGCTTGAGGGTCTTCCCGAGTCGCTTGATCTCAGGGATGGGGCAGGTCGGCAAGGAGGCGAGGAGCTTCTCGGCGATCCGCCGTCCTTCGACGGGATTCGACACGTTGTAGGCGGCGCGGAGTTGTTGGGCGCACTGCCAGGCGATGTAGACCTCGTCGTGGCGTTCGTCGGCGGTGATCGCACGCTGCAGCCGGGCGCGTTGCCGATCGGTGAGGTTCTCGGCACCGCAGCGCAGGATGGTGCGGATCCCATACAGCGGGTCGTTCTTGCGGCCGCGGTGGCCGTGGATGTCTTGCTGGACCCGGCGGCGGACCTCGTCGACGGCTTGGGTGCCGAGCTTGACCACGTGGAATGCGTCCAGCACCGCGACCGCGTCCTGGAGTTGGTCGTCGATGGCGTTCTTGTAGCCGTGGAACGGGTCCAGGGTGGCGACCTGCACGCCGTCGCGGAAGATCTCGCCGCGGTCTTCGAGCCAGTCGCTGTAGGCCTTGCCCGAGCGGTCGGGCACCAGATCGAGCAGCCGCGCGCGTGGCTTCCCGGTGTCGAGGTCGGGGGTGAGGTCGACCATCCCGGTCAGATACTTGGGTCCACGACCACCTTGTTCGGTAGGAAGCTCGCTCACGTGGTGCCACACGTGCTCGTCCACCCCGAGCCGCTTCACGCCGGCGAACCGGCACTCGTCATCAGCCATCGCGACCAGGAGCGGGCGGATCGCCGACCACACGGTGTTCCAGGTCGTACCCAGCTGCCGAGCCAGCCCGCGGATGCTGGCATGCTCGCGGCGGATCTGGTTGATCGCCCACCAGCACGCCCGCGTGGTCAGCAGCGCCCGTGGCGCCGCGACCCGTTCGTCTTGTTCGGTGAACACCCTGACCGGGCACGACGACTCGACACAGCGCCAGGTCCGCTTGCGCCACACCAGCCGCACCGGCCGGTCGAAGCACGGCGCATCGACCAGCCGAACGTCGCGGCGGCCATGGCTGTGCGCGATCACCCCACACCGAGGGCAGCCCATCGGCGCCGCCGGGGACTCCACCCACACCGTCAGCCCGCCAGCCTCGACACCACACTCGACATCACACTCGACACCGGTGACACGCAGCCCGTCGAGACCAACAAGCAGATCGCAACGCGAGCAGTACGACAAGTCGGGATGGCAGCACACAGCAGCGGCCGTAGGCTCGGACACGTCGAGGCCTTCCGAAACGGTGAGCTTGGTCGCCACCGATCCTGGAGGCCTCGACCCCTACCTCCCGCACATCACCCGCTCACCGGCGCGCCACTCACCCCCACCGGAACTCGGAAGAGCCCCTATGCGTCGCTCACGGCACCGTACGTAACGGTGGAGCGGTTGTCGGCGTGGATGGGCCACTCCTCGATCACGGTCACCTGGAACGTGTACACGCACCTGTACCGGGGCGAGGACGACCACGCTGCTGTCGCCGCGATCCCCGAGCCGATCACCACGCAGAAGGTAAC
>JBKPSJ010000108.1:0-27575 GCA_046765875.1 Actinomycetota bacterium
GCGTCGGTTCGGATGAAGTTGTTGGCATTGGGTGCGCTGCCCGCAGGTGGCCCGGCGATCGCCCAGCCGTCGAGGCCGGTCTCGAACGAGGTGCTGGTGCCGTCCGGGAGCGTGATGTCGTCGAGGAAGACACCGAGGCCCTGCGTAGCCCAGTCGCTGGCGTAGGCGATGGAGATCTCGACGGTCTGGCCGGCGTACGCCCCCAGGTTGATGTTCCATTGCTGCCAACCACCCGAGTTCCCGCTGGCGGCGTTCCACGCACCGGTGGTACCGGTGGGGGCGCACGTCGACGGACCTGTCTGGGTCTGGTAGTGGTCCATCTGCGGGTGGAGGGTGCGCCAGCCACCCGAGTTCTCCAGCTTGCAGCTCTCACCGGTGTCCGTCGTTGTGTGTCCGTTGGCGTCCGGCAGCGTCGTCCAGTTGTCCTGGTTCGGCGTCCGGGCCTCGACGAACAGGTGGTCCCATGCCGGTTCGGTGTCGTACGACGTCCAGAACGTCATCGACCCACCACCCGGCGGCACCTGGACCTCACGCGTCAACCTCTTGTAGGACACGTCGGCGATCTGAGAGTAGACGTAGTGGCTTCCCGTGTGCGGGTCGAACGGGCTGCCCGGTTTGTCATACCGTGCGGACGGCGCGCTCTCGAACTGCTTGAACTGGTCGGTCGGCAGGACCCCGCTGGTAGCGACGAATGATGACCGCCTGGTGAAGTTGTTTGCGAAGACCGGATCGTCGAGGCCCCAGGAGAGACCAGCGAACGGGTCGCCGACGCCGACGGAGTCGAACGCGCCGCCATTGTCGTCGAGACCATCGCCCGGTACGGCTACGTAGGCGCCCAGGTAGTACTGCAGCACGTCGTGGGTCTGATCACCACCGCCGAACGAACCCCACAACGGCAGGCACCGCCGCGGGTCAATACCTGCGGGCGGTGGGTTGCAGGCGACCTCGCCCTTCGGGTCATACATCTGGTTGCCGACATTGTTGGTGTACTGCTGGCCGGCGGAGTCGCCGGCAAAGAGCACCTTGCCGCCCTCGTTCATGTACGAGCGGAACTGCAGGATCTCGTCGAGGGCCAGCAGGTCCGCATTGCCGGCGCCCCGGCCGGCCGTCCGGGTCACCAGGTCGTTGCCTGTCTCCCAGACCACCGCGTCGTAGTGGCTGAGCACGCCGAGCGCGTCGGGAGCGAGGCGCCCCGCGGCGTCGACGTCGTAGACGTCGGCCGTTTGACCGTTGGCCTTCAGGGCGTCCACGTACGTGGCGGCGAAGTGGGGGCCGGGCGTCTGCACCGGCGAGGCGCCGGTGTAGTCCTCGGCCGCCACGACGAGCACGCGGTTGCCGGTCTCGGAGACGGCCTGATAGGTGAAGGAGCCGCTCCGCTGGCCACCGCCCTCGAACCAGACCTCGACCGAGTCGCCGGGATCTGTTCCCGTGACCACGCCCCGCATCTGGTGGTAGTACACGGCCGCCGGGTCGTACCGCGACCCGCCCTGCCACTCGGACGTGGGTGCCGATCGGACCGGACCGCCGTTGATGCGGTACTTCGCCGTCACGGCGCCCAGGCTCCGCTTGGCCATCACGGCAACCGGCTGCGGGTCGCCGTACGACTTGGTGAAGCTCAGCTGGACTCCGGGGTTGCTGCGCTTGTAGGGGTCCTCGCTGTCGATGTAGAACGGCTTGGTCTTGATCCCTGTGACTGTCGCCGGGTTGTCGGGGTCGACCGCGGAGTTCGCCACCGACCGGGCGAACGGCAGGTTGCGCACGAACTCCGCCTGCACCAGCGCCTCGTCATCCGGGAAGACGAACCCGCAGCCGGGGCAGCCCGCGGACAACTCGGGGGTCCATGCCAACGTGCCGGCCTTTGAGTGCGCGTAGTCGGTGGTCTCGCCGTTGGTCACGTAGAGAACGTCGGAGCTCAGGCCTGGGTGGAATTGAGCAATGGCCGGGGCGTCGAGGTTGCCGGACATCGCGTAGTAGATGGGGTCGTCCGCGGTAGGAGTGCTGGTCTGCCAACCCTCTGCGTAGAGCAACCACTGGCCGTTGGAGTGGTAGTTGACCTGGAACTTGAACTTGATCCGGTCGAGCAGCCCGACCATGGCCCGGGTCTCCGGCTCGGACATGGGAGCAGGACCGCGGTATGTGTCGCTGGACTGGATCGACGACGAGCCCTCCTCGTCCCAGCCCCAGTGGCTGGGGAAGTTGCGGTTCGGGTCGACGCCGTCGCCGACCTGGGTCACACCGTCTCCGTTGTTGTCGCGCAGGTTCTTCCGCCACAGCCGTTCGTGGTCGAACGTGTACTGGTAGCCGTCGGGATTGGCGACGAGGAGGAACCAGAGCTCGGTCGACTGCAGCAGCTTGCGGACCTCGCGGTTGTTGGCCCGCCACTGATCGATGTAATAGAACATCAGCCGTCTCGCGACCTCTGTGGAGATCCATTCACGCGCGTGCTGAGTAGCGCTGAACAGAACCCCAGGCCGGCTGCCGTCCTTCTCGTCGCGGGCGCCCTGGGTGAGCTTGACCGCGATGATCTCGCGGCCCTGCCCGGTGTGGCCGACGACCTCGAGCTTTGCCAGCTGCGGGTTGGTGGCGGCCGCGGCGTAGAGCTGATCCCGGATACCACCCTGCTCGTCGTATGAGCGCCAGACGTTGAAGCCGCCCGCCGCCTGCGCGGCTGCGAACTGCTGGACCGTCTGCCCGCCCTTGACTCGTGTGAGCTTCAGGTCGATGCCGTGGCCGCGAACGCGGTCGGCCTGGCCTTTGTCCAGGACCATGTCGAGCTCGAGACCGTTGGCGACCTGTCGGTGCTCGGTCACGTCGATGCCTTGCTTTGCGATCTCTGACAGTTGCCCGGCCTGCACCGTTGCCGTGTAGGCATCGAGAGGGTCTGGATCTCGGCCTGCGTTGGGTGCTGCGGTGGCGGTGGTCAGTCCCGCACCCAGCGCGGCGATGACGGCGAGGACGACAATGACAAAGAACGACCGACGCATGATCCGACCCCTCCCGGCGGGCGACAGCGTTCCGCTCACTCTGGCAGCCCGCGCACGCGCCCGCAATGGTTTACATCCGGCGACTTTTCCCGTGGTCCAGCACAGATTTCCGCCAACAGCTGGAGGAGGTCTCTGGCCTGAGCGCCTTCCACGTCCGTGGGTGATCGAACGAGGTACTGAACGCGTTCCCTCGTCTCCATGCCTGCGGAGCCCAAGAAGCAGATATTGGACAGGATCATGCTGCCAATTGTCGAAACCACAATTCGGCATGTCGGCACGTGAGAATCTCGCGGTGCGCATTGCTGTCGCCGCCTTTTGCACAGGTCGTGAAGGGCGCTGGGGGGCGCCCCCGCCTGACTTCTGGACTTCCCGACTGCCGATGGATCCGGTCCGACGGTCGGTACGTACAGGTGATCGGCATCGACGCGCCGAAGCGGCCCAGGGTGGCCCATCGCGAGTCCATCAGGTGTCGTGCGGTCGGCGGCTGTCGCTGCGCGCCGAACGTAACCTGGCCGCCAGTCATCAGATCTGTTGCACACGATCCGCCGCGTCCAGTCCCAGGCTCTGGTCAGGCCGATCCCCTCGCCAGAGCCCAAGTCCAGCCGTGCGGCACTGATCGGGAACTCGGGCCGAACGGTCCCTTGCCGAAGGCGCCCGGGCGGCGTGATCATTGCACTAAAAGCACGCCATCCGCGCGTGAAGGCGGGGTGCCACAAATCATGGCAGAAGAGACGCCGCAGAAATCCTCTTCAGGCTCGGGCGTCCGCTCTCCAGGGGACGTGTCCGCGAGCCCGGAGCCGACGGGCAGCCTGGGTCTACGGCAGGCGACCGCGCTGATCGTCGGCAGCATCATCGGGGTCGGGATCTTCAATCTGCCGGGCTCGTTGTCGGCGTACGGCCCGATCACGCTGTTGTCGATGATCTTGGTCACGGTGGGTGCTCTGGCGCTGGCGCTTCTGTTCGCGTCGCTGTCCAAGCGGCTACCGGCCGACGGCGGCCCGTATGCATACGCTCGAGCGGCGTACGGCAACCGGATCGGGTTCTTCAGCGCCTGGTCGTACTGGATCACTGCGTGGGCCGGCAATGCGGCCATCGTTACCGGCTGGGTGCTGTACGTGGAGTATCTGCTGACCAAAGGTGGGGCGAACGAGCCGCTGGGCAAGTGGGCGCTCATCCTCATCGCGCTGGTCGGGTTGTGGGTGCCGGCTTTGATCAACCTCAACGGCGTCAGCAACATGGCGTCGGTGCAGGTGATCACCACGGTCTTGAAGTTCGCCGCCCTGGCGGTGGTATCGGTGATCGGCATCTTCTTCATCGACACGGGGAACTTCACGCCGTGGAACGTGTCCGGCGGGTCGGCCATCTCGGCGATCGGCACCGGCCTGTCGCTGGGGGTGTTCAGCTACCTGGGGGTGGAGGTTGCCGCTGTTGCCGCGGGCAAGGTGCGTGACCCGGACCGCAACGTGCCGAGGGCCAGCATCATGGGCACGCTGGCGTGCGCTGTGGTCTACCTGGTGTCGCTGTTCGTGGTGTTCGGGGTGGTCCCCAACGCGGAGCTGCAGGACTCGAACGCGCCGTTCGCCGCCGCGGTCAACACGATGTTCGGCGGGAGCTGGGCCGGCTATGTGATGGCGGTGGCGGTGGTCATCTCCGGGTTCGGCGCGCTCAACGGATGGACCATGATCTGCGCCGAGATGCCGCTGGCGGCTGCGAAGGACGGGCTGTTCCCGGAGCAGTTCGGCCGGATGTCCAGCCGCGGCGTCCCGGCCTTCGGCATCATCGCCTCCACGGTGCTGGCCAGTGCCTTCACCGTGGTCAGCTACATCGGCAGCGCCGGCTACACCGTGTTCAACACGCTGGTGTTCATGTCGGGCATCACGGCCGCCATCCCGTACGGTTTGTCCGCCCTGGCCCAGATCAAGTGGCGGCTCAAGGACGGCCGAGAACTGCAGACACCTCGGGTCGTGCGCGACGTCATCATCGCGGTCGTCGCGCTGGTCTTCTCCGTGTTGTTCATCTGGTACTCGCGCAACACCGGAGAGGAAGCGGCCTGGAAGGTCTGGCTGCCGTTCATCTTCTGCGGTGCCGCCTTCGCCTTGGGAATCCCGGTGTACGCCGCACAGCGCAACCGCATGACCCAACCCGAGCCGGTCCCCGAGTACCGACCCTAGAGCTCACAGGCCAAAACGCCGAGAAGGGGAAGTCATGCCGTTCCACGTAGACTCTGAGGTCGGCGTCCTGCGCCAGGTGATCCTGCACCGGCCGGGACTGGAGCTGACCCGCCTGACGCCCAACAATGTGCACAGCCTGCTGTTCGACGACGTCATGTGGGCGCAGCGGGCTCGCGAGGAGCATGACGCGTTCGCTCAGAAGCTGCGCGACAAAGGGGTGAAGGTCTACCTGTTCGTCGACCTGCTCGCGCAGGCGCTTGAGCAGCCCGGCTCGCGCGAGTTCCTCCAAGAGGAGCTGACCAGCGCGACCAGGTTCGGTCCGGCGCTGGACAAGCCATTGGACGACCTGGTCGCGGCCGCGCCTGCCGAGCAGCTGGCCGAGTTGCTCGTCGGCGGCGTACTCCGCAGCGATCTCGACCTGGGCGAGACGAACAGCCTGCTGCTCAAGTACCTCGACCCGGACGACTTCCTGCTCACGCCGCTGCCGAACCACCTGTTCCAAAGGGACAACTCGGCCTGGGTCTACGACGGGCTGTCTATCAACCCGATGAGCAAGCAGGCCCGCAAGCGGGAGACGATCAACTCGCGGCTGCTGTACGACTTCCATCCGATGTTCTCGAAGGCCGATCCGCCGTTGCACTTCTACTACGGCAACGACAACGCCGACCACGAGCCGGCGAACTGCGAAGGAGGCGACATCCTCGTCATCGGCAACGGCGCCGTGATGATCGGCATGGGCGAGCGCACCACACCACAGGGCATCGAGTTCCTCGCGCGTGCGTACTTCTCCCATGGCAAGGTCAACAAGATCATCGCGGTCGAGCTGCCCAAGACCAGAGCGTTCATGCACCTGGACACGGCGATGACGATGATCGACCGCGACGCGTTCAGCGTCTACCCGCACCTTCCGCACACGCTGCGGTCCTTCACGCTCAGTCCTGTCGGGGAGGGCGGCGAGTACCGGGTCACCGAGAACGCCGAGCTGTTCCCTGTCGTGGCGGACGCGATTGGAGTGGACAAGCTGCGGGTCCTGCGCACGCCGATGGACGTGGCAGGCGCCCAGCGCGAGCAGTGGGACGACGGCAACAACTTCCTCGCCGTCGCACCCGGAGTGATCTTCGGATACGAGCGCAACACCACCACCAACACCTTCCTGCGAAAGAACGGAATAGAGATCGTCACGGTCGCCGGCAGCGAGCTGGGTCGCGGCCGTGGCGGACCCCGCTGCATGTCCTGCCCGATCGAGCGCGATGCCGTCGCCTGACCTCGAAACGACGTGCAGCGCGCGTCATTCCTGATTGACACGTCGACTGGTTGGTGCGCACCGAGTGGTCGATCGCGTCGATGCCCGGCGCCCAAAACGGATTAGGCGAATCGTGTGACGATCCGGATCCTCGGCTCTGCCCAGGCCGTGGGGTGCGGGTGTCGTGCCATGTTTGGACGTCTAGCCGGGTCTTCGCGATTGATCTGCTGGCAGAGCTCGTCGGCGCTGCAGATCTACCGGCCAGCCGTACGCCCACAGTACGCAACCAACTGAAGCACCGCACTCATCTCGGCTACAGTTTCGTGCTTCACCGACAGCGGCCTTCGCCGCGCGGCCGGGAGTCGCCGTGAGAATCCTCTGGCCGGTTGTCGCATCCGGAGCAACGCGTTCGTAGCAGAGATGAGAGGCCTCCAGAGGAGGCCCCTGGACAAGGGAGTCACGGGATGACGCGGTACCTGATCTCGTTCGACGATGGCGCGATGACCTTCCCAGAGGAGGACGTGCCCGCCGTAGGCGAGGCCGCGCACGCGGTGGTCCGAGCTGCCCAGGAGGCAGGGGTGTGGATCTTCGGCGGCGGGATGGAAAGCCAGAAGGCGAGCATCGTGGCCACCGACGGGACGGTCGCTGACGGCCCGTACCCGGAGACCAAGGCGGTCATCGGCGGGTTCGCGATCGTCGATGTGCCCTCACGCGAGGCGGCGCTGGAGTGGGCTGCCAGGTTCGCTGTCGCCTGCCGCTGTGCGCAGGAGGTGCGCGAGATCATGTTCGACCCACTCGTCTGATCGCAGGAGGCCCGCCCCGGGCACAGCAAGACTCGCCTGGGGCGCTCCAGACATCAAAGCCCCCTCATCGGCAGTCCGCGCTTCACCGTCTGCGGCAGCTGCGGACGCCTATGGCGGGCTCGGCCTGAGGACGCAGGCTCGCGAGCGGCTCCCACAGCACCGGCACTCTTCGCCTGATCAGCGCGCCGTCGAGTTCAGCGTCGCCAGCGCGGACAGCGCCATATCGTTCGACTCGAGGAGTGCATGCTCACCGCGCCGACGGCGGGCGTTCAAGCGTTGCCGACGTCTCAGCGGCTGCAGATGTCCCAGGGATCCGGCCTAGCGGCAGGAGCAGATTGTGGCGCAACGAGGAGCTCGGCCAAGCGGGACTGTGGCTGCCTGGCGGCGATACCGAGCTCGTGCCGGCCACAAGGCAGCGCTACGAGCCGAATTGTGGCTGGTAGACAGCGTTGACGGAACCGACGCCAGCGGGTCGGTGATCGGCGTGAAGCGCGGCCAGGCCGACCAGGGCGACTAGCGCCTGTTACGAAAGCGTCTGGTGTGGACGGCTGGCCACGCCCGCGTGCCGAGTTGCGCGTGCCCGGTTGTGGGTCCGCTCGTCTTGTTGTGACTCCTGCAACACTGTGCAGCGTCCCAACCCACAGCAATGTGCGGGAACCTTCGACCCCGCCGGCACGCGACGTCACCGACGGCCCAACGCCACGGACATCCGACCCGGGCCCCTGCCGGATCAGTCTTAGGCCCTGGCCGTCACCAGGTCCAACCTTCGCCTAGGCCGCGTTTTCTATGCGGTGCCTGCCGCCTTGGCGAGTTCGGTCGCGTGGGCGCGCGCGTCGAGCGCGTCGAGGACGGCGAGCCGTGCGTTGTCGACGGCCGTGGCCGCGTAGTCGATGGCATCGGAGGCGTCGACCTCGGCCCAGGCGGCATCGTCGTCGGCCAGCTTCGCGTCGAGTACGGCGTTGCGTTTGTCGATGCGGGCCTTGACGTCGTCGGCCTTCGCGGCGGTGTCGGCCTTCAACTTCGCCCACGAGATTTCGGCCCGCCCGGCAGCCTCGTCGGCCTTCTGCTGGGCGTCCTTCTTGGCCAGGTCGAGCTCGACTTGGGCCTGCTCGATGCGCTGCTGCACCTGTCCACGCGATTCCGCGGCCGCGCTCTGAATCGCCGAGTTCGCGTCGGCGGCGCGCTTTTGCAGCTTGTCGAACTGTTCGGTGAAGTCCATGGCTATCTCCCCGATTGGGTACCGAAACTCTGGCGACATACACATTGGCACCGCGGCCCACCGGGCGTATCACCCTCTCGGGGTGACGCAAGATCGCGAGCCGCGTCCGGGAGTCGGATCCTGGGCACGGCCCACCGATCAGGTGCCGGTCTGGGGTACAGCAAGCCGGTTCGCTCGTTAGTTCGGACAGTCGAAGACCGACCAGCAGATGTCGTTTCGCAACCGCTGGTCGTCGAGCACGAGCTCCCTGATCGCCTCCGGGAGTTGGTCACGCTGCCATCGGCATTCGAGTCGCCCAGCGGCGTCGCTGTCGCCTTCCGGCGCGGCAGCACGTGCGGCCTTGATCGCATAGGCGGCGGCACCGAGTTCGTGCGCGGCGACGTGTGCGACGGCTCCCGCCTGGCCGGCGGCGTACGCGGCATGTCGTGCTGCCCCACGCAGGTCTCTGGCCGCGCCCATCGCATGCCCACCTGCTGCGCGGGCCTGCATCATCGTGACCTCACCACGTACCCAGGCGCGGGTGTGCTCGATCGCTTCACGTGGTCGTGGGTCCTCAGGCTGAACCGACTCGAACAGGTCAAGGACGTGCTCGGCACACGACGCCGCCCAAAGAGCGAGGAGATGATGATCCGAATCGGTGAGCGTCCCACCGCGACGAAGCGTGATGAAGCGAGGGTCCCGAACCTTCGGCAGGATCATGCCTGGGCACTCCTAGTAAGCGACGGGCCGCATCGTGCATCCCCGCGTCATCGAAGCCGTCGGTGAATTCTCACCTGGATCTGACGGGGACGTCGAGGCTGCCGTAGCGCTCCATGCGTTGCCAGCGCAGCCGGTAGCCGGTGAGCGCGGTGACTGCCGATTGGATGACCACGAGGTACATCAGCTGCCGATACACGAATTGCTGCAGCGGGAGGGTCCACAGTGATCCGGCCGGTTCGCCGTCGAGCCGGAATGCGTACCAGCCCATCGCGGCTTGTAGTGCGAGGAAGCCCAGCCACAGTGCGATGATGCGTACCGGATCGAGGAACAGCAGCCCGTAGAGGGCGAAGATGTCGACCACCGGCGCGAGCAGTGGCAGCAGGCCCTGGAACAGCAGCAGGTAGAACAGTCCGCGGCGGCCGAACTTCCCGGCCTGGCCGCGCTGCAGCATGGCTCCGCGGTGCTTCCACATCGCCTGCATGGTGCCGTAGCACCAGCGGTAGCGCTGCCGCCACAGTGCGCCGAGTGAGGCCGGAGCCTCGGTCCAGGCGATGGCGTCCTCCTCGTAGACCACCCGCCAGCCGTCGCGGCACAACGCCATCGTGAGGTCGGTGTCCTCGGCCAGGGTGACGTCACTGACCCCGCCGATGCGGCGCAGCGCCGTGCGCCGGAAGGCGCCGACCGCACCGGGTACGGTCGGCATGCATTCGGCCAGGTCGAACAGCCGCCGGTCCAGGTTGAACCCGACGACGTACTCGATGTGCTGCCAACGGCCGAGCAGGCCTCTGCGGTTGCCGACCTTGGCGTTACCGGACACCGCGCCGACGCGCCGGTCGCCGAATGGCTGCAGCAGGCGCCGTACCGTGTTCGGTTCGAAGACGGTGTCACCGTCGACCATGACGACGATCTCGTACGACGCGGCCGCGATGCCGGTGTTCAAGGCGGCGGGCTTGCCCGCGTTTTGCTGGCGGATCACGCGTACGCCGGGCAGCCGCAGTGATCTGACGATATCGGCGGTGGCGTCGGTCGAGCCGTCGTCGACGACGATCACCTCGACCGGTACGTCGGAGGCGACCAGCGACCGGACAGCGGCCTCGATCCCCGCGGCCTCGTTGTACGCCGGCACGACCACGGTTGCCGGGCCGGTCACCGGCGGACCCCAGCCGCTCCGTCTGGTCCGGGCGTGCCGGCGTGCCGCGATGATCATCACCAGGCCGCGCAGCAGGCTGAGTACACCGGCGGCCACGAGCAGCCAGGTGATCACCGTCAGCAGGGCGTTGCTGACCGTCAGGGCTGCCACCATCGCGCGGCCCTGCCATCGCTCCACGGCGGACGCGGGCCGTACTGCGTCGCGGACGCCGATCGCATCGCCGATGGTGGCGAAGCGGTAGCCGCGCTCCTTCAGCGTCGGGATCAGCCGCGTCAGAGCGGCGACGGTCTGGGAACGGTCGCCGCCCGCGTCGTGGAGCAGGACGATCTCGCCCGCCGACCCGCGCGGTGTCGAGCTCTTGATGATCCGCGCCACGCCCGGGCGTTGCCAGTCCTTGCTGTCCAACGTGCTCAGTACGGTCAGGTAGCCGCTCTTGTGTGCCGCGGCGATGGCGGCCCAGTCGGCGTTTCCCACGTCATCGCTGCCCCCCAGGTACGGCGGCCGCAGCAACGACGTACTGATGCCGGCGGTGCCGGCCACGATCAACTGGCACTGCCGCAGTTCCATCGACCGGCGCCAGCCGGCGACCGCGCCGAGGTTCACGTGGGTGAACGTGTGCACGCCGATCTGGTGGCCCTCGGCACGGATGCGCCGCATCAGATCCGGGTGTGCCGCGGCCTGGGTGCCGACCACGAAGAACGTGGCCCTGACCCCGTTGGCATGCAGCACGTCGAGCACCTTCGGCGTCCAGATCGGGTCCGGTCCGTCGTCGAAGGTCAGCGCCACCGTGCGGGCGCGTGACCGTACGGTACGCGGCCCCGCCGACCCATCCGACCCGGCCGGATCGGCGTCGATGACAGGCCCGCCGTCGCGGATCTGCTCCGGCACCCGGTCAGCGGGGCCCGGCGGACGCGGGCCGCCGTCTGGTGCGGTACCGAACATGTGATGGGTGTAGCCGTGCAGTAGCAGTGCGACACTGAGCCCGGTCAGAGCGATGGTGAGTACGAGCCAGTGCGAGCGCAGCGGCACCTCGCGGGCCAAGGCGCGATGACGCGCGACCGTCATCCGGGAGTCTTGGTCGGTTTCGCGGTGGGACTGTTGCTGCGTCCCGGTGCCGGCGAGGCATGCGCGGTCGGCTTAGCGGTCTGGCCGGGCGGAGCGGATGGCTGGTTACCGCGGGTCGCCGTGGCCGTCGAGGCTGGCACGCTGGTCGGTGCGCCAACCGGTGCACTGGTCGGCACCGCGGCCGGTGTACCGGTGCCCGGCTCGCCAAGAGTCGGCGAGGTGGTCGGCGGGGTCGGCCGCGGCGTCGCCGCGACGGTGGAATCCGTGGAGGCCTGCTCGACCGGATTCACCCTCGGCTGGGCCTTGCCCGGCGGACGAACCGCATCCGGCACGGGCAGGAACGGAGAGTGCACGGTCGGCCCGCCCAACAGCGTGCTGGCCAACAGGGCGACATAGCCCGCGACGGGCAGGACGAGCAGTACCGTGGCGCGTCGGGCGAACCTGCGCCGGCGGCCGGTCGGGTCGACGAACACCGCGGACCGGCGGTGGGACGGTGTCACAGTCGCAGGAGTGTAGCCCTAGCCGAACCGCGGCGGAACATTGGATTGGCGGGCCGCCGCCATCGACCCGACGGCGCGGCTCGAGCGCGATCGGGGTGAAGCGCACGTTCCGTCGACAGGCCGAGCGGCCCGGGCATACCGATCACGCTCTTCGGTTCGTCGCTGTCGACAGTGTTCAGCTCAAACGAACATAGGGTCCCGGGCCTCACGACCGGGGACACATGTGCCGGGTTCCTTGGTCAGATTAGGCCGTACCTGGCCGCGGCCTCGGTGACGGGTTGGTAGAAGGTGGTGCCGGCCGCTACGTCAGTCGCCGCTGCCGCCGGAGGTCAGGCCGAGGGCCTTGGTGCCGTCATAGAGTGGGCCGCCGGAGTCGCCGGGTTCGGCGCAGACGTCGGTCAGGATCATGCCGCGGACAGTGCCGCCGCCTTGGTAGCGAACCGTGACGTTGAGTGCGGTGACAGTGCCGCTGTGCGTGCAGTGTCCTGCGGTGAGGAAGTAGTAGGTAGTGCCGCTGACGACGTTGAATCCGAGCGAGCAGCGGTATTGCCCTCCGTAGATGGCATCGCCGGCCGACACCAGCGGCTTGAACCGACGGTCTTGCGGTGGGGCTTCTGTGTTCGTGCACCGTATGGGTGCGTCAGTGTTCGCCACTTGGGCGTCGGCTGTTGCAGCGGTCTCGATGCCGTTGTCCTGTGGAAACAGTTGCCAGGTGCAATAGTCGGATATACCGTCGTTAGGTCTCGTTAATCGCGGGAGGCTCGGGGCGATTACGCGGCCGGTGCAATATCGCAACGAAGCGTAGCCGGGATGGGATTCCGATGCTGGTCGCGCCTTGAGGCAGGGGGGCCACAATGGCCGGTTCATCGTGTGCAATGCCTGGGCTCGATGATGTCGGGCCGGTTGAGCGCGGTCCTCCGCGGCTGTTCCACGTAGCTGTCAGCCCCCGCCCCGGCCGCTTGGCTGCCGGCACCGGAGCGGGAGCCTTCGGGATCCGGCGCCCTGCTCGACAGCGGGGCGGCGGAGCCGTGTCTTAATGGTAGGGCACCGCGGGTTCACGGCCGATCGAGGTTTGCAGACGTGACCGCGACGCCGCGGCGATGACCGCCGGCG
The DNA here is from genome assembly GCA_046765875.1 of Actinomycetota bacterium. Classification (GTDB taxonomy): domain Bacteria; phylum Actinomycetota; class Actinomycetes; order Propionibacteriales; family Kribbellaceae; genus DASRHY01. The sequence goes on from JBKPSJ010000108.1 coordinate 12,948, forward strand.
GTCCTTCGATGACCACTCCGCTCCACCGTTTCGGACACGACCGCAGTAATCCTTTTGCGTGATCCTGCTTCGGAAGGGCAATTACATTGAATACGCGAATGATGTCGCTTTCGCACAAGCGGGTGCGGCGACCATTGGTCATTCTGGCCGGTTCGGCACTCGTGCTGACCATGATGTCTGCAGCTCGGGCGAATCTGCCGGGCAGCTCGTTTGAAGGCAACGACGGCAACCTGGTCGTCAACACGGCCGGGAACAAGGACTGGGCCAACGTATCGCCCCTGACAGTTGGCCTCGACAAGTTCTCTGACAAGACGGACAACGCGTTCGGGCAAGGCACCAAGGAAGACGACCCCACGGTCTCGATCGTGAACGGGTCCATTCCGCCGAACAAGAACGACCTCACGCGCTTCTACGTTGCATCCGAGTTTGCTAGCAACAACAACTACCTGTATCTGGCCTGGGAACGCCTGGTCAACATCGGCAACGCGAACATGGATCTGGAGATCAACCAGAACCCAACCACCGGATTCACCGACAGCACCACCGGCACGATCACGCTGAACCGCACCGCCGGTGACCTGCTGGTCACGTATGACTTCGCGGGCAGTGGCACTCCGACCCTCGGCCTGCTGACGTGGGTCACCAGCGGCTCGACCAGCCAGTGTTTTGCCACCAACGCGTTGCCATGCTGGGGCAACCGGGTGGATCTCACCGGCCTCAGTGAGGCCGAAGGAGCCGTCAACACGACATCTGTGACCGACCCGATAGCCCCGAACGCTCCCCGCACCCTGACTACGGGACTCTTCGGCGAAGCGGCCATCAACCTGACCGCGGCAGGGGTGTTCCCACCCGGGACCTGCAGGGCGTTCGGCAGCGCATTCCTGAAGAGCCGCTCGTCGTCCTCGTTCCCAGCCGAGGTCAAGGACTTCGTTGCTCCGCGGCCGGTGAACATCTCCAACTGCGGCAAGATCATCATCCGCAAGGTGACCGAGAACGGTGACGCCACGTTCGGCTACAGCACCACCGGCGGCCTCAGCCCGGCGTCGTTCAACCTGTCCAACGGCCAGTCGCGCACCTACAGCGACGCCACTCAGGTGCAACCTGGGAGCTACAGCGTGACCGAGTCGACCATCCCGGCCGGCTGGACACTGAAGAGCCTGGTCTGCACCAACTCTGGCGGGGCCACTTCCTCCCCCAGCGGCCCAACTGTCAACATCACGATGGTGCCCGACGGCGTGGTCGACTGCACCTACACCAACCACATCAACCTGCATCCGTCGATCGCGACGACGTTGTCGGCGACCACCATCGAGGTCGGCGGCACCGTGCACGACTCGGCCACGCTGACCGGGGCCTCGGCCAACGCCGGTGGGACGGTGACCTACACCGTCTACACCGACAGCGCCTGCAGCCAGGGCGCGCAGAGCGCCGGCATAAAGACGGTGACCAACGGAGTGGTGCCGGACTCCAACGCGATCACCTTCAACCAGACCGGTGACTTCTACTGGCAGGCCGTCTACAGCGGCGACGCGAACAACGATTCGGCCACCAGTGTCTGCACCAGTGAACACCTGGTGGTGACCAAGAAGTCGCCGTCGATCGCGACCACCCTGTCGGCGACCACGATCGAGGTCGGCGGCACCGTGCACGACTCCGCGACCCTGACCGGCGCGACCGGGAATGCCGGCGGGACGGTGACCTACACCGTCTACACGAACAACACCTGCACCGCCAACCCGCAAGACGGCGGCACCGTGAACGTGACCAACGGGATCGTCCCCGACTCCAACCCGATCACCTTCAACACCGCCGGTGACTACTACTGGCAGGCCGTCTACAGCGGCGACGCCAACAACAACGGCGCAACCAGCGTCTGCACCAGCGAGCACCTCGTGGTGACCAAGAAGCAGCCGGCGATGGTCACAGCACCGAACCTGATCCCCAATGACGACGCGACCATCAGTGGAGCCTTCAACGCCACTGGTACGGTCACCTTCAACCTGTTCAGCCCTGCCGACTCCACGTGCGCTGGCGCTCCCGCGCTCACCCAGACCGTGACCGTGAACGGCAACGGGACCTACAGCACAACCAACACGTCGTTCGTCGCGAGCACGCTTGGCACCTGGCGGTGGCAGGTCAGCTACAGCGGCGACGCCAACAACCAGCCGACCACTTCGACCTGCGGCGTGGAGCGCTTCACGATCGCCAACAGCTGATCACCACATCCCCACCCCGCAGTGATCGGGGCCGGTCCTTCGGGGCCGGCCCCGTCCACGCGCGTGACCAGGCGCCAGCACCGCCGGCGACCCTGGCCCACGGCGCGATCACCTCCGTCCTCGCTGGTCACCGCGACGCGGCGGTACGCATCGAGCGAAGCCGGCAGGCCGCCCGCGACAACCCGATCGCTGCGGGCGTCGTCGAACCCGCGGCAGCCGTCGCGGCCCGTGACCACGATCGGCTGGTCCCATTCGCGATCACCTTCGCGCAGCTCGGCTGCCTGTACCAGCAGCCCCGCACAGGCCGGCTCGCGGTCGGCTGAGAGGGGTGCGGCACCGGGCGCACCCTCTCAGCCGCGCCGTCAACTCTTGAGCTTGATGCTCTGTGTGTAGGCGTCCTGGTTCGGCGTGTTGACACCTGGCCGGCCGCGGAAGTCGGTCCAGCACGGATGAATCCGCAAATCGGAGCCGATCGACACGGCCGAGTAGTCGCCGATGAACACACCCTGCAGCACGGTGCCGTCGGACAGCTGCGCGACGAATTGAACCTGTGGGTTCTCTGACACGGTGGTGATCCGCTGCGTAGCGGCCCTGGTGAGGGACTGTGTGCCGGCGCCGGCCCAGTAGGCGTAGTCGAGGCTGATCCCGTTCGGGTCGTAGTGCCTCGTGTAGGAGGTGACCGCGACCTTCCCGTCGTGTGTCGCGACCGCGCTGAAGAATTCGTCTTCAGGGGTGCCGATCACCACCGGGCGGGACCACGTCTTGCCGTTGCCGGACGAGGAGACCACGTTGTCGCCGTTGGTCTTGACGGACCGGCCGGTGGTCGGGTCGTACTGCCCGTTGCGGTCGTCGGACCACGCCACTGTCAGCCTCCCGTTCAGCCGGTCGTACGTCAGCTGCGGGAAGCTGTTGAGGCGGAAGTTCTCCCCGGTCAGCGTGGCAGGGAAGTCGTAATTGGTATCGACAATCGCCTGGCTGAAGGTGTGGCCGTGGTCGGTCGAGGTGGCCACCACCGTGGCGTCACGATCGCCCGCGCTGTTGCAGGCCGCCGTCGCGCACACTGACGCCTCATACGCGACGTAAAGGTTCCCGTCGTTGCCGACCTGCGGGTTGGAGCCCTGGTCGTACGGCGTGACGCCACCGCTGAAGCCGTTCAGTGAAGGTGCGACCCTGACCGGCGTCGCGAAGTGCGCACCGAAGTCGGTGCTGGCCGACACCATGATCGGTGATTCGATGTAGTTGTCGTCGTTGTCGTACATGTACTTGGTCCACGTCACGTACACCGTCCCGCTGGTCGGGTCGGCAGCCATCCAGGGCTTGTCGTTGAAGATGTGTGTCACCGTGGGAGTGCCGTTCGAGTTGACCCCATCGATGGCGATGACCGACGGGCCACCCCAGCTCAGACCGCCGTCGTGGGACACGTTGACGACGATTCCACTTGCCATCTGGCCGCCGAGCGGCGTAAAGCGGCTGAACAGCAGGCTGCCGAAGTAGACGGTGTTGTTCGGGCCGAAGGCGACGACCGGGTCGCCGGAGCCGTCGAACCAGTCGAAGGCGCCGACCCCGCCGCTCGTGTGTGTCACACCGGGAATCTGCACGTTGGCCCAGGTCTGCCCGCCGTCGAACGAGGTGTAGGCGAAGCTGGAGCTGTCGTTGCGATTCTCGCGGGCGTTGAACACGCGGTAGTCGTTCGCCCCGGCGACGATGTTGTTCGGGTTGCCCGGGTTCACCGCGATGGTGGTCTCGTTCTGGGCCGCGCTGCAGCCCTCCTGCGAGCCCACCGGAACAATCGTGTCGCCGACGATCTGATCGACGTTGGGTGCCGGGTCGGGATACGGGTTGGGCTGCCCGAGGAACGACTGGCAGAGCGCGGACAGGGCCGGGTCGAGCTCATCGGGCTCGTCATCCTCGGCGAGAACCTCCTTGAGCAACGGATTGTGAACGGCGGCGGCGTTCGCCTGCGTTGGGGGCGTCGCGGACGCCGGGGCGGCCAGCGTCACCAACGCAAGCGAGCCCACCAGGCTGATCACACCAACAACCGCGGACCGACGGATGATTGATGGCCTCACAGCAGATCTCCTTCCTCACGGGCTGTCACGCGCATTCTGCGCTCGGCCTATGTGACTGTCCATGAGTCGATGCCGGCGATCACCAGCCCTAAGAACGCTAGGAGCCGGGGTCCTCGACAAGGCGCCGGTGCAGTTCCTTGGTGAGGAAATGGATCTGCCGGGTGATCTCGGTGTTGGTCTTGAGCTCGAGCTCCTGCTCGTTAAAGTCGTGGTCGGCCTTGGCCTGCTGGAACGAGGCCTGGCGGTTCTGCCCGATCATGACGAAGGTCGACAGGAAGATTGCCTCGAGCGAGACGACGAGGGTGAGCATCGGCCAGGGCTTGGACTCGAGCCAGATCATCCAGACCGCGAACACGAGGATGTGGATGTAGACGAACCGCATGGAGCCCGCGTACGCCGTGATCGCGTCGGCGATCCGTATCTGGAGGTTGGCGGCCCGCTGGGCTTCGCGTTCGAGGACGGCGGGGTGGTGCGGTCGGCGTTCTGCCGGAGTGCTGTCCATCTGACCTCCTAGCCCGCGGGCTCTGACCGGTGTCCTACGACTTGCGTATACCAGCCGCGCGCGCCGCCGACCAGCGGGCTGCTGACGAGGGGGTCAGCCACCGCGGCCACAAGCAGAACGCTCACGTCCTGATCATGACGGGGAAGCTTCCGTCAGTAATTCCGGCCCGTCGGCTTTCGGCTGCCGGTGCGCCGGAGGAATACGAGTACCGCGTGTACGCGCCGGTTCTCGCCGGCGTCGATGGGCAGGTCGAGTTTGCGAAAGATGCTTCGCACGTGCGCCTCGACCGTCTTGCGAGTCACGACGAGTTCCTCCGCGATACCGCGATCGGTCTTGCCTTGTCCGACCAATGCGAGCACTTCTCGCTCGCGCGCTGTGAGCTCGGCCAGTGGATCGACCGCTGCGGGCGCCGCAAGGAGTTCGCTGACGAGCGAGGGCTCGACGACGACGCCTCCTGCGGCCACCCGGTGCAGCGCGGATACGAACTCGCCCACGTCCGCGATCCGGTCCTTGAGTAGGTAGCCGACCCGCTCAGACGTACCGGTCATGAGCCGCAGGGCGTAGTCGACCTCGACGTACTGCGAGAGCACCAACGTGGCTACCTCCGGATAGGTCGAGCGGATCCACTGCGCGGCGACCATTCCCTCGTTCGTGTATGTCGGCGGCATGCGGATGTCGATGATCGCGACATCTGGTGGGCCGGTCGCGACGAGCCGGATGAGCTGCTCGGCCGTACCGACGGTTGCGGTGACCTCGACGCCCTGATCGGTCAGGAGCCGCGCCAGGCCCTCTCGGATGACGACCGCGTCGTCGGCGAGGATCACGCGCACGGGATCGCAGCCGATACTCGAGTCCCGCGGCCCGGCGGGCTGTCGACGACGAGCCGACCATCGAGTGCCTCCACCCGATCGCGCAGCCCGCGGAGCCCCGCCCCGACGGCGTCGGCGCCTCCGACCCCGTTGTCGGTGACGTCGATCGCAAGCCTGCTGTCCTCCCCGGCTCACGTCGATGGTGACCTGGGACGCGTGCGCGTGCTTGACGACGTTCGCGAGGGACTCCGCCGCGACGAAGTACGCCGTCGCCTCGACCGGTACCGGGAGACGCTCCGGGCAGGCCGTCACAACGACGGAAAGGGGAGCCCGTCGTGCCAGGGATGTGAGTGCGGAGGCGAGCCCCTCCTCGGTGAGGATCGCCGGGTGGATACCTCGGGCAAGACCACGCAGCTCTGCGCGAACAGCACGAGTACAGCGGCGCCGACCGTGGCCAAGACACCCGGCAAGGGCGATCGAGATGAGCAGCCGGCGGCTCATGGTGAACCACCGACAAGCTGCGCGATCGCGATCCCGGAAAGGTCGTCCTTGTGGATGAAACCATTGACCGGACTGCGCTCGAGTCGCCGTCCGAAGTCGGCAGCCTCGCGGCTCGAGGTGAGCACCACAGCTGGTCTCTCCGGCCGTTCGGCGAGCCTCTCGGCGACATCGAAGCCGTTCGTGTCCGGCAGCAGGATGTCGAGCAGCACGAGCTCCGGCTGTAACGCGGCCACGGCGGCGAGCGCGGTCGACCCGTCGTCGGCCTCGCCGACCAACCCTGAAGCCGCTCGCCTCGAGCAACCGCCGGGCGAATCCGCGGAACCCGGCGTGGTCGTCGACAATCAGCACCGTCAACGCCATACGCAGATCGTCCCACCGCTGGTCACGACACAGCACAGGGAAATCACCGATCTTTTGGCTGTCCGACAGCAGGTCAGGGTTCTCATCGATGCCGCGGCTGAAACGAATGCCTAGCGTTCCGGCCATGAACACGAGGTGGCCGTTGCGGCTCGGAGCCTGCGCCGCAGTCGCGGGGGCAGGCGCTCAACTCATCGCGACGATTCTCGAACCGGACTGGGGCGGCAAATCGGACACGGCCGTCCGCATCGTGGCGGACTCGGGATTCTGGAACACGGACCGCCTGATCGATCTGATCGGGACGTTCCTCACGGTCGTGGCGTTGACCATCGCCCAGCGCACGCTCGCGGGTGCGGGAAAGGTTTGGGGCGGCATCGGACAGCCCTTCCTTGTCCTCATGGCCGCCCTCGGAGCGAGCGCGATTGCCACTGGGGCAGCGATGAAGGAGATTGCGGACACGTGGGCAGACGCGGAGGGAAGCGCGAAGGCGTCGTACCTCGCCACGTTCCACGGTCTGGTCAGCACGACAGAGGTGCTGTTCTTCGGAGCATTCTTCGCGCTTGGTCTGTACCTGATCGCGCTGGCGGCGGCGATCATCGCCGAGGCGGTCTTCCCGCACTGGATCGGCTGGGCCGCAGGGGTCAGCGCGGTGCTCATGCTCGGTGGCAATCTGCTCTCGATCCAGGTCGATGCGGCCTGGCTCGCGGTCCTTGCGGGCTTCGCTCTTTTCCTGCTGACGCTGATCGCGGTTGGCGTCTCGATGTGGAGACTGGCGGCGGTGTCTGAGTTGGACGTCGTACGGGCCGATGTTCGGTAACCGTTTCCGCTGGTGGATCCCGGTCAACCTACTGGGGTTCGGTCTGGGTGGACTCGTCTTCGGCGCGGTGCAACCGGCCAGGCCGCACCTCCTATCGCGACGCGTACCGTGTCTGCGTGGTTCCGACGCCGAAGCGCAGCTGGGTTGAGCAGGTCATGGGCCTGCCGGTCAGCGTGCTGGCCCGCGGTGACGAGGTCTGGAGCAACACCACCGAGAAGGCGGTCGGCGCGCTGTACGACGAGCTGCGGACCGTTGATCGGCTGCTGTCGCCGTACCGGGACGACAGCGCGGTCAGCCGGCTGAACCGGGGCGGCCGGCGCCACCATCGTTCTCGTCGGGGCCTTGTTCTTGTACCCGACCAGTACCAACCGTACGAACGACTCACCCGCCGCGGCGGCGCGGCCGGGTATCGTCACCACCGGACCCTCATCGGGCGCCGGCGGCGCGAAGGTCATCGTGGTCAACGGTGTGTCGGCCGGCACTCGCTACGGACCGGTCCAGGTGAAGGTGACGATTCGCGGATCGCGGATCGCATCGGTGACCGCGATCACGGCACCATCGTCGGGGGACCGGGACCGCGCGATCAGTGCATTCGCGCTGCCCCGGCTGGAGCGCGAGGCGGTTTCCGCCAGAGCGCTCACATCGACACCGTCTCCGGTGCGACCTTCACCTCCGACGGCTACCGCCGCTCGCTCCAATCCGCCCTCGACGCCGCCCACTTCCACAACTCAGCCCACTGAGCCCAGCCGGCGCGACGTCGCGTGATCCGGCGCCGGGTCAGCAGGTCTCGAAGTATTGCATCCAATCCACCCACTCGTCGGACGGGCAGCCGAGCTATTGGCCTCAGGTGGATCAGGCCGATCGACCACCACATCGGCGACGCGGGTACGTGAGCTACGCGGCCGGGCGCCGGTGTACGAGTCCCCGCGGCTTTGTACAAATTCCGGCGCCGTTGCATAGGTCCGGCCCTGTGCACCGCCGCGTCGACCTGTGCACCGACCCCGCGAATTGTGGATAGTACGCGTCGTACGCCAAGTCACAGAAACTGCGCGGGGTCGGCAGCAGGAAACGGGCGGCACGGCGACGTTCGGAGTGACAGGCGCGTACGCCGTCGTTCCATAGTCTGACGGTGCGCTGTCGCATCATCAGCGGTGCGTGGGTACTTTGTCGACAGACTTCGGCAGGAACTCCGACACCTGCAAGGGCGATTGAGCCGGGAGCACTGCGATGAACGCTGAGGTACTGCGCTACGCCGCCTTCACCGAGGACGGCCGCGGTGGCAATCCCGCAGGGGTCGTCCTGGAGGCCGGCGCACTGACCGACGCCCAGATGCTGGCCATCGCTCAGGCGATCGGTTACTCCGAGACCGCGTTCTACATGCCCGCTCGTCCGCCGTCGGCGGAGAACGCGGAGTCGACCGGTGCCGCCCTGGGCCGCCGCACCGGCGACGAGGCGGCGGCGACGGTGAGGTACTTCAGCCCGGTCGCCGAGGTCGCGTTCTGCGGGCATGCCACCATCGCCACCGCCGTGGCGCTCGCCGAACGCGACGGTCCCGCGCCCCTGCGGCTCGCCACGCAGGCCGGCCCGATCACCGTGTCCACGCGGCTCGAGGACGGTCACTTGGTCGCGACGCTGACATCGCCGCCGGCCACGACCCGGCCGGCCGACGAGCGAGTGCTCGACGAGGCGTTGACCGGGCTGCGGTGGACCCGGGACGATCTCGACCCCCGGTATCCCGTACACGTCGCCTACGCCGGCAACCAGCACCTCGTGCTGGGAGTTCGCACCCGCGACATCCTGGCCGGTCTCGACTACGACTACCCGGTCCTGCAGGCGCTGATGGCGCGCGAGGCGTGGACCACCACCCACCTGTTCTGGTCTGAGAACGCGACCACGTTCCACGCCCGCAACCCGTTCCCGCCCGGAGGAGTGGTCGAAGACCCCGCCACCGGCGCCGCGGCAGCCGCGTTCGGCGGCTACTTGCGCCACCTCGGCCTCGTTCCCGTTCCCACCCGGGTCACCATCCACCAAGGCCACGACATGGGCTCCCCGAGCCGGCTGTTGGTCGACATCCATCCCGGCACCGCGACGATCCAGGTCAGCGGCCGCGCAACCCGACTCACGCCCGTAACGTCCTTCGACGGCGCTCCCAGCTGACCGGCCACCTTCCCCGGCCCCGGCGATGCCGGCCACGCAGGCGGCGACGCCTGGACAAGCTCAGCGACGATGAACTGGACCGGGTGGGTCGGTGGGGTGGTGCTGGCCGGGCAGACTGCGGCTGTCGATGAGTTGCTGGGCGATCCTGTTGAGTTTGGTGTTGGTGTCCTGGGAGTAGCGGCGCAAGACGGCGAAGGCTTGGTCGCTGTCGAGGTTGTAGCGCTCCATGAGGATGCCCATGGCCTGGCCGATCAGTTTGCGGGCGTCGACGGCCTTGGCGAGGGATTGTTCATGTCGGGCAGTGGCCAGCGCGACCGCGGCGTGCCGGGCCAGGATCTGGGCGACGGCTTGGTCGTCGGTGCTGAACCCGTCGGTGCGAGAGCTGTACAGACATAGCGCGCCGATCGTGCGGAGGCTGACCCTCATCGGCAGGTCTAGGATGCTGGCCACGCCAAGGTTTCGTACTTGGGCAGCCCACGCCGGCCAGCGCTGCTCGTTGCATGTGTCACGGACGAGGACGGGCTGCATGCCGGTCAGGGCCGTGAACAGTGGTCCATCGCCCGCCTTGATCTGGCCGAGGTAGACGCCGGTCAGCTCGGGCTGGGTGACCGCGGCGATCTCGGCGCGACCGCCGCCCACGGCGAACACCACCCCGGCGTGGGTGCAGTCCACGGCGGTGAGGGCGAACTGCACGACCGTGTCGACGGTCTCGGCCACGCCGGCGGAGGCGTGTAGAGCGGTCGCAAACTCAGCGAACACACCGGCGTCCACGTCAACTCCGCTGCCGCGCAGGACTTGTCCAATGATGCCCGTCGATTGCCTCTGACTCGGGCAGCCGGCGTGTGGCGATCAGATGCTCGGCGACCTCATCCAGCTCGTACTGCAACCGGTCGGCCTGCTCGACCAACGGATCGGTGGGCGCAATCGTTTCCAACCGTCGCCGGGCACGAAGCAAGGTCAAGCCCGCACGGTTGGCCTCGAGCTGCTTGCGGACGTAGTCCACGATGTCCTCGGCCGTCCGGGTCGGTGTCGGCGCGACCCGGAGGGTCTCGGCGATCCCGGCAAACTCCCTCGGGTCAAGGTCAGGGTTCATGAAACCGACGCCCCACCACCGGAAGACTGCACGCCGCGTGCCTTGCGAAGCACGGCCTGCCGACTCCTTACGAGCCACAACATGCAAGAACTGTAGAACTATCAGCGAGCTATGTGCAACTATTGCAGAGCTACTGTGCAGGAATGTTCGAAAGGGTGGATGGACGGATGGTTGGCTCCGGGTCACGCTTGTCGCGGGAGAGGGGTGGCGTTGGAGTGGAGGACAGCGCGGACCGCGCGAGCGGCATCTACAGCATCGGCGCAGTGGCTCGCATGCTCGGTGTGCCGACTCAGACGTTGCGTGCCTGGGAGGACCGGTATCAACAGATCGTGCCCGACCGCAGCGCGGGTGGACAGCGGTTGTTCAGCCGCGACCAGGTGGATCAACTCAGGTTCGTCCGCGATCAGATCGAGCAGGGCCTGCAGCCGGCCGATGCTCATCGGCTGCTCGCTCAGCGGCGCGACGAGGACGCGGCGTCGGTTCCGGGCGAGACCCGGCGCGGCGAGGACGCGGCGTCGGTTCCGGGCAAGACCCGGCGCGGCGGGTCTCAAGCGAGCGTCGATGGGACCATAACCGTCCTGCTTGCCGAGCGTGACCCGTACGCAGCAGAGTTCGCCGACTATTTCCTCCGCACCGAGGGCTACGCCGTACGAGTCGTGTTCGACGCGGCCTTGGCCGCTGAGATCCTGCGTGATGAGCCGCCGAGCGTGCTTGTCGTCGATCTGCTGATGTCCGGTGGGGCCGGCCTCGCGCTATGCCGGACCGCCCGTGACCTCAGTTCGGTTCCGGTCCTGGCCGTCTCGTCGGTCGCATTGCGTGATCAGGCATTGGCGGCGGGAGCAGAGGCGTTCCTGGTCAAGCCGCTGGAATCTCTGCAGTTCGTGTCCACGGTTCGCGACCTGGTCGGGACCAGCGCCTACTTGCGACGTGGGGGTAGCCGGCCATGACCGACCGGCTGGCCAGCGGCTCCGACAGACTGGACGCCGTCCTCGGAGGCGGCCTGCCCCGCAACGGCATCGTCTTGATCTGCGGCAGACCGGGTTCGGGCAAGACGATCCTCGCCCAGCAGTATGTGTTCCACAACGCCAGCGCCGACCGGCCGGCGATCTACCTGTCGACCGTGTCCGAACCACTCGACAAGATCTTGCGCTACGGGCAGTCCCTGGACTTTTTCGACCCCGCAGCCCTCGGCACACGGGTGATCTATGAGGAACTCGGCCAGACGCTGAATGAAGACGGGCTAACCGGGGCGCTGGCGTCCATCACCGAACTGCTCAAGCGGCACCGCCCGAGTCTGGTGGTCATCGACAGTTTCCGGGCACTACAAACCTACGCCGCGCACCCGGAGGCGTACAGGGGGTTCCTGCACGAGCTGGCCGCGCTGCTGTCCGCGTTGCCGATAACCTCCTTCTGGGTCGGGGAGTACAACGGCATCGATACCAGCGATGACCCCGAGTTCGCCGTTGCCGACGCCATCGTGTCGCTGAGCACCGACCGGGAAGCCGACCGCGACCGGCGCGTCCTTTCGGTCGTCAAACTCCGCGGCAGTGGCTCGCTATCGGGCAAGCACGCCTACCGATTGTCCTCCGCCGGCCTCGACGTCTTCCCGCGCATGGCCGACCCCGTCGAGCTCGACGGGTATCGCGGCGTCCACGAACGCGTGTCCACCGGAGTGCCGGCATTGGACGCCATGGTTTCCGAGGGCGTCTATCGCGGCGCGTCGACCCTGTTGGCCGGACCGTCCGGCATCGGCAAGACGCTGCTCGCGCTGCACTTCATCTTCACCGGCGCACAGCACGGCGAGACCGGGCTGATCGCGACATTCCAGGAAAACCCGACACAGTTGGAGCGCATCCTCAACGGGTTCTCGTGGTCACTGGACGATCCAGGGATCGAGCTCATGTACCGCACCCCAGTCGACCTGTATCTCGACGAGTGGGTCTACGACCTGCTCGACACCATTCACCGCACCGGCGCCACCAGAATCGCCATCGACAGCATCGGCGACCTGCGAGCCACCGCCGGAGACGAAATTCGTTTCCGCGAATACATCTACTCGTTACTGCAACGCTGTGCTCGCGCCAACACCAGCGTCGTCATGACGCAGGAAGTCCCCGATCTGTTCGGCCTCACCCGCCTGTCCGAATACGGCATCTCCCACCTGGCCGACAACGTGGTCCTGCTCCAGTTCCTCAGAGGAGACTCCCAGCTCAAGCGCGCACTGACCATCCTCAAGTCCCGCGGCAGCGCCCACGAGCCGGACACTCGCCAATACGAGATCACGTCCGACGGCATACGTCTGGGCGACCCGTTCGACCCCAGCCAGGACCTGACCTAGCTGTACTGACCACCCTGAACGTCTCCCGGTCACCGCGGTGCTCGGCGACGGAAGTTTCGTACGGCGTGGCGCCGGCTGTCGGTTGCCGATAGCAACGAGTCTTGCGCGCGTGAGTCACTCGATCGTGTCTACGCTTGCGGCGGAGCTGCATGCATGAGCGTCACGTCGGCGACTGGCTGCTGCCGCCGATTCGAGACCGATTCTCAGCGAACCAACGCCCAACCCGGGTATACCGCTCGGCCGGCAGTCTTGCCCTGGGTCACGTCACCATCCCCGACGCACGGGCGGCGGTACGTTGCTTGGGTGGTCTAGGACGACGAGCGAGACGATGCCGAACCGCGAAGGAGGGCCCGATGGCACGCAGTCATGTGGAGGTCCGCCGGGTATACGACGCTCCGCGGGCGGACGACGGCCGACGTGTCCTCGTCGATCGCCTTTGGCCGCGAGGGCTCAGCAAGGAGCGTGCTCACCTGGACGAATGGTGCAAGCAGATCGCACCCTCGACCGACCTGCGCCGGTGGTACGGCCATGACCCCGGCCGGTACGACGAGTTCTCCCGGCGCTACCGCGCCGAGTTGGAGGATCCGGACCGGGCCGCCGCGCTTGCTCACCTGCGCGAGCTGGCTGGTCGTGGTCAGCTCACCCTGCTCACCGCGACGAAACGCGGCGATATCAGCGAGGCCGCCGTCCTCAAAGACCTGCTGACCGCACCCGCTGCGGGGTGAGGCGGTTACCTGTGGATGGAGCGTCTCATACCCTCGGTGCGTGAGCCGCCCCTGCAAGATCGGTGTTCAGCTGCCCGAGGTCGAACGGTTCGTACCGTGGCCGGAGTACATCGACCTCGCGCGTCGGGTGGAAGCGGCCGGCTTCGACTCGGTGTGGGTGGGTGACCATCTGCTGTACGACCTGCCGGACGGGTCGACGCGTGGCCCGTACGAGGCGTGGACGGCGTTGGCGGCGATCGCGCAGGCAACGGAGCGGGTCGAGATCGGACCTCTGGTCGCGTCGACGAGCTTTCATGCGCCGGCGATGCTGGCCAAGCAGGCGGCCACGGTTGACGCGATCTCCGGCGGCCGGCTGATCGTGGGTTTGGGCGCGGGATGGAACAAGCGGGAGTACGACGCGTACGGGTTCGCCTATGACCGGCGGGTGTCGCGGTTCGAGGAGGCGCTGGCGATCATCATCGGGCTGCTGCGGGACGGCCGGACGACGTTCAAGGGCAGGTTCTACGAGGTCGACGACTGCGTGCTCGACCCGCGCCCTGTCCGGCGGGCCGGCCCGCCGATCATGCTGGGCTCGACCGGTCAGCGGATGCTGACCATCGGGCTGCCCGTCGCCGATTCGTGGAACGTCTGGTGGAACCGCTACGACAACTCCGTCGAGCGATTCGTGCAGGTCAAGGCCGAGGTGGACGCGGTGACGCCTGCCGGACGGTACGTCGACGCGACGGCCGCTGTGCTCGTGACGCTGCCGGACGGTGAGGGCCGGCTGATGGGAGAGCGCTACGACCCGAGACTCACCACGGTTACGCCGCAGGACCTCCCCGACCACGTACGCGGGCTGGCTGCGGCCGGAGCCAGACACCTACAACTCGTCCTCGACCCAATCACCGCCGACTCGATCGAGATCGTGGGCGAGGCTCTGACCGACTTGGATCGGTAGCTCTGCGCGGAGCGGTCTCGGTCATCGCCCCGGTGACGATGCGACGCCGACCGTGCCGAGGGTTACGAGAACCCAGCGCAATACCCCAGCCGATCAGCCTTCGGATG
>JBKPSJ010000109.1:0-35308 GCA_046765875.1 Actinomycetota bacterium
CTTCGCCACCGTGCCCGACGACGAGATCGCCTTCACCGACGACGACGTCGAGGCGGCCCGGCTACTGGTCGCGCTGGAGGACGACGGCTTCGTCGACCAGGAGATCGAGTTGTCGCTGGCGCGCAAGCTCGGCCAGACGCAGTCCCGGCTGGCGTCCTGGCAGGCCGCGATGTTCTTCACACTGCTCGGCGACTCCGACCTAGGTGTGGAGAAGGCAACCGACACGGCGACTCTGCTGTTGCCGGCGATGGAGCAGTTGCAGAACTACGTCTGGCGGCGGCATCTGGCGGCAGCGTCCGGCCGGGTGGTCAGCTCGGCCGGCGACGCGTCACAGGGAGTCCGGGTGGTCGGGTTCGCCGACATCGTCAGCTTCACCCGGCTCAGCCGCAGCCTGACCGAGCCCGAGCTGGCGGACTTGCTCGAGCGGTTCGAAAGTCTCGCGGCCGACGTCGTCGCGACGCACGGCGGCCGCGTGATCAAGTCGCTGGGCGACGCACTGCTGTATGTCGCGGACGAGCCGGCGCAAGGCGTGACGATCGCGCTGGCGTTGCAGGACCGGATCGCGGAGGCCGGGGATCTGCCGCAGCTGCGGATCGGGCTCGCGTACGGCGGCGTGCTGATCCGGCTCGGCGACATCTACGGCCCGGTGGTGAACATCGCGGCCCGGCTGACCGCGGAGGCCAGGCCCGGCCGGGTGCTGACCGACCGTGACCTGGCGGCCGCGCTCGACGGCCATCCGGACTTCCGGTTGCGCCGGTTGCGGCGGGTCTCGGTACGCGGATACGACCACCTGATCCCGTTCACCGTCAGGCGGTCCGGGTAACTCGTTGCTTCTAGCAACGTTGACAGCGGCAACGAGGGTCGACACGCCTGGTGTGGTGTGGCACAGGACACGATGACCCGCGGTGGATAGCGATCTGGCATGGGCACTATGCCACAGGCAACGACTGGTCGGTGGTGGTCTGGCCCGCCGACGTACCACCTCGACGGCGACGCGAACGAGAAGCCGCTCGGTGAAGCTCTGGCCGGCCACCCGGACCTGGTCGCCGAGGCGTTCGGGGTCGAGGCCGACCGGGTTGCGGCCTATCTGAGGCACACCGACGTCGACAAGCCGCGCCGGGCGGTCTGCGCAAAATCGATCAAGTACGCCGCGACCGCAACCGCGAAGGTGGTGCCATGACCCCGACGGACGTGTTCGCCACCCTGGTGAACGTCGTGGCCGGCAGCCTCGACGACCCCGACACCACAGGTGCCGATCTCGCCCGTCGTGCGTACCTGTCGCGGTACCACTTCGACCGAGTGGTCGGCGCCGTCGCCGGTGAGTCACCATCGGCGTTCCGGCGTCGGGTGCTGCTCGAGCGCGCGGCGTACCGGCTGAGCAGCGGCGACGACGGTGTGCTCGACATCGCGATCGAGGCCGGGTACGGCTCGCACGAGGCGTTCACCCGCGCGTTCGCCCGGGCGTACGGGGTGCCGCCGCGGGCGTGGCGGCGACGGCCGACGCACCGGTTCTTCCTGGACGCGCCGAGCGGGGTCCACTTCCATCCGCCGGGCAGCCTGCGGCTACCGGCCCGCAAGGAGGTCAAGGGCATGGACGTGCTGGTGAAGATGGTCGAGCACCACGTGTGGATGATCGGCCAGTTGATCGACCGGGCCGGCCGGCTCGAGGCCGAGACGCTGGACAGGCCGATCGAGTACTCCGTCGAGAGCATCGACGAGCGGCCGCTGACGCTGCGCCGCCAGATCGACCGGCTGGTCTGGCAGTTGGAGATGTGGCTGGCCGCGGTCGACGACGAGCCGTTCGTGTTTCCCGAGTCCGGCCGGCAGGAGCACCTGTCGGACATCCGGGCGCGGTACGACGTCGCGGGCCCGCGCTATCTCGCATTGGTCCGCCGGCTGAACGACGAGGGCCGGTTCGACGAGACGTTCGTCGACTCCACCGGCGACCGGCCGCACGTGTTCACCTACGGCGGGATGGTCGCGCACGTGCTGACGTTTGCAGCGGTCCGGCGTACGGTCGCGGTCGGCGCGCTGGACGCGGCCGGGATCACCGACCTCGGCGCGGGCGACCCGCTGTACTTCGTGGCCGACGAATCAGCCCGGTAGGGCGGCATTGCCACCGGACGCGACCAGCACCACCTGCGCGTCCGGAGCGGGTGTTACCAGCCCGGTCCGGACAGCGGCGAGGCCCACGACGGCCGATGGTTCGAGCAATAGCCGGGTCGCCCACATCATCGGCCGCCAGGCGGCCTCGATCGCGGCCTCGTCGATCTCGACCACCTCATCGACCAGCGCCTGGACATGGGCGAGCGTATGCGTCCCGGCGAAGGGCGCTGTCAGCCCGTCGGCCATCGAGACCGGCCTTGTCGGGAGTGGATCGGGCCGGCCGATGCGCAGGGCGTAGCTCATCGCGTTCGCGGTGACGGGCTCGACGCCGACCAGCCGGGTAGCCGGCCTGACGGCCTTCACCGCCGCGGCTACGCCGCTGATCAGCCCGCCACCTCCGATCGGGACGATCACCAGATCAGGCGCCGGGCAGTCGGCCATGATCTCCAGGCCCGCCGTGCCGTGGCCGGCGATCAGGTCAGGGTCGTCGAACGGGTGCAGCACTCCGTACCCGCGCTCCGCGGCCAGATCGTGACAGGTGCCGAGCAGGTCCTCGGTGAAGACGATCTCGCCGCCGTAGCGGCGTACCGCCTCGACCTTGGCCGCGACCGCGTCCGGGCGCATGCAGAGCGCGGCGGGAATGCCCAGCTCGCGGGCGACATAGGCGACCGCAGCCGCGGCGTTGCCCGCCGAGAACGTCGCCACGCCCTTCGGTGCGTCGCCACGGGACAGCAAAGCGTTGAACACGCCGCGGACCTTGAAGCTCCCGGTGTACTGCAGGTTCTCAGCCTTGACCTGGACGCCGAACTCCTCACACCACAACAGCGGTGTACGGCGTACCCGGCCGGCGATCCGCGCGGCGGCAGCTTCGATCGCCGCCAGCTCGGTAACCACTAGCTGACGGGGGCGTGCAGTTCGGGCCGGCGGGTCGGCGCGACGTCCACGTCGAGCCGCGGCTGGTTGCTCGGGGCAACGACCTTGCCGCCGAGCTCGGGCAGGTTGAGCCGGCTGTGCGCGAGGTCGACGTCGACGGTGGCGCCGGTGTCGTTCGCCGTCGTCCACTCGGTGTCGCTCAACGTGATCGCCAGGCCGAGCACCCGGCCCTTCGGGATGATCATGTCCTGCGGACGCAGCGGTACGGTGACGGTCGTCCAGCGGCCGGGGACCAGCGGCTTGGGGTTCGACAGCGAGTCGCTGTGTGCCGCGTCGATCCAGCCGCGCCCGACGATGCCGTGGTCGGTCACCGCGGTCCGCTTCGTCACGTCGAAGTAGCAGGAGTCGTCGGCCGGGGTCGAGGAGCCCCAGCACGTCTCGGTATCGGTGCGCTGGATCCCGGCGTACCGGGTGGCCTCGCCGTACTCGATCAGCCGGGCTGTGACCGGTGTGGTGGTCTTGTCGGTGTTGTCGATCTTGATCCGCAGCGTGACCGTCGGCGTACCGCTGATCCGGATCCTGTTCTGCAGCGGGGCGGACAGGAACATCTGCCGGCCGGCCACCGGCTCGCTCGGTGTTCCGACGATGTCGTCCTCGTCGAGGTCGGGATTGTCGACGATGTTGACGGTCGTCGGTTCGGTCACGCCGAGCCTGCCCTCGGCAAGCGGGACTGACGTGGACTTGATGTCGGCAGGCCAGGTGTTGTACTGCTTCCACACGTCCGGAGCGGTCTCGACGGTGGCGATCGGCTCGTCCACGACGTCGTTGGGCAGGCCCATCAGCCAGTAGTCGAACCACTTGTGCAGTTCGTCCACCCACTCGGTCCGGCGGAACTCGAACGGGTCGACGTGCTCCTCGAGGCCGAGCCAGATCTTGCGCGGAACGCGGTTCTTCGACAGTGCCGCCCACCACTGTCCGAAGTGGTTCGGCTGGACGTTGTAGTCGCTCAGCCCGTGTACGAGGAACACGCTGGCGCGTACGTTGCGGGCGTCCATGACGTGGTCACGCTCGGCCCAGAACGAGGTGTAGTCGCCAGACTCGTCGGCATCGTTCTCGCCGAGCTCCTCGCGTACCGCCCGGCAGGCCGCGGTGTCGTGCCCGACGTATCCGCCGAGCCACGGCATGTAGTCCATCGAGTACGGCACGCCGCCGGAGCGGGTGTAGTCGTACCAGGACGAGATCGCCGAGATCGGCACGATCGTCTTCAGCCCGTTTACGCCGGTCGCGGCGACACCGTTGGCCAGGGTGCCGTCGTACGACTTGCCGATCATGCCGACGGCACCGTTCGTCCAGTCGGCCGCGACCGGGTTGCCGTCGCGGTCGTGCGCGGTGTTGCGGCCGTTCAGCCAGTCGATCACCGCGACGACGGAGTTGATCTCGTTCTCGCCGCCGACATCGCCGCAACCCGACGAGCGTCCGGTGCCGATGATGTCGACATCGACGACGGCGTACCCGCGGGGGACGAAGTAGTTGTCATAGAACAACGGCATCTTCGTGATCACGCCGTTGCTGTCGTACGCCTTCTTCTCGTTCTCGTTGCCGCGACCGCAGCACTCGTAGTACGGCGAGGCATCCATGATCACCGGAACCTCGATGCCCATCGCGTCGGTTTCGCGGGGCCGGACGATGTCGACCGCGATCGTGTCCGGAGTGCCGTCGTCGTCGGTGTCCATGGTCGTGTCGACCTTGACCGACTCGCGGATCACGTCGGCGTAGGAGTACACCGGCACCGTGTGATCGCCGTCGACGTATGCGGGCGCGCTCAGTCCGCCGTGGGGCGGGTCCGGGATCGGCGCCGCCAACGCCTGCGGGATCACGCCCCCGACCGTGAGACCGCCGGCCAGCAGCACGACGGCGAGGGCGCGCACGGGTGCCATGGCCACGAAGGCTAACCGGCGCAGAGTCCTCGCGGCCAGTGATTGGGGGCTGGTGTCCGGAAACTACGCTTTGGACTCGTGAACCAGTCACAGCGTGTGTCCGCGATCTTCGACGACTCCGTGTGGAAGCCGGTCGAGGGGTTCGACCTCACCGACATCACCTACCACCGGGCTGTCGACGCCGGAGTCGTTCGCGTCGCGTTCGACCGGCCGGAGGTGCGCAACGCGTTCCGGCCGTCGACGGTCGACGAGTTGTACCGGGTGTTGGACCACGCCCGGATGAGCACAGACGTCGGATGTGTACTGCTGACCGGCAACGGTCCGTCGCCGCGTGACGGCGGGTGGGCGTTCTGCGCCGGTGGCGACCAGCGGATCCGCGGCAAGGACGGATACAAGTACGCGTCGGGCGACACCTCGGAGTCGATCGAGCCGGGCCGGGCCGGGCGGCTGCACATCCTGGAGGTGCAGCGGTTGATCCGGTTCATGCCGAAGGTTGTGATCTGCGTCGTTCCGGGCTGGGCGGCCGGTGGTGGTCACAGCCTGCACGTGGTCTGTGACCTGACTCTCGCGTCGGCGGAACACGCCCGCTTCAAGCAGACCGACGCCGATGTCGCGTCGTTCGACGGTGGGTTCGGGTCTGCGTATCTTGCCCGGCAGGTTGGGCAGAAGTTCGCCCGCGAGATCTTCTTCCTCGGCGACGAGTACGACGCGGAGGCGGCGTACCGGATGGGCATGGTGAACCGTGTCGTCCCGCACGCCGAGCTCGAACAAGTGGCACTCGACTGGGGTCGCAAGATCTGTGCGAAGTCGCCGACCGCGCAGCGGATGCTCAAGTACGCGTTCAACCTGATCGACGACGGCCTGGTCGGACAGCAACTCTTCGCCGGCGAGGCGACCCGGCTCGCGTACGGCACCGACGAAGCCGCCGAGGGCCGCGACTCGTTCCTCGAGAAGCGCAAGCCCGACTGGTCGCCCTACCCCTGGAACTACTGAATCGTCGCGTTTCCGCAGCGCTGTACAAAGCCCGCCCGTGGTGGTCGCGCAGGTCGTCGAACGGCGCGCTGACCTGCGAGCTCAGGACACCTGCAGTGCAAGTATGCCGCCATGGACCCCGCCGCCGTCTCCCGCTGGCGCCGACTGACGCGGGCGGTCGTCTACGCGGTTGTCGTCGCCGTCCCGCTGGGGATGCTGGCGTTCCTCGTCCGCACCAAGTACGACCCGCTGGTGACCCTGGACCAGCACATCATTGTCGCCGCAACCGACTACACCCGCGGCCACCCACGGGTCCGGTCGTTCGTGGCGACGTGGGAGGTGATCAGCCAGCCGTGGGTGATGTACCTGCTCCTGGGCCTGCCGGTGAGCCTCTATGTCTGGTTCGGCAAGCACCTGCGCACTCGGGCCTGGTGGGCGCTGGCGACGATGGCCGCCGGGTGGGCCATCGCCGGCGTGCTCAAGCTTCTGGTACGCCGTGCCCGTCCCGAGATCGACGACCCGATCGCCCAGCACGCCGGATTCTCCTTCCCCTCCGGTCATGCCACCAACAACGCCATCGTCGTCACCGTGGTCGTCCTGCTGATGTGGCCCCTCGTGGGTACAGGCGTTCGGAGGCTGCTGGTCGGCCTCGGTGCGGTGTGGGTGATCGTGACGTGTGCCGACAGGCTCTATGCGGGCGCCCACTTCCTGTCCGACGTTACGGCCGGCGTCCTGCTCGGGTGCGGGCTGACGGCCGCGTCGTACGCGGGCTATGTGGGCTGGAGGCCGCCAACCCCCACCGGCGGCACGACGAAAGGTTCAGACTGATGGCGTTGCTGACCCGCTGGCAGGAAGACACGTCCCGACCCACCGCCAAGGAGGCGGGCCGTGACCTGGTGGTCCGCGCGTTGGTCCCCATCGTGGTGTGGTGGCTGGCCGTGGTCGGGACGGGCTGGCTCCTCACCGACGGCCCGCTGAAGGACCTGAGCGCCTCCGAGGACAGAGTCAGCAAGAGCTTGGAGTCGTCACGCACGACGTTCTGGAACGGGGTCACACTTTTCTTCTCGTGGACCGGCGCGACGGTCAGCATCATCGGCGTGTGCCTGGTCGTGGTCGTGCTGGTCTGGTGGCGGACCAAGCAGTGGTGGTTCGCGGTCGTGCCGCTCATCGCGATCGGCCTGCAGGGGCTGGTCTTCTTCCTCACCACGCTCCTCATCGACCGCCAGCGCCCGGACGTCGAGAAGCTGGACGCTTCGCCGCCGACCTCCAGCTTCCCGAGTGGGCACACCTCTGCCGCGACCGCGCTGTACTTCACGCTGGGGCTGATGGCCCTGCGGATCACGAACTCGGTGCTCCGCGGCGTGGTGGTCAGCGTGTGCCTCGCGATCCCGTTCCTCGTCGCGACGGCACGGCTCTACCGGGGCATGCACCACGTCAGCGACCTGGTGGTGGCCATCGTCAACGGCTCGGTCGCGGCACTGCTCGCCTGGTGCTGGCTGCGTCGCGGCGATGTGGAGGATCAGACGCGCGCGTAGCGGGCCCGCGCGAACGAGTACACACCGTACGCCGCCAGGCCGAGCGCGATGCCGAGCAGGATGACCGTGCCGGCGGGCAGGTCGCGCATCGACCGGAGTGCCCCGTCGAGACCGGTAGCCTTGCCAGGCTGATGCTGGATCGCGGCCGTGATGAAGAGGACGCCCACGGCCGCCAGTGCGATGCCCTTGCCGATGTAGCCGACCTTGGCGGCGATGACCACCCACCGACCCGGGTGCTCCCGCAGGTCCCCGAGGAACCGTTCCCGCCAGCCCTTGTGCACGTGGTAAACGGCGACGCCGATGATGGCGACACCGACGAGGCCGACGAGCACCCGGCCGGCCGGTGCGTTCATCAAGGTCACCGTGAATTCCTTGGTCTGCTTGTTGCTCGACGTACGACCGCCAGAGGCGAACTTGAAGGACGTCCAGGCGAGCACACCGTAGACAACGAGCTTGCCGCCGGCCTTCGCCTTGTCGGACGCCTCGTGCCGGGTGACGAGCTCGGTGAGCTGCCACAGGGCGAGCAGGGCGAACCCAGCCCCGATCACCCAGAGCAGGACCTGTCCTGCCGGCTCCCGGGCGAGTGTCGCCAGCGCCCCGGACTGACTCGCCTGCTGACCGCCGCCGCCGAGAGCGATCTGTACGGTCAGATAGGCGAGCAGCAGGTGCAGGACGCCGCTGGCGCCGTAGCCGAGGCGAGCCCCCCACTCGATCACGGGATTGTCACCGGCCCTGGTGGCGGCCCACTTCGCCGAGCCGCTCACGCCGCCGGCCTGATCGCTCATGCTGTTCATGATCTTCTCCTTCACGTACCGCTGTACCCACCCACCGCCGCTGGTAAGCGGTGCAGGCGCCGTGCGACAGTACGCGGGTGGAGCCCAGCGGTTCTGAGGTCGTCGTCATCGTCAACCCGACGAAGGTCGACCTCGCCGACGTGCGCGAGGTTCTCCAGGACGCGGCCACCGCGGCGGGCGTCGAGGCGCCGACGCTGGTCGAGACGACCGAGGACGATCCCGGCTTCGGTCAGACGCGCGAGGCCGTTCGCGACGGCGCCGGTCTCGTGTGCGCCCTCGGGGGCGACGGGACCGTCCGGGCGGTGGCGCAGGAGCTCGTCGCCACCGGCGTCTCGATGGGTCTCCTTCCCGGCGGCACCGGGAACCTGCTGGCGCGCAACCTCGGCCTCCCGATCGACTCCCTGGCCGCCGCGGCCGCCGCGGCCTTCACCGGCCAGGACCGCAGGATCGATGTCGGATGGTTGGTCGTCGACCCCGACGAGAGCCAGGGCGCTGGTGACCTGCGCACCGGCGCGGACAACGTCCACTGCTTCACCGTCATGGCCGGGGTCGGCTTCGACGCCCAGATCATGAATGACGCGCCCGAGGGCGTGAAGGACAAGGTCGGCTGGGCGGCGTACGTCGCCAGCGGCGGCGAGCACCTGACCGACGACCCGTTCGCGCTCGACCTGGTGGTGGATGGGCGCACCGCGGCCGCCGGCCAGGCCCGCACGGTCGTGGTCGGCAACTGCGGTGAGCTCACCGGCGGCATGGTGCTGCTGCCCGATGCCGAGGTCGATGATGCCCGGCTGGACGTGGCGACGGTCAGCCCCGAGAGCCTGGCCGAGTGGATCGGGGTGACCTCACGGGTGCTGACAAACGGAGGCGACGGACCGTCGCTCCAGCGTGATCGGGGTCGTGACCTCACGGTGCGAGTCGACCCGCCACAACTGTGCGAGGTCGACGGTGACGTGCTTACCGAGGCAGGCCGGCTGCGCTTCGCGGTGCAGCCGGCCTGCCTCGTGGTACGCGTCGGCCGAGACAGCGCCTGACGGTTGAGGAGCGCGACCATTAGACGACGCCGTAGAGGCGGTCGCCGGCGTCGCCGAGGCCGGGCACGATGTAGCCCTTGTCGTTGAGTTTGTGGTCCATGCCGGCGATCACCAGGTTGACCGGGATGTGCAGATCGGCCAGCTCGTCCTCGATGCGCTTGACGCCCTCGGGTGCGGCCAGGAGGCAGATCGCCGTGATGTGGTCCGCGCCGCGGTCGGTGAGGAAACGGATCGCCGCGGCCAGCGTGCCGCCGGTGGCGAGCATCGGGTCGAGTACGTAGCACTGTCGCGCGGATAGGTCGTCCGGCAACCGTTCGGCGTACGTCGATGCCTCCAGCGTGCGCTCGTTGCGGATCATGCCGAGGAAGCCGACCTCGGCCGTCGGCAGCAATCGGGTCATCCCCTCGAGCATCCCGAGCCCGGCCCGCAGGATCGGCACCACCAGCGGCTTCGGGTGTGCGAGCTTGACGCCGTCGGCCGGCGCGACCGGCGTCAGTACGGAGACGGGTGCGGTACGGACGTCGCGAGTCGCCTCGTAGGCCAGCAGCGTGACCAGTTCCTCGGTCAGCCGGCGGAACGTCGGCGAGTCTGTGTTCTCGTCCCGCAGGATGGTCAGCTTGTGCGCGACGAGCGGGTGGTCGGCGACGAGAATCTGCATGGCCCGAACCGTAATCGATGCGCCTTGTGCACTGATAGCGTCAACTTCGCCGAGCCCGGGTACTAGACGGGTACAAGCCACCCAGGCAGGGAGGCAGGCGTGCCCGAGTACAGACGGCAGGACGACGCTCCCGATCAAGCAGACCGGCTTCGCCGCCGTGCTGCCTTCCTCCGCGACCTCGCCGAGGCACGCGCCTTGCGCGAGCGGATCACCCCACGCCGGACCCGGCACACCCGGATCCGCGAGGCGCTCCGCAGGGCCACGTACCACACGTAGCGCACGGCGCCGTGCCCTGGACTTGACGCGGGGTCGGCATCTGCGACGATGTGGCCTGTGGCCGAGATGCTGCGGGGGGTGTGGCGATGAGCGACGGCTCGACGACAGAGTCGACGACCGATCTCGATTTCGCCGTAGCCGCATACCGTGAAGAGGGCGACTGGCAGGTGACGCCGCTGGTGCTGCCCGACCCGGACCTGGTGTCGCTGGTGTCGGCGCTGCGCCGCTATCCCAGCGAGTCCGGCGTGATCGGGATGGTGTCGGTCGCCGACGACTTCTTCCTGCTGGTGCGGGTGATCGGCGTACGTACCCGGCTGCTGATGTCCGACGTCACCGCGGCGACGCAGTGGCCGCTGGCCCGTGAGGTCGTCGACGAGTTGCACCTGCCCGTGCCGGACGAGGACGACGAAGAGGTCCCGGCCGGCGACCTGTCGATCGTGGCCGATCTCGGGATGAGCGCGATGGATCTCGGCGCGCTGTGCGACGACATCGATCTGTATCCCGACGAGATGCTCGGCGAGATCGCCGACAAGCTGGGCTTCGGACCGCAGTTCCGCGAGGCCGTCGACAGCGTGAGCTGACCCCGTGGCCGCGGATCCAGCCAGGCGTGCCTGGACGCGCCTGATGACGCTCGCTCTGACCGAGTCCGAGCTGACCGACACCGACGTACCGGTCGGCGCGGTGGTGGTGGACGACTCGGGCACTGTGATCGGCCGCGGCCATAACGAACGCGAGGCGACCAGCGACCCCACCGCGCACGCCGAGATCGTGGCGATCCGGCAGGCCGCCGGACGGCTCGGCACCTGGCGGCTCGACGGCTGCACGCTGGTGGTGACGCTCGAGCCGTGCACCATGTGTGCCGGCGCGATCGTCCTGGCCCGGATCGAGCGGCTGGTGTTCGGCGCGTACGACGAGAAGGCCGGCGCGGTCGGCTCCTTGTGGGACGTTGTGCGGGACCGGCGGCTCAACCACCGGCCCGAGGTGGTCGGCGGTGTGATGGCGGACGAGACCGGCGCGCGGCTACGCGATTTCTTCCAACAGCGTCGTAGTTGGTAACCTCTCCGGCGGTGGCGTGTCCGAGCGGCCTAAGGAGCGCGCCTCGAAAGCGCGTGAGGGGCAACCCTCCGCGGGTTCAAATCCCGCCGCCACCGCTCTCCGCGAGTCAAAGGCCCTGGTGCTGTGTGATGCGCCAGGGCCTTTCTCGCTGAAATTCAGGCAATCGCCGATGCCATCCGGCGGACGGCTTCGGTGAGGATCTCCGATGAGGTGGCCAGGTTGAAACGGACGTGGCCGGCACCGCCGGTGCCGAACTTCGGGCCGGAGTAGAGCGCCAGCCGGCCCCGGTCGAGGAACACCGCGGCCGGGTCGTCGTCCAGGTCGAGCCGCCGGCAGTCGAGCCAGGCGAGGTACGTGGCAGCCGGCGGCAGATACCCGATCGCAGGCAGGTGTTCGGCGAGCAGGTCGCCCAGCAACGCACGGTTCTCGGCCAGTCCGGCGATCAGCGCGTCCAGCCAGTCGAGCCCGAAACGCAGCGCCGCGGTGTGCGCCTGTACGCCGACATGGCTGGCTCCGTCCGACGCCGCTGTCGAGAACCGGGCGAGGTCGTCGGTCGCCCCGGCTCCGGCGATCGCGAGTGCGGCCTTGATCCCGGCCAGATTCCAGCCCTTCGAGGCCGACACGACCGCGATCCCGTCCTCGCCGCCGGGCACCGTCAGGTACGGAACGAAGTCGACACCGGGCAGAATCAGCGGCGCCCAGATCTCGTCGGAGACGACCCGGACGCCGTACTGCGTGGCCAGCCGGGCGATCGTGGTCAACTCCTCGCGCGTATGGACCACGCCGGTCGGGTTGTGTGGGTTGCACAGCACGAACGCGGCCCGTTCGCCGGCCAGCCGCTCGAAGGTCGAGCCGAGCACGTCCAGGTCGAGCCGGCAGTCCGCTGCGAGCGGTGCCTCCACCACCCGCCGGCCTATGTTCTCCACGAACGGGTAGTAGGGCGGGTAGCACGGGCTGGTGACGACTACCGGCCCGCCGGGAGCGGTGAACCGCAGCAGCACCTCGGTGATACCGAGCATCACGTCCGGCACGACGACGGTCCTTTCGATGGCGACGTCGTCCCAGTTCCACCGGTCAGCGGCGAAGCCGGCGTACGCCTCGGCATAGGCGGTGCCGGACACGTAACCGGTATCGCCGAGTGCGATCGCATCGGTCACCGCCCGGGCCACCGGCTCGGCCAGCGGAACGTCCATCTCCGCGACGAACAGCGGCAGTACGTCCGGCGGATAGGCCCGCCACTTCTCACTGGTCCGGGCTCTCAACTGGTCCAACGTCAGCTGTTCGAGCGGGTTCACTCAGCCATCCTCTCCGACCGATGCCCAGGGCAACGTAGGTTTGTTGCCGGTTTCGCCTCCGGTTCGGCGATTTCGGCCGATCCGATCCGGGCCAATAGGATCTGGTACCCGGAGGCGAAGGGGAACCGCAGGCCTTGGACGTTCACGACCTGGACCGGATCCTGCTGGCCAGCGCTGCTGTGCTGCTGGTCGCGATCCTCGCCGTGCGCGTGTCCGCCAGGGCCGGCCTGCCCTCGTTGCTGGTGTACCTGGCCATGGGCGTGCTGCTCGGCGACTCCGGTCCGGGCGGCATCCAGTTCAGCGATGCCGAGCTCGCGCACGCGCTCGGCTTCGCCGCGCTGGTGATCATCCTGATCGAGGGCGGCCTGACCACGCGGTGGAACGAGGTCCGCCCGGCGATGCCGCTCGGCATCGTGCTGGCCACGGTCGGCGTCGGGATCAACGTGGCGGTGGTCGCGTGCGTCGGGCACTTCGTGCTCGGACTGGACTGGCAGTTGTCGGTGCTGATCGGCGCGGTCACGGCGCCGACCGATGCCGCAGCGGTCTTCTCCGTGCTGAGGCGGGTACCGATCCGACGGCGGTTGCGTGGGGTGCTGGAGGCCGAGTCCGGGCTCAACGACGCCCCGACGGTGGTGCTGGTCACGCTGGTCAGCTCCGGCGACATCGCCGAGCAGAGCGCGTGGCATTTCCTCGGCCTGGCCGCCTACGAACTGCTCGTCGGCACGCTGTTCGGTCTGGCCGTCGGCGCCCTTAGCATCGGCCTGCTCAAGAAGGTCGCGCTCGGCTCGGCCGGCCTGTACCCGCTGGCCATCGTCGCTCTGGCGGTCGCCTCGTACGCCGGAGCGTCGGAACTGCTGCATGCGTCCGGTTTCGCCGCGGTGTACGTGACCAGCTTGGTGCTTGGACGGGCCGAACTGCCGCACCGGATGACCACCCGCTCTTTCGTCGACGGGTTCGCCTGGCTGGCGCAGATCGGGCTTTTCGTGATGCTCGGCCTGCTGGCCACACCGAGCCGGATCGGCCTGCAGGACGTGGGCGTCGCGCTGGTGATCGGAATCGCCGTGACCGTGGTCGGGCGGTTCCCGGCCGTCTGGGTATCGGCGGCGCCGTTCCGGATCCCGTGGCGGGAGAAGACGTTCCTGTCCTGGGCCGGGCTGCGAGGCGCCGTGCCGATCGTGCTGACCACCATCCCACTGGCCGAAGGTGTGCCGCAGGCCGACCGGATCTTCGACGTGGTGTTCGTGCTCGTCATGATCTTCACGCTGCTCCAGGGTCCGTCGCTGCCGTGGCTGGCGCGCCGGCTCGGCGTACTGGACGACGAGGCGGCGCGCGAGGTCGACATCGATGTGGCACCGCTGGAGCGACTCGGCGCTGACATGCTCCAGCTCCGGGTGCCGAGCCGGAGCCGGCTGGCCGGTGTGGAAATCGGCGAACTGCGGCTGCCTGCGGGAGTCTCGGTCTCGCTGGTGATCCGGGAGCAGCACACGTTTGTACCCGGCCCGCGGACGGTGCTACGGCCCGGCGACGACATCCTCGTGGTCGCGCCCAGCCAGCTCCGCGAGCCGACGCTGCGGCGGTTCCGGGCGGTCAGCCGGGCCGGAAGGCTCGCCGGGTGGTTCGGCGAACGTGGCCGGGAACCCGAGGTCTAGTTCGGGTTCTGGCCCGAGGGCACCGGGGCCTGGGTCTTGCGTACCGGGACGCAGCTCTGGCCGCCCGGCACCGCGACCGAGCGGATCGCGCGCGGGTTCAGCGTGGTGAAACCCTTGCCGACGATCACGTCCACCGAGTGGTCGGTACGGCCGTCCTGCACGATCGCGGCCTTCTGGGCGAGCTGACCGGCGACCAGCCGGACCTCGGCGGCGGTGGTCGAGTTCCCGCGGACCGCGACCCCTGCGACCTTCTCGCCGTTCGGCTCGTTCGCGACCTTGCCGATGGCGAAGCCGCGTTTCTTGAGCTGGTCGGCGGTAGCCTGCGCCGAGCCGGTCTTGGCGCCGCCGTTGTAGACGTTTACAGCGACGTCCTGAGGCACGAGCTTGCCGTTCGGGAGCTGGGTCATCGTGCATTGCGGCTCGGCGCTTGAATCGGTCAGCGAGTTCCAGCCCCACCAGGCGCCGCCGACCAGGATGCCCAGCAGCGCGACCAGCGTGACCGGGGTCTGCCAGTGGATCCGGCGCCTCGGTCGCGGCTGTTCGCGCAGGAACGCCATGGCTCAGTCCAGGACCAGAACCCGCGCGTGTAGCACGAGTCGCTGCTGCAGGGCTGCCCGCAGCGCACGGTGCAATCCGTCCTCGAGGTACATGTCGCCCTTCCACTCCACGACGTGAGCGAACAGATCGCCGTAGAAGGTCGAGTCCTCGTCGAGCAACGCTTCGAGGTCAAGCGTCCCCTTGGTCGTCACGAGCTGGTCCAGGCGGACCTGCCGGGGTGGCAGCTCGGCCCAGTCCTTCTGCCGGAACCCGTGATCGGGGTACGGCCGCTCGTCGCCGACTCGCTTGAAGATCACCCTCCGGAGTCTACCGAGGTTCCGGGTCCTCCTCATGGGCGTACGTGGCGTCAGTCCGGTTACGGCTGTCCATGGCCGTAGTGCCGTATATGGGATGTTTATGACGCGCGGCGCTGGGATTGCCCAACCGACGGACCGCGGGGATCGTCTGACGGTGAGAGCACATCACGTGGCCAGGGGGAGGACCTGATGCACCGAATCGCGCGAGTCGCCATCGGCGGGGTGGCGGCGATCGCCGGAATATCTGCCACGATCGTCGGTACGACGGTGCCGGCCGAGGCGCTCAGCTCTACCCAGATCAAGCACGCCCAGACCGTGCTGAACGCGCTCGGCTGCAATGCCGGGCCTGCGGACGGCAAGGTCGGGATCATGACCGAGGCTGCGACGGTCCGGTTCCAGTCGGTGATGAAGATCAGGCAGACCGGCTCGCTCGACGCTCCCACGTACTGGCGGCTGAACGTCTCGTGGCGCAAGCACTGCGATGTCCGCGCGGTGCCTGCGAGCGGGAGCGGCCGCCGGATGGTCGTCAGCCAGTCGCAGAACTGGCTCTGGCTGATCGACTCGGCCGGCCATGTCGTCAAACAGGGCGGCATCATCGACAACCCGAGCGTGTACGGCCCGGGGACGTACTACACCGGATCGAAGTGCGGCCGACCGGCGCGGGTGCGCGACAACTCCGACGGCGCCAGCCTGATCCTGCACAACTTCGTCCGGTACGCAGCCTGTGGCGGCGGCTTCCATCAGATTCCGACGTACCGGTCGAACGGCATGCAGATCCATCCGGACTACCTGCTGGGTACGAACTACCGCCAGTCGCACGGCTGCATCCGGGTCTCCCGCCCGATGTCCGACGCGATCTGGAACTTCGCGGCCAGCCGCACGAAGGTCGTCATCGTCCGCTGACCCACCCATCGTCGGCCGTCCGCTTTCCCCCCGCGGGCGGCCGGCTTGCTGTGCACACTGCTGTTCTCACGCGCGGCCACTAGGCTTCGGGCCGTAATGGTCGTCACCGATCATGGTACGGGAAGGCGCGGGGCGTATGGCTGACACCGAGAACGTCGTCGAGACGGTCAAGAAGGGATACGCGTTCGAGGACGCGGCGCTCGAACTGGGTGCGCTGATGGTCGACGGCGAGCCCGATCCCGAGGTGCAGGTGCGGATCCCGTTGGCGATGCTGAACCGGCACGGCCTGGTGGCCGGCGCCACCGGTACCGGCAAGACCAAGACCTTGCAGGGTCTGGCCGAGCAGTTGTCCGCCAGCGGTGTGCCGGTGTTCGCAGCCGACATCAAGGGCGACCTGTCCGGTATCTCGGTACCCGGCCAGGCCAGCGACAAGTTGCTCGCCCGGACCAAGGGGATCGGCCAGGACTGGGTGGCCACCGGGTATCCCACCGAGTTCTACGCACTCGGCGGTCAGGGTGCCGGGATTCCGGTCCGCGCGACGATCAGTTCGTTCGGGCCCGTGCTGCTGTCGAAGGTGCTCGGACTCAACGAAGTACAAGAGTCCTCGCTCGGGCTGATCTTCCACTTCGCCGACAAGAACGGCCTGGCGCTGCTGGACCTGAAAGACCTGCGAGCGGTGATCCGGTACCTGACCAGCGACGAGGGCAAGGCCGATCTGGCCGAGCTCGGCGGGCTGTCCAACGCCACCGCCGGTGTGATCCTGCGTGCCCTGATCGGTTTCGCCGACCAGGGCGCCGACGCGTTCTTCGGCGAGCCCGAGTTCGACACCGCCGACCTGTTGGAGCAACGCGATGGCCAGGGTGTCATCAGCCTGCTCGAACTGCCGAACCTGCAGGACCGGCCGGCGCTGTTCTCGACGTTCCTGATGTGGCTGCTGGCCGATCTGTTCCACGACCTGCCCGAGATCGGCGACGCGGACAGGCCCAAGCTCGTGTTCTTCTTCGACGAGGCGCACCTGCTGTTCGCGGATGCATCGAAGGCGTTCCTGGCCGCGATCGCGCAGACCGTACGGCTGATCCGGTCCAAGGGCGTCGGCGTGTTCTTCGTGACCCAGACGCCGAAGGATGTCCCCGACGACGTGCTGGCCCAGCTCGGCTCGCGGGTCCAGCACCAGTTGCGCGCCCACACCCCGAATGACGCCAAGGCGCTGAACGCGACCGTTTCGACGTTCCCGACCTCGTCGTACAACCTCGCCGAGGTGCTGACCAGCCTGGGCATCGGCGAGGCGATCGTCACCGTGATGAACGAGGACGGCGCGCCGACCCCGGTGGCGTGGACCCGGCTGCGGGCGCCGGAGTCGCTGATGGCGCCGGCTCCGGCCGACCGGATCGCCGCCGCGGTACAGGCGTCGCCGGGCAACGCGAAGTACAGCTCGACCCTGGACCGCGAGTCGGCCTACGAGAAGCTGGCCGCCAAACTCGCCGCCGGAGCGCAGCAGGCCGAAGCGGAGGCGGAGGCCAAGGCAGAGGCCAAGGAGGCCAAGAGAGAGCAGGCGCCGGCGCCTCGGCGGCGTGAGGACAAGTCGATGGTCGAGGAGGTGCTCGGCTCGTCCGCGTTCAAGCAGTTCGCCCGGTCTGCCGGGCGCGAGATAGTGCGCGGCCTGTTCGGCTCAGCCCGACGTCGTCGCTGAGAGGTGACATCAGGTCGGTACGAGCAGGCGCGCTGTCAGGCCGATGTGGTCGGAGACGTGGCCCGGTCCGCCGGGTAGCTGCACGCGGTCGGCGAACAGCAGTCCGGTGTGCTCGACTCCGGTCTGCGTCGGCACCAGGACGAAATCGATGCAGTGCGCGGGACGCCCCGGGCCCAGATATTCGGCGTGAAACGTCGGCGGACACTCGCCGCCGAATGCGTCGACCAGGTCCGACCGCGCGAGCAGGTGGCCATACGCTGCGCTGTGCCGGGGTGCGTTGAAGTCGCCGCAGACCACGGCCGGAGACGAGCCGGCACGGACCAGTTCGGCAAGCGAGCCGACCTGGGCGCATTGCAGCGGCTCGAACCGGTTGCCTGCCGACCAGTCGCCGTCGGTATTCGCGGTGAGATGTGTATTGAGAATGCGCAGTCCATCGATCTGGACGGTGAGGGTGCCGCTGTACAGCGAGGCCACGCGGGCCGGCAGGGGGATCGGCGATCGGTCGGAGAACCGCTCGAGCGAGTTGTAGGTGACGCCGCGAACCGGGCACCGCGACAGCACGACCTGACCGCTGGCGGGCCCGGCGACTGAGCGTCTGTACAGCACTGCCGGGTACGATCTCGCGCCGCGTCGGAGCAGGGACAGGTGGCGGTAGGTCCCCACCTCCTGCAAGCAGACAACGTCCGCGTCGCTCGCGTCGAGTCCGGCGCCGATCGCGGCGAGCCGCTCGGACAGCCTGGTGCCCGGCAGATGGAGGCCGCGGGTGTTCAGCGTCGCAACCGTGATTCGCGTGCTCATGATCCTAGTGTCGGGCGGCAGTCGAGACAGGTATCGAACCGGCGACGACGGGTGGCAACGCACTGCGTCGGCGCTGCTCGGGGCCGCCGACAGCCGCGTCTTTCAGCACTGAGCCGCGCTGAGGACGTCGAGCAGTAGGCAGATGCGGTCGGCCCGCGGCCGGTCGCAGGTCTCGATCAGCTCGCCGAGCGAGTCGCGCATCCGTTCCAGGTCGGCGATCCGGCGCTCCAGGTCGGCCTTTCGCGCCTCGGCCAGCACTCGGGCGGCATCGCAGCTTTCCGGCCCGCCCTCGCCGAGCTGCAGGAGTTCCTCCACCTCGTGCAACGTGAACCCGAGTTGCTGGGCGCGCTTGATGAAGCGCAGCAGGTCCAGCGCGCTGGACGGGTAGTCCCGATAGCCGCCGGGTGTCCGCGGCGGGTCCGCGAGCAGCCCGCGCCGCTCGTAATACCGCAGGGTCTCCGCGTTCACCCCGGCCCGGCCGGCGAGTTCACCGCTTCTCATGACTCCATCGTCAACCCCGGACCTAGGTACGGCGTCAAGCGAAAGTCAACCGGCTGCCGGCCGGACAGAACCAGCCGAGCGGGCCGGAGCGTCTGGTTGGTGTGACCGACGGACGGGAGCACGGATGAGAGGGCAGGCGGACGAGGACTTCACCGAGTTCGTACGGGCGTACTCCACCCGGCTGCTGCGGTTCGCGGAGATGCTGTGCGGGGACCGGCACCAGGCCGAAGACATCGTCCAGCACGTGCTGATGCGGTGTTATCCGAAGTGGCAGCGGATCGAGGGCGAGCCGCTGGGCTACGTACGGCGCGCCGTGATCAACCGCTTCATGTCGCAGAACCGGCGGCGGTGGTCGAACGAACGCCCGGCAGACCCGTCCGCACCTGAGTGGAGAACCCGCACGATCGGCGACTTCGCGCCGCACGTCACCGACCGGGCGGCCGTACTGGCCGCGCTCGCCGAGCTGACGCCGCGGGAGCGAACGGTCGTGGTGCTGCGGTACTCGCAGGACCTGTCCGAGGCCGATACCGCCGCACTGCTCGGTGTGGCACGCGGAACAGTGAAGAGCACCTGCGCGCGGGCCCTCGGCAAGCTCCGGCTGTCACCAGACCTGATCGACACCACGCAGGGAGGACCACGATGACCGACGAGGACCGGCTGCGCCGCGCCCTGGACTACGAGATCGAGCCCTGGACGCCGGACCCGGCCGCGCTGATCAGTGGTGGCCGCCGGATGGCCTGGGCCCGTCGCGGCGCCGTTGCCGCGGCCGCGCTCGCAGTGGCGGGGACGATGACCGGTGTCGCCATCGCAGTGAACGGCGTCAGCGCGAGCCAGCCGCCGGTGATCGACCAGCCGTCCCCCTCGATCACCAAGCCGACGGTGCCTCCTGCGCCGCTGCCGCCGTCGTCGTGCGCCTACTATCTCGAGCCACGGGTGCCCAGGGTCGTACCGACCGTGCCGCCGTCGCGTCCGGTCCGCAAGCCGCGGGTGTTCCCTCCGCGCGATCACATGACCAAGCCGCAGGCGATCCCGTCCGCCCGCCGGTGCCGGATTCTCTACGTCGGGCCGACCGCGCCGGTGCCGACCAGCGTGCCTGCCGGCAAGTAGCCACCTGTTCCTCGGGCCCCATCCGCGGCCTCGGTCGTCCCGAACATCGGGTGATCCATTCGATCGACCGGTCGACCGATCAACCGTTTGTGGGGAGAGGAAACAGTCATGCAACACACCCGCGCACCCGGCCGCTGGCGGCGGTCGGTGAAACGGCTCGCCGCACTCGCGGCCGTGCTGGTCCCGTTGGGGGCGGTCTCGGTCGTCGTGGCGCAGCCCGCCCAGGCGGCAGTCTGTAATACCAACGCTCACGTCTACCTGACGTCGGTGTATCCGTACAGCTACCGGTTCGAGGACCAGCCGGTCGACGGCGGCACCGACGACTACCAGATGTTCGCCGGGGACTTCACATCGTTCCGGGTCGGCGGTAATGGCCTGCGGCCGTACACGTCGGCGTTCTGGACCGTCGAGAGCAACGTCAGCGGGCAGTTCATCTTCAACAGCCGAGTCGCCGGAGGCAACTGCGTCGCGAACGAGACCTACGTCAACCTTCCGAGGCACACGGTCGGAGGCGAGGTCTGGACGGTCCGGGCCAACTACCTGACCGGCAACTCGGGGCGGTTCGTCCAGAACCAGGCGCACTTCCGCATCTTCTTCGTCGACCCCCCGCCGCCCGACCCGTGGTACGGGCAGCCGTGCTACTACGCCGAGGCGTGCTTCTGAGCGCCGAACCGACCACTCGTGTGAGCCGGGCACGCTGCCCGGCCCACACGGGCCACGCAATCGGTTGAGCCGGCCGCGATGAGTTTTCGTGGCCTTCAGTGTCAAACCTTTTGAGAGCGAGACCCGATGGGTACCGAGCAGGAAGGGACAGCAAAGACCATGAGCACCAACACAGTCACAACGATCGTCACGATGCTGGCCCAGGGTCGGCCCGTCTGGTACGTCGCTGCGGTCACCAAGCTCCACGTCCACGAGGTCCATGCGGTCGGAGTCCAGCACGGCTATCCGTACCGGGACCGGCTGCGCCGCGCGGCCAACGGCATGTCGGGGCCATCCGCGGCCTGACCGCCGACCCGTCGCTTTGGTCTCGCACTCCACGTATCACAGGCTGTAGAGGAACTCGCGACGGCTCCGACGTCCCGGCTGAGAAGGTTGTTCAGCCCGGGAGAGGATCGGAATCGTGAGTGACATCCAGCAACAGGTTCAGGACGCCGCCGACGACCTTGTCGGCACCGGGGCCGAGCTCGGACTGCAGGTGGCGGTCTTCCGCGATGGCGAACAGGTCGTCGACGTCATCGCCGGCACCGACGCCGGAGGCCGGCCACTGCAGAAGAACACGCCCGTGCACGCTATGTCGGCCGGCAAGGGCGTCGTCGCCACCGTGGTGCACGTACTCGCCGAGCGGGGCGTGCTCGACTACGACACCCGGATCGCAGATATGTGGCCGGAGTTCGGTGCCCATGGCAAGGAATCGGCGACGGTACGGCACGCGCTCACCCACAGCGTCGGCGTACCGGCGCTGCCTGAGGGCACCACGCTCGATCTGCTGTGCGACTGGGGCGCCATCTGTGCCGCGATCGCGGACACCAAGCCCGCCTGGGAGCCCGGCTCGCAGGCCGGTTATCACGCGCAGACGTGGGGGTTCATCGTCGGCGAGATCGTCCGGCGTGCCAGCGGGAAGCCGATCTCGCAGGCGCTCCGCGATGAGGTGGCCGGACCGCTCGGCGTCGCGGACGAGCTGTTCTTCGCGGTGCCTGCGGATCACGTCGGCCGGGTCGCTCGTCTGGAGGAGGCGCCCGGGTACAGCGAGACGCTGACGCAGATGTTCGGCTCGCCGGTGCCGCCGACCGTCGACTTCCTCAACGACTCCAGGGCCCTGTCGGCGAACATCCCGGCCGGTGGCATCATGTCCGCCCGCGCCGTCGCTCGCATGTACGCCGCTGTGCTGGGCTCCGTCGATGGCATACGACTGGTATCGCAGCAGCGGCTCCGCGAGATCTCGGCGGTCGCATACGACGGGCCGGACGTGGTGGTCGGCGTACCGACCCTGCTCGCGCTCGGCTATGGCGTCGGGCGGCCGGGTGCTCCGGACCCGCAAGGCTCGCGGACCGTCTTCGGTATGCCCGGAATGGGCGGCAGCGCGGGGTACGCCGACACCGCGACCGGCACCGCCTTCGGGCTCACCACGACCCGTCTGCACATGGGTGTCGCGCCGGCACTGCAACGAATCGGCAACCTGGTCGCGGAGGCAGTTGTGTGACCTTGGGAAGGACCCCCGTACCCCCGTTGATACGGGGGTCCTCCGGCAAGGACGCGCGAGGGTGGTGACCCGACCGAGCGCAGGGGCCATCGCCGCGCGCATGACAACAAAGCGTGCCGGTATCACTACCCTCTGTCGAGGGCCTCCATTCCTCTGGAAATCCACTACCAACGAGTAGCGCGCGATGTGTGTTGTCGAGGGTGTTCATGCTCTTCGAGCCCGGAGCGCGTCGGATCCGGACGCAGGCCGATCTTCGTCAAATCACCGTCGGACTTCGACCTCGCGGCACGCGCTTGTCCGACCGCGCCCGGTATGTGGCCCGGAGAATTGAAGGGTGAGCGTCTCCGACGCGGACTGGGCCACCCTCGCAGCCGCTGTCACTGGTGTCGTCTACCGGCCGGGCATGCGCGGCTATGACGCCGAGGGTTCGGGTCTGAACGGTACCGGCCCAGCAGCCGTCGTCCGCTGCCGGTCGGCGGCCGACGTCGCCGCCGCGATCGGCTTCGCCCGCCGGGCCGGACTGGAGGTGACGCTTGGCCGCGGTCGCGGCGTGGTGCTCGACCTGTCCGGGCTGCGGAGCCTGGGCATCGTCGACGGGATGGCGTGGATCGGCGGCGGTACCCGGCTCGGTGAGGTGTACCAGGCGCTGGCCACCCATCGGTTCACGCTCCCGGCCGGCGGGGATCCAGCGGCCGGCATCGTGGGCGAGACGCTTGCCGGCGGCATCGGTCCTCTCGGCCGCCGGTACGGACTGACGTGCGACCGTATCGTCGAGGCCGAGGTCGTGCTGGCCGACGGCACCATCGTTGTTTGCGACGCGTCTCGTGAGCCCGACCTGTTCTGGACGTTGCGCGGCGGTGGTCCACGCATGCCGGGAGTCGTGACCGGGCTTCGGTTCGCGATCGTCCGGGAGTCGCAGGCCGTCTCGTCCTGGGTGCCCTACGCCCGTGCGGACGTCGCGGCGGTCATCGCGGCCTGGCAACAACGTGCACCGGATGCCGCGGATCACATCACGGCCGAGTTGATTGTCGGACGTGCGGCAGTCGTCAACGTGTACGGGGCGACAGGATTCGATCTTGGCGTGCCGCCCTCAGCCGAGGGTTCGTTGCCTGCGGCACGGACCACCGTCACGACGCAGTTCTTCGACCAGCCGTTGTCGTCGGCAACGATCGGATCGTTGCTGGATCACCTCGACAGCGAGCCGGACGCAATCCTCGAGTTCGTCCCGATGGGCGGCGCATACAACCGCGTACCGGCCGATGCGACGGCGTTCGTGCATCGCGGCGACCGGTTCCTGCTCAAGATCGGTGGCAGCGAGCGGTGGGCTTGGAAGGCGTGGGAGCTGGCCCGGCCGGACGGTACCGGCCGGGCCTATCAGGGCTATCCGGATCCAGTGCTGGGCGAGGCGGCGTATCTCGGCGACAACCTGGAGCGCCTGCGGCTGGTACGGCGCCGCTACGACCCGGACGGCGTGCTTACTCCGGTGCGTCGAGGAACGGCGGAATGATCGTCAGCAGTAGATCGGCTCTGGTCGTCAGCAGCGAGTGTGGCGTCGCCGGGATCACGGCGAGCTGCGACCTGGGCATCCCCATCTCGCCGACCACGCCGCCGCCGAGCAGCCGGAACAGCTCGACGGTGTGCTCGGGCGTGACGATGTCGGAGTCGCCGGCGATCAGCAGCACCGGCGCGGTCATCGCCCGGATGTCGTCCGGCGCGAACTGGGGGAAGCCGGCGGCGGCCATCGCCGAGTTCTTCGCGATCAGCACCGGCCAGTCGTCCGGGTTCGGCGCGACCTGCTTGTACTCGGCCTCCCACGGCGTACCTGCGAGCATCTCCGGGGTCGTCTGGGACACGCCCTCGGCCAGGCCGGGGTGCAGGCCGGCGTCGTTGTAGCTGATCGTCGCCAGCACCAGCTTGCGTACGAGTGCCGGCTTGTTGAGAGCGAGCCATAACGAGATGCCCGCGCCCATGCTGTACCCGAAGAAGTCGGCCTTCTCGATGCCCAGCTGGCCGAGCAGAGCCGCGGTGTCCTCGCCCATCTGCGGTACCGACAGCGGCCGGTCGATGTCGGCGGTGTGGCCGTGGGCCTGTTGCTCGATCGAGATCACCCGGCGGTTCTCGGCCAGCGCGGGCAGCAGGGCTCCGAACGAACTGCCCGTCGCCGACAACGCACCATGCATCAACACCAGCGGTATGCCGTCACTCGGGCCGTGCGTCTCGTAGTACATGCGCAGGCCGTTGACGTCTGCGTACTCTCCCATCGGTCACCCTCCGATCGTGTGGACGCGTGCCGCCACCCTATGAGGTGGTCGCCCACAGATCGCCTTCATGCCGGCAGCAGCTCGCCGACAGGTACGTCGGCGTCGAGGCGATTGCCGGGCGGTGCAAGTGGGCACGCCCAGGAGGGGTCGTACACGCACGACGGGTTGTACGCGAAGTTGAGGTCGAGGACCCACGCGTCGCCGTGCCGGCCGAGATCCGCGCCCTTGACGGTGTCGAGCAGGTAGCGCCCGGCGCCGTACGTCATGCTGCCGGCGGTCGCGTCGCGCATCGGGACGAAGATCCCGTTCCCGTACGACGCCAGCCACCAGACGTCCAGCCTGCCCAGCCCGGGCAGCTCCACCCGCGCGGCCCGCTCGAACGGCACCACGCCGTCGCTGCCGGTCGTCGGCGCCCAGGATTCGGGCTCGGCCGGTGCCGGCTCGACGACGAACCGGTACCCGGGGTCGTACGGCGCATGCCGCAACGCCTGCCCGGACTTCCGCGGCGAGGCCGGATGAGTCTCGAACAGCCGGGTGCGCCCGGCGATCCAGACGGCGTGTGCGGTAGCGGGGTCAGGTTCGGCACGCACGGCGGCGTACAGGTCGTGGACCTCTCGCCGCCAAGACGTCACATGCTGGGACCAAACACGCAGGTCTCGCATGTGCTCAAGCATGCCTTCGCCGAGAATTACGGGTTCAGGCCCTGCTCGTGCAGCCACGGCATCGGGTCGATCGCGACGCCGCCGCCGGGGTGTACCTCGAAATGCAGGTGCGGGCCGGTGGTGTTGCCGGTCACGCCGACCGCGCCGACCGGGTCACCCGCGTCGACGTGGTCGCCGACCGAGACGGTGAACTCCGACATGTGGCAGTACCAGGTCACGGTGCCGTTGGCGTGCCGGACCTCGACGCGGCGGCCGTATGCGCCGGCGAACTCGGCCGAGATGACCTCGCCGGCCATCACGGCGCCGATCCTTGTGCCGATCGGCGCGGCGAAGTCCAGGCCGGTGTGGTTGTTGGCCCACCGCCCGCCGCCCTGGCCGAACGTCGCGGTGATGTGGTAGCCCTGCACCATCATCTTGGCCCGCGGCTTGGCCGCCTCGAGCGCCTTCTTCCTGGCCGCGATCTGGGCCGCCCTCTTCGCCGCGGCGAGCTTCCGGGCCGCCGCGAGTGCGGCGGCCCGCCGGCGGGTCTGTGTCTGCAATGTGGCGATCCGCGCGGCGCGGGCCTTGGCCTGCTTCGCGGCCGTCGCCT
This sequence comes from Actinomycetota bacterium, assembly GCA_046765875.1. Taxonomy (GTDB): domain Bacteria; phylum Actinomycetota; class Actinomycetes; order Propionibacteriales; family Kribbellaceae; genus DASRHY01. Next base: position 25,751 of record JBKPSJ010000109.1, read on the forward strand.
GCTGCAACTTCTTGTTCACCGGGTTGAGGCCGACCCGGATCGAGTCCCGGGACGCGAGTCGCTGCCGGTCGACGCGGGTGGCGGACAGCGAGTCCAGCCCGGCCTGGTCGAGACTCGCCGGCCCGCGCGTCGTAGTCGCGGACACCGCGCCGGGGGTGAAGCCGAGCGCTCCGGCGGTCGCGAGGGCGGCGGCGACGCCGGCCAGCCTGAGCGGACGGGATCCTCGACGAGCGGAACGGTGCCTGCCGGTCCGGCGCTTCTGCGCGGCGGGACCTTGGGTGGTCACAAGGGGCCTTTCGGTGGGGGGCATGACAAACCCTCGGGGGCGCTCTCCCCGAGGGGCCTGATCGACCATAACGAGCGGGTCGGCAGCGCCCAAATAAAAGGTGACAGGATTTCACCCCTATCCGGTGACGCTGGGTCAGACCCCTACAGCGCTGGGTCGAAGGTCCCGCGTGATCCGATCCGCAGGGTCGCAGCGTTAATGAGACAAGGGTCACACTGTTGGCGAGGGGCGGTGAAGTGTGGCAGGCGCGGATCTGGAGGCTTCGGCGGTCGTTTCGTACGGCGCGCTGGACTTCGCGCAGGCCATCGCCCAGTGGGAGCAGGCGTACGCCGCCTACCGCGCCGAGGGTGATCTGGTCGGTGCTGTACGGATCGCGCGAACCGTGGCGTGCATGCACGGCACGATCCGTGGTGATTTCGCGATCGCGAGTGGCTGGATAGCTCGTGCCAAGACCTTGCTGAGCGGTACGCCGGGCAGCGCCGAGTCCGGCTGGATCGCGTTGAACGAAGGCATGTTCACCGACGACCGCGCGACAAAGGAGACCTTGTTCCGCGAGGCTCTGGACGTCGCCCGGCAGGTCGGCGACACCGATCTCGAACTGGCCACGCTCGCTTATCTCGGAGCGAGCCTGGTGCACTCCGACCGTACCGAGGAGGGCATGGTCCTGCTCGACGAGGCGCTGGCCGCGGTGGCCGGCGGCGAGATCGACGACTTCTTCGTACTCGAGGAGATCTTCTGTCAGTTGTTCTCGGCGTGCGAATGCGCGCATGACGTTACCCGTGCCGAACAGTGGATCCGGGTTGGCGAAGCGATCGCCGTCGAGCGGAACATTCCGGTTGTATCGGCGTACTGCCGGACGCACTACGGCGGCATCCTGACCGCGGCCGGCCGCTGGCCTGAGGCGGACGCGGCGCTGACCGAGGCGGTGCGACTTTGGAGCCTTGGGCAACGAACGCTGCGTGCCGGCGCACTGGCGCGGCTGGCCGAACTGCGGGTCCGGCAGGGCAGGCTGGAGGAGGCTGCGGCACTGCTGGACGGCCTGCACGTCAACCCGGAGACTGCCCGGCCGTTGGCGACGCTGCATCTTGCGCGCGGTGATGTCCTGCTGGCACGGGACGTACTGGAGCGGACGCTGGATTCGGTTGACCTGGGCAACAGTTCTGCGGCACCGCTGCTCGCCCTGCTGGTCGACGTGCACCTCGCCGCCGGCGACGTCGCGGCTGCAGAGCTGGCGGTGAAGTCGTTGGAGACCTGCGCCTCGGGCCGGTCCAGCGCCTACCTGACCGCGGTGGTGGCGTTGGCCCGCGGGCGGCTGTGCGTTGCCGCCTGCGAGGGTGATCCGCGGACCTGGCTGTGGAAGGCATTGGACGGGTTCGCACGGGCGCAGTTGCCGATGGAGGCGGCCCGCTCGCGGCTGGTGCTCGCGGAGGCGCTCGGCGCCGAGCGGCCGGAGGTCGCGCTGGCCGAGGCGCGGGCCGCGCTGGACGCGTTCGAGACGTTGCAGGCCGCCCGTCACGTCGACGCAGCGGCCGCGGTGCTGCGATCGCTCGGCGTCCGTACCTCGACCGCGCGGCAGGCCGGCGGGCCGCTGACGAGCCGCGAGGCCGAGGTGCTCGGACTGCTCGGGCACGGACTGTCCAACCCGGAGATCGCGGATCGGCTGTTCATCAGCCGCAAGACCGTCGAACACCATGTCGGCAACATCCTCGCCAAACTCGGTCTGCGCAGCCGTGCGGAGGCCGCCGCGTACGCCGTGCGGGCCGGACTGGATCCCGTATAGGGGAGCTCACCGATCCGCGTCGCGCCGATCGCCGCGACCGTGGACGGCATGGACAAGATCTATGACGCGATCGTCGTCGGAGCGCGCTGTGCCGGCGCGCCGACCGCGATGTTGCTCGCCCGCAAGGGTTACAAGGTGCTGCTCGTCGACAGAGCGTCCTTTCCCAGCGACACGCTGTCGACGCACATGATCCACGCGCCGGGTGTTGCCGCGCTGAATCGGTGGAGTCTGCTCGACAAGGTTCGCGCCAGTGGCGTGCCACCGGTGCGGGAGTACTCGTTCGACTTCGGACCGTTCACGATCAGCGGTTCACCGCGGCCGGTGGACGGGATCGCCACCGGGTACGCGCCGCGGCGTACCGTCCTGGACACCATCCTGGTCGAGGCCGCTGCTGCCGCCGGCGCGGAGGTGCGCACGCAGTTCAACGTCGACGAGGTGTTGTTCACCGACGGCGTCGTCACTGGCGTCCGCGGTCGCTCCCGTACGCGGATGGTCGAGAAGGCCAGGGTGGTGATCGGCGCGGACGGACGGAACTCGTCGGTGGTTCGCGCGGTCGAGCCGTACCAGTACAACGAGCGACCGAAGCTGGAGCGGGCGTACTACACGTACTGGAGCAACCTGCCGGTCGACGGCTTCCGGACCTTCGTCCGGCTGAACCGCGGTTTCGCGACGGTCGAGACCAACGACGGGTTGACGATGGTCGTCGTCGGTTGGCCGTACGCGGAGGCGCAGGCGTACCGGGCCGATGTCGAGGGCAACTATCTCGCCACGCTCGAGCTGGCGCCGGAGTTCGCCGAACGGGTACGTGCGGCCAAGCGCGAGGAGCAATTCCTCGGCGGATCGGTACCGGGGTACTTCCGCAGGCCGTTCGGCCCGGGCTGGGCGCTGGTCGGCGATGCGGCGTACAACAAGGACCCGATCACCGCGCAGGGCATCAGCGACGCCTTCCACGACGCCGAGCAGTGCGTGCACGCGCTGGACGCCTGGTTGTCCGGCGGATCGGAGTACGACGCAGTGATGTCGGCCTACCAGCAGAACCGCGACGCCCGGGTGGCCGGGATGTACGACTTCACGGCGCAACTCGCGACGCTGGAGCCGCCGACTCCGGAGCTGCAGCAGATGCTGGGTGCGGTCGCCAGGCGTCGGGACGCAATGAACGCGTTCGTCAGCATGATCGCAGGGACTATGCCTCCGGAGGAGTTCTTCGCCGGAGTACTGCAGGCTGCTCGGTGACACCGCGGATCGCTGTCACGGTGGCATAGCCGTCGAGGAGCAGGGCCAGGTCGGAGTCGTCCTCGCTGTCCGGCCGGGCCTGCTCGACCGCTGTCCGGACGAAGTCCTCGCCCTGTTCGGCGATCGACACCTGCACCTGTCCGAACGGCGCCAATGTCGCCTCGCGCAACCCTTTCACCTTGTCGGCCGGGACGTCGGGAACGTTGAGGTTGAGCGCTACGCCGTCCGGCAGGTCTTGCAGATCCGGGAGCAGGTCCATCGCGTACGCGGCAGCCGTTCCCCAATGCCGGTCCGGCTGGTCGTCGAGGAACGGCGCGTCAAGTGAGACCGCCAGTGCCGGGCGCCCTTGTGCGACAGCGGTCAGCGCTGCCCCGACGGTGCCGGAGTGGATGATCGCCCGGCCGGAGTTCGCGCCGCGGTTGATCCCGGACAGGACCAGGTCCGGCCGGTCGCCGAAGGCGCCGAGCATGGCCAGCAGGACGATGTACCCGGGCGAGGCTCCGACGCCGTACGCAGTGATACCGTCGATCGCGGCCTTCTCCACGACCACCCTGCCGTCCGACGTGTAGGCGCTCATCGCCGCGCCGGTACCGCTGGCCTCCTCGGCCGGAGCCGCCACCACCACCTCGTACCCGAGATCACGCGTGGCCCGCGCAAGCACACTCAACCCCGGCGCTCGGACTCCATCGTCATTGGTCACCAAGACTCTCACGCCTTCAACCTAGCCAACCCGTTTCCGCGGGCCCGGCGCTTGGTCGGAGCCAGGCGGTGAGTGAGGATCTGAGGATGAGTTACGAGCGACCCGATCCGCCGATGATCGCCGGCGAGCGCGAGATGCTGCGCGGCTTCCTCGACTTCCATCGCGGGACGATCGCGATGAAGTGCGACGGGCTTTCGGACGAGGACCTGCGCCGGCAGTCGATGCCTCCGTCAACGTTGTCGTTGCTCGGACTGGTACGGCATATGGCCGAGGTCGAGCGGACCTGGTTCCGCAGGGTCATCAACGGCGAGGACCTGCCGCTGGTCTGGTCCGACGAGAACGACTACCAGGTCGCGTACGACGCTACCGGCGCGACCCGGGCGGAGGCGTTCGCCGCGTGGGAGGCGGAGGTCGAGCACTCCCGCCGGATCGAGCGCGAGGCCGGGTCGCTCGACATCATCAGATACAACCCGCGCTGGGACGAGGACGTGTCGCTCCGGATGGTGATGATGCACATGATCCACGAGTACGCCCGGCACAGCGGCCATGCCGACCTCCTTCGCGAAGGCATCGACGGCACCACCGGAGTCTGACCGCGCCGTCATAGGCGTCGTACGGCGGCGTCCTTTACATGCGGATTCGTTCCGGGGACCGGTTGACCTGTCGGGTCGTGGGTACCGGCGTGATGCGGGCGCGAGGCGCGTCCGTCAGCAGGGTTCTCAGTGGGAGGTCCGATGGACACCGCCCTTGTCATCATCATCGTGGTCGCCGTGGTGGTCATCGCCGCGGGGCTGGCGGCATATCTGTACCAGAGACGTCGAACGAGCCAGTTGCAGGACCGCTTCGGCCCCGAGTACAGCCGCACGCTGGAAGAGTCCGGCGACCGTCGTGCCGCCGAGCGTGAACTGCACGCCAGGCAGAAGCGCGTGGCGAAGCTCGACATCAATCCGATCACGGGCGATCGGGCCGACCGATACCGGCTGGAGTGGAACGACCTGCAGGGCCGGTTCGTGGATGAACCGAGCGCCGCCGTCGTGGCCGCCGACCGTCTGGTGGTGCGGATGATGCGCGAGTCCGGCTATCCGGTCGACGACTTCGACCAGCGAGTAGACGACATCTCGGTCGATCATCCCGAGGTCGCGCAGAACTACCGGACGGCTCATCGAACCGCGGTTCTCAACAGCGAGGGGCGGGCCGACACCGAGGAGCTGCGCCGGGCCGTGACGGCGTATCGGCGACTGGTCGACGTCCTGCTCGACGGACACGGCACCGACCGCACTGTGGCCGACCGAGATGCCGCCGACCGCGATGTGGCCGACCGTGAACCGGCCGACCGACAGCGGACCGTACGTACCGACAGGACGGAGCAGTCATGAGCATGCGCGACAACGAACCACTCCCCGAAGACCGGCTGTACGACGAGGAGCGCGACGGTACGCTGGCCGGCGAGCGTGACACCTCCGTCGGCCCGGACTCCCAGACCCCCGGCCTGCGGGGCCGGGACCCGATGCTCGACTCGGCCGCCTCGACCGACGGTGGCAGTCTCACGGATCACGACACCGCTTCTGGTCGCGATGTCGTGGCCGAACCTGATGCCCTCGGCAACCAAGGCACGTCGGCCGACCGGGACACAATGGCCGACAGCAGTACGACAGACGCAGGCATACACACCGATGACGACGTCGCGGCCGGTCGCGGCGGTCTGTCCGCTTCGGATGCGCTGAGCCGCGACGACATCGGATCCGGCACTGCTGAGACCGGAACCGGGATGCAAGGCGATCGGGACCCGCTGGTTCGGCCCGATCTGGCGATGGATCTGAAGACCCGCTGGGAGGTCATCCAGCAGGGCTTCGTCGACAACCCCCGCAACGCGGTTTCGGACGCCGACTCGCTGGTGGACGAGGTCCTGCAGCAATTGTCGAGCAGCTTCGACGCGCAGCAGCGCAAGCTGGAGAGCCAGTGGCACGAGGGCGAGCCCTCGACCGAAGACCTGCGCTCGGCGCTCCAGCGCTACCGCGCCTTCTTCCACCGCCTGCTCGAAGTCTGAGCATCACAGCAGAGGGGACGGCATCCACACCGGATGCCGTCCCCTGCCGCGTGCGGCCGATACACGGGGTGATCGGGGAAGGTGACCACGGACCTTGACGCAACCGCGCGGTTGCAATAAATTGAGCAGCAACCTGATGGTTGCTACTCAAATGGAGGAAGTCATGGCATTCCCTGATCGGATCGAGCGGACCGTCGAGATCGCCCACCCGCCGGCGAAGGTCTGGGCCGCACTCACCACGGCCCAGGGCCTCGGCAACTGGTTCGGTCACAAGGCGACGATCGACCTGCGGCCGGGCGGATCCGCGCAGATGACCTGGGACAGCGGTGACCGGGCCGAGATGCGGATCGAGCGGGTCGAGGAGCCGACGGTGTTCGGGTACACGTGGCACATCTACGGGCTGCCCGAGGAGGACCCGCGGCGTACGTACGTGGAGTTCACGCTCGAACCTGACGGCGACGGCACCCGGCTCACCGTCGTCGAGTCCGGGTTCGCGCAACTTCCGGACGACGCGTACAAGAAGGCGTACGACGGCAACACCGGAGGCTGGGCGAGCGAACTGGGCGAACTGGTCGAGTACCTCGATGCCGCCTGACATCGAGGCGATCGCCGAGCAGGTCTTCGTCGCCTTGGCCGACCCGACCCGGCGCGGCATCCTCGCCGCGCTGGCCGGTCAGGGTCCGGCCACGGCGACAGACCTGGCCGTCCGCCTCCCGATCACCCGCCAGGCGATCGCCAAGCACCTCGCGTTGCTGGCGGAGGCGGGCCTGGTAACGGCCGAACCCGGTGAACGCCGGCGGATCCGATACCGCCTCCACTCGGCTCCGATGCAAGTGGCGCAGCAGTTCCTCGCCGCCCTGGCCCGCGACTGGGACACCGATCTCGAGACCCTGAAGAAACACCTCGAGGCCTGACCAATCCTCACCCCCCCAGGACGATCCGCGCCGCTGGCCGCGACGACAGCATCGAAGGTGGACCGCTGTCACCTCGGACGGCGGCACACGCAGCGAGAGGGGATCGGCGGATGGAAGAGAGAGAAAGTGGAGCGTGGACCGGCTTCGCTATCTTCGCCGGCACGATGCTTCTGATACTCGGCGCGATCAACGCCTTCCAAGGCCTCATCGCACTGCTCGACGACCAGAGTGTCGCGATGCACGAGGGGAACCTGGTCATCGTGGACAAGACCACATGGGGATGGGTGGTGCTCATATTCGGCATTCTGATCGCGGCGGCCGGTGGCTGTCTGCTCCTCGGTCAGCCGTGGGCCCGGATCGCAGCGATCGTGCTTGTCGGTCTTCACCTCGTGTCGCAGGTCGCATCGCTCGGTGCGTACCCCGTGTGGTCGTTGCTCATGATCGCCCTCGACGTTGTCGTGCTCTTCGCGCTGACCACCCACTGGGGCGACGTACGGTCGAGGCTCGAGAAGTTGAACGAAGAGGAGTGGCAAGAGCGCGAGAACGTCGACACCGGCGCCCGGATCGCGCCGACGATCACCTGAGCCGAATCGGGCTAGTCGTCTTCCTGGGCGGCCGGGGGCTCGGCCGCCCTGGTCCTTGACCTATGGGTGATATGCAGATGGATCCGCCAGCCCGCCCAGGCCAGGACACCCACCGGGATCGGTAGCCAGAAGGAGACGAGCCGATAGAGCAGCGTGCCGATGAGCGCGGCGTCCGCAGGGATTCCGATGACGATCAGCATCGCGGTGAGACCGGCGTCGACGAAGCCGAGACCGCCCGGCGTCACCGGGACCATGACGAGGGCCTGAGCGACGACGTACGCGAGGAGCACCTCGGACGGGCGTGCGTGCACGTCGAACGCGGCCAGCGCGGCCACCAGCGCCGCGTAGTCGAACATCCGGTTGGCCGCCGACGCGAAGACGGCCTCCCACCAGTGACCGTCGAAGGCGGCGGCGACACGGTCCCGCTGGGCGACCAGCGTCGCGGCGCAACTGTCGGCGGTCACGCCGCGCTTGACGAGGTGGATGATGCGACCGGCTGTACGGCCGACCGCCACCACGAACCCGGTCCACTTGAGCGCGCTCAACCCGAACCCGACGATGACGATCGCCAGGATCAAGGAGACCAATAGGCCGTACTCCAGTTGCCGAGCCGGCGGCGGACCGATGAGCAGCGCCGGCACCGTGATGATGGGTAGTACCAGCAGCACGCCTGTGGTGATGAGGCCCATCGCGGTCAGGGCGGAGGCGACGACCGCGGGTGGCTGCCCGCGCTGGATCAGGATCTTGGCCTGGACGACGCCGCCCGCGGCCGGGCCACCGGGGACGACCTTCGCGGCGGCGTTCCCGGCCAACTGTGCGGTCGCAAGCGTGCCCCAACCCGGCATAGCCGGCCGTGGCTCGCCGTCGTCACCGATGTGCGGGTGTGGGGCCAGCGCGAGTCTGGCCAGCCACCAGAGCGCGGCGAAGCTGAGGGTCTCCAGCGCGACGAGGACGACGAACCACCACGGATCCACGTCCGCGAGCCGCGGCCAGGCTCCGAACAGCGACAGCAGACTCGGCGCCACGATGTAGAGCCCGATCCCGGTGATCGCCAGACCGACGGCACGACCGCCCCATCGCCGAGCGAGAGTGCCAACCCCTGCGACCTGCATGCCTCACCCCGATCATCGGACCAGTCGCCCTCGCCACGCTACCCCTGCCCGGCGCTGCCCGAGAGGCTTTGCGCCTGGCTACAGGTGACCTTGGTCTGTGGTTGCCCGGCGCGGCACGACGTCGACTGGAAGTGTCAGCCCGGTTCACCGGGAGGGGCAGTCATCGTCAGCATGCGCACTCAACTCCACCGCATCCGGTCGTGGCGGCTACCCGTCGTGGTGGCGGCCGGCGTCGCCGTCGTGGTCGCGATCGCCGCGGTGCTCTTCTTCGTCGCCGGAGGCGGTGGCAAGGACGACGGCGCCGCGGGCGGTGGCGGTAAAGCATCGGCACCGCCAGCACGGCCAACGATCACGTCGTCGACCCCGTCGAGCCCGAGCACGACTTCGCCCAGCAAGCGGTCGCCCGCCAGGATCGGCACCTGGCAACAGCTGCCGGCGGCGCCCGTCCCCGCGCGCTTCCAGGGCCCGGCCGTGTGGACGGGTAAGGAGTTCGTGATCTACGGCCCGCACTACGCGGAGGGGTCCGGGCTGCGCAGTGTCGGCGCCGCGTACAACCCCGCATCCAACGCTTGGCGCCGCCTGCCGCTCACCCCGGACCCGCCGGAGATGAGGGGAAGGCAGCCAGGTGGCGGTGTGGACCGGCAATGAAATGCTCACCTGGGGACAGGTCGACGCGGCGTACAGCCCGAAGACCAACACCTGGCGGAGGCTGCTGGCCGGCTGGTCGGCACCGTCGGTCGCCGTCTGGACCGGGCGTCAGGCACTGCTGTGGGGCGGCGGGTGCTGCGGCGAGGTGCTCCGGAACGGCGTTGCCATCGATCCGGTGACCGGCGCCAGGGTGTCGATCCCGAACGGTCCCTTCGGCGGTCCGGACTCGGGTGGCGTGTGGACCGGCCGGGAAA
>JBKPSJ010000110.1:0-14388 GCA_046765875.1 Actinomycetota bacterium
GGCCCTCGACGGGTGTCTTGCCGGTGACCATGTCGATGTCACGCTGCGAGCCGTACATCATGATCATGTACTTCACGGGTCGCCCCTTTCGTCCTGACGCCACGGTGGCGCCTTCCAGCCGAGACGTCGAGACCGGCGGACAGGACCGGACACGCTTACCCGAGCAGTGTGGGCTTGAGCTCCAGCAAGCGGGCCAGCAGGCCGTTGACGAACGCCGGCGACTCGTCGGTGGACAGGTCCCGGGCCAGCGCAACGGCCTCGCTGACCGCGACCGCGTCCGGCACCTGATCGTCGTACAACAGCTCGTAGACGCCGATCCGCAGGATGTTGCGGTCGACCGCGGGCATCCGGTCCAGCGTCCAGCCGACCGAGTGCTTGCCGATCAGGTCGTCGATGGTGTCGATGTGCTCCGAGACGCCCTCGACCAGGTCGACGGTGAACTCGGCCACCGGCAGGTCGGCGTCGGCCAGCCGTTCGGCCAGGCTGCCGCCGGTGCCGAGCCCGCGGAGCTCGGATTCGTACAGCACGTCCAGTGCGCGCTTGCGCGCCTTGCTGCGAGCGGACACGGGTCAGGACACCTCAGGACGCGCGGCCGAGGTAGGCCCCGGTGCGGGTGTCGACCTTGACCTTCTCGCCGGTGGTGAGGAACAGCGGAACCTGGATGGTGTACCCGGTCTCCAGCTTGGCCGGCTTGGTGCCGCCGGTGGACCGGTCGCCCTGCAGGCCGGGCTCGGTGTACTCCACCGTCAGCTCGACCGCGGCCGGGAGCTCGACGTACAGCGGGGTGCCCTCATGCACCGCGACGATCGCGTCCTGGTTCTCCAGCAGGAAGTGCGAGGCGTCGCCGACCGTGTCCGGCGACACGTGGAGCTGCTCGTAGGTCTGCGCGTCCATGAACACGTACGACGAGCCGTCGTTGTACAGGTAGGTCATGCCCCGCTTGTCGACCGAGGCCACCTCGACCTTGACGTCGGCGTTGAAGGTCTTGTCGACGACCTTGCCGGACAGCACGTTCTTGAGCTTGGTCCGCACCACGGCGCCGCCCTTGCCGGGCTTGTGGTGCTGGAACCACACGACAGACCACAGCTGCCCGTCCAGGTTGAGCACCATGCCGTTCTTGAGATCGTTGGTCGTTGCCACGCGTGAGTACCTTCCGAGATCGTGTGCGGTAGGCAGATTCTACCGAGCCGTACCACGGGCTTTGCGCAGCGGCATGGCCCGGGCCGCGATTACGATTTCCGCGGGAGGTTCCACCATGCTGCTCGAGCTCATCCTCGTGGCGATCATCGTGATAGCGATCGTCATGATCGGGCAGGTCAGAAGGGCGCGGCGAACGGGGCAGACCCGGTTCAGGTTGCCGACGCCGAAATCGTGGCAGCTTCCGGGGCCTGGGCAGGCGACTGGCCAGCAGCCGCGGCAGGTGATCCAGCCGATGCCCGGCACCCCGCCGTACCAGCCACAGGTGTACCAGCCGCTGCAGGGCAACCCGCAGGTGGTCCGTCCGGTGCAGGGGTACGTCCCGCCGGCGTTCCCAACCCAGCCCGGTACGGTCCGCGCGCCGCAGCAGCCGAGGCCGTCGCACCGCCCGCCGCAGCAGAAGTTGCCGACACCGCAGGGCGACCTGGACAAGCGGGTCCGCGAGCTGATGGCGAACAACATGGAGGTCGCCGCGGTCCGGATGCTCTGCGAAGAGGCGGGGATGGGCATCATCGACGCCCAGGCGTACGCCCGCTCGCTGGTCAGCCCGCAGCAGCAGCCGACCACGACCGAGCCTCCGAAGGCAGACGGGGCCGAGGAGGCGTACAGCGGCTCCGCGGCCTTCGGCACGTCGACCTTCGAGCGCGACGACGAGGACGTCTGGCCGAGCGGCTGGGTGGACAAGCCCGAGCCGGACGACCGCTCCGACATCGACGAGCTCTGGAACACGGTCCGCAACGCCGGCCGCCCGGAATAGCCTGGCCGCGGTCGCGTCCGAAGCTAGCCTTCGATCAGGTTGGTCAGCGCGCGGAGGGCGAGCCGGTAGGAGTCCAGGCCGAAGCCGGCGATCGTGCCGCTGGCGACCCCGGCGACGACGCTGGTGTGCCGGAACGTTTCGCGAGTCGCCGGGTTGGTGATGTGCACCTCGATCAGCGGCGCGGTGCGCTGCGCGCAGGCGTCCCGCAACGCGTACGAGTAGTGAGTGAACGCCGCCGGATTGAGTACCACCGGCACCCGCGCGTCCGCCGCCTCGTGCAGCCAGCCGACCAGCACCGACTCGTCGTCGGTCTGCCGGACGTCCACCTCCAGCCCGAGATCGGCACCTGCGCGCTTGCACTCGGCTGCCAGGTCGTCGTAGGTCGTGCTGCCGTACACGTCGGGCTCCCGAGCCCCGAGCCGGCCCAGGTTCGGCCCGTTCAGCACCAGCACGCGTTTGACCCCGGTCACGGCCGTAACCCTAGCCGGGCACTCCTGCATCGGGGATGAGGGCCCAGCCGACATCGACCGCCCCACGATCGCCGACATGACCGGGTTGCCGTTCGGCAACGGCGTGTTCAGCTGATCTCGGCGTACGCGGCGTCGAGCAGCGACGGCTCCGGCGCCTCCAGGATCGCTGGCTTGGCGAGCCCGTCCAGGACGACGAACCGGAGCCGGTCCGCCCGGGTCTTCTTGTCCAGCTTCATCGCCTCCAGCAGCCGCGGCCAGGCGTCCGGCTCGTACCGAGTCGGCAATCCGAGAGCGCCCAACAGCGCCGCGTGCCGGTCGGCGGTCGCGTCATCGAGCCGCCCGTCCGCGCGGGCCAGTTGGGCGACGAAGACCATGCCGATGCTGACCGCGGCGCCGTGCCGCCAGCGGTACCCCTCCACCCGCTCGATCGCGTGGCCGAGCGTATGCCCATAGTTCAGCGCCTCGCGGCCAATGGCCCCGCCGGCCGCGGTCGTACGCTCCCGCGGGTCACCGCCGACCACCTCGGCCTTCACGCTGACCGAGCGCGCGATCAACTCCTCGGTGTGCCGGTACGCCGGACCACCCGCCGCGTCCGGGTCCTGCTCGACCAGGTCCAGGATCACCGGGTCCGCGATGAACCCGCACTTGACCACCTCGGCCAGCCCGCTGACGTAGTCGTCGCGCGGCAGCGTCTCCAGCGCGGCCAGATCGCACAGCACGCCGGCGGGCTCCCAGAACGAGCCGACCAGGTTCTTGCCCTCGGCGGTGTTGATCCCGGTCTTGCCACCGACCGCCGCGTCGACCATGCCGAGCAGCGTGGTCGGGATGTGGACCACCTTGACCCCGCGCAGCCAGGTCGCCGCGACGAACCCGGCCAGATCGGTGGTCGCTCCCCCGCCCACCGACACAACCGCATCGGATCGGGTGAAGCCAGCCCGGCCCAGCTCGGACCAGCAATACGCCGCCACTTCGGCGGTCTTTGCTTCCTCGGCGTCGGGCACCTCGATTCCATAGATGTCATATCCGCTCTGGGCCAGGACGGTGCCGGCGGCTGTGCTCAGCGTGCGCGGGTGGATCACCGCGACCCGCCGGACGCCTTCGCCGAGCAGGCCGGCCAGCTCGCCGAGGAGGTTGTTGCCGACGACAACTTCGTACGGCGCGGCGGTCTGGACCCTGATCCGCCGGCTCACGACACCTTCCCGGCGATCTCGTCGGCGATCTCCTCCGGTCTACGGCCGTTGGTGTCGACGGTGAAGGTGGCGACCTCGGAGTACAGCGGGCGGCGCGCGTCCATCAGCTGCTTGAGCCGGCCGCGAACGTTGCCCAGAAGCAACGGCCGGGACGTGCCGAGCCCGACCCGGGTGGCCGCCTCGGACAGCGACACGTCGAGGAACACCACCGTGTGACCGGCCAGGTCCGCACGGGTGTCGGGGTCGAGCACCGCGCCGCCGCCGAGCGAGACGATGCCGTCGTGCCCGAGCACCTCGATCACCGCGGCGCGTTCGAGGCGGCGGAACTCGGTCTCGCCGGAGTCGACGAAGATGTCCGAGATCGACTTGCCCGCCATGCTCTCGACGAGCGTGTCGGCGTCCTCGTACGGCAGGCCGAGCCGGTCGGCGAGCAGCGTCGCGACGGTCGACTTGCCGGAGCCGGGTGGACCCACCAGCACCACTCTCGGGCTCATCGCGGCGCCGCGATCGTCGCCGGAATGCTGTCCAGGTACGCCTTGTGATTGCGCGACGTCTCGGCCAGCGAGTCACCGCCGAACTTCTCCAAGGCTGCGTCGGCCAGCACCAGTGCGACCATCGCCTCGGCCACCACGCCCGCGGCCGGTACTGCGCAGACGTCGGAGCGCTGATGGTGCGCGGTAGCCGGCTCGCCGGTGCCGGTGTCGATCGTGCGCAACGCCCGTGGCACCGTCGAGATCGGCTTCATCGCGGCCCGGACCCGCAGTGTCTCGCCGGTGCTCATACCGCCCTCGGTACCGCCGGACCGGCCGGTGGCACGGCGGACCACTCCGTTCTCGGTGACGATCTCGTCGTGCGCCTCCGAGCCCGGTGTACGGGCCAACTCAAAGCCGTCCCCGACCTCGACGCCCTTGATCGCCTGGATCCCCATCAGCGCAGCGGCCAGCCGGGCGTCGAGCCGGCGGTCCCAGTGCACATGGCTGCCTAGCCCCGGCGGCAGCCCGTCGGCGACCACCTCGATGACGCCGCCGAGTGTGTCGCCGGCCTTCTGCGCGGCGTCGATCTCGGCCACCATCGCCTTGCTGGTCGCCTCGTCGAAGCAGCGCACCGGGTCCTCGTCCAGCCGGGCCACGTCGTCGTACGCCGGGACGACACCGTACGGCGCCTTCACAGTGCCGAGCTCGACGACGTGGCTGAGGATCGTGATGCCGTACGCCTGCTGGAGGAACCGGACGGCGACGGTGCCGATCGCCACCCGGGCGGCGGTCTCGCGCGCGCTCGCCCGCTCGAGGACCGGCCGGGCATCGTCGAACCCGTACTTCTGCATGCCGACCAGGTCCGCGTGTCCCGGACGCGGACGGGTGAGCGCGGCGTTGCGGGCCTGCCCGGCAAGCACCGACGGGTCGACCGGGTCCGGCGACATCACCGTCTCCCACTTGGGCCACTCGGTGTTGCCGACCTCGACCGCGATCGGTCCGCCGAGCGTGAGCCCGTGCCGGACTCCGCCGAGGAAGGTCACCTCGTCGCGCTCGAACTTCATCCGCGCCCCGCGCCCGTACCCGAGCCGGCGCCGGGCCAGCGCGTCGGCGACGTCGTCGGTGGTGACCGAGACGCCTGCGGGAAGACCCTCGAGTACGGCGACGAGCGCTTGTCCGTGCGACTCGCCGGCAGTGAGCCAGCGCAACATGCCTGCAATCCTCCCACGCCCGGCTGATCGACCCCCGGCATGAGTCCACGCTCACTCTTAGATCCCGGTTCGTTTCCCGGACCCAGATCCACGAATGAGGGCGGGCTCAGCTGAGGTAGGCGTTGGCTACGGAGCTGCCGATCAGTACTCCGACCAGCGCGCCGGCCAGCATGAAGGGGCCGAAGGCAAAGGCTTTGCGGTCGAAGACCTTCAGGGCTACCAGCAGGAGTCCGAGGATGGCGCCGAGGAGGAAGCCGCCGTACACGCCGGTGATCACCTCGGCCCAGCCGAGCCAGCCCAGCGCGCCGCCGAGTAGCCCGGACAGCCGTACGTCCCCGAACCCGAGCCCGGCCGGGTACACCCACCACAGCACCCAGAACACCGCGAAGGTCACCCCACCTGCGATCACCGCACGCAGCAGCGCCCTCCAGTCCCCCTCGACCAGCGACGCCGCGACCAGCAGCACCGTCACGATGCCGTACGTCGGCCAGATGATTGCCGACGGCAAATACCTCGTCCGCAGATCGATGTAGCAGAGAATCGCACCGACCACGGCCAGCACCAGCCATCCGGCCAGCGGCGGGGACCAGCCGATCCCCCAGGCGATCAGCCCACCCGCGACGGTCGCCAGCGCGCCACACCAGATCGCGGCCCGGCGGCCGGCCAGCGAGGCGTACGGCGGCTTGGTCTGGCCCTGCTCGAGTTCGGGCTCGGGGATGTGCTCGAGCAACCACGGCCCGAGCAGGTACGCCGCCACGCCGCACACCAGGGCGCACCCGATCACCAGGACCACGCGCGCGAGCCTAGTAGCCGGCCCGCTCGCGCCTGCGCAGCGGCCTGAGCAGCTTCATGGCCGCGAGGGTACGGCCACGAACAGGTCAGGTGATGCCGTATGGGCTGTGGAAGAACCGGCTCGGGTCGTACGTCGCACGCACCTCACGCAACCGCGTCCAGCTCGCCCCGTAGTAGGACTCGACAGATCGCGACGGCTCGACGTAGTTGACGTACCCACCGGCCGAGAACCCGGCGACTGCCTGGTGACCGTTTGCAATCCACTGGCGAGCCGAGTTGTAGCTCGCGCTCGACGGATGTGCCGCGAGTCCGACGTACCACTGGATCACGCCGAGCGCGGACCGCCACGGCCAGCACGAACCGCCCGCCGTCGGCGACGCCGACAACCCGCCGAGTGGATCCAGCAGGGCCGATGCCGTGGCACCCGCCCGCGCCCGCGCAACCACCACCGCGATCAGCGAGTTGACCGTCGCGGCGTCCATCGGCCCGCGCAGCACGTCCGAGCCCGATGTGAAGCCGGTCCGCGGCGAGGTCGTGCCGCCGCCCAGGTACCGGACCGCCGCCAGGTGCGAGCGGACCGCGAACGACCGCGACGTCGCGCGCGAGCCGATCATCGACTCCAGCAGCGCGGCGGCAGCGGTCGCCGAACCGGTCCGCGACACACCGATCGCACGAACCGCGATGGTCCCGTCCGAGCGTGCGTCCAGGTGCAGGTTCGCCCAGTACGTGTTCGGCGCCTCGCGGGCGAACCGCTGCCACCCTCGAACGACCGCGGCCGCGCGCGACTGCGGCCACTGCAGCGAGAACGTCCCGACCGTGCGGGCCGGGATGGTCCGGAACCGGATCTGGGTGACGATGCCGAAGTTGCCGCCGCCACCGCCGCGCAGCGCCCAGAACAGGTCCGGGTTCTGCGTCGCGCTCGCCGTCACCAGCCGGCCGTCGGGCAGCACCACGTCCACCGAGGCGATCCGGTCGCTGGTCAGCCCGTAAGCGCGGGTGTCCGCCCCCATCCCGCCGCCGAGGGCGAGCCCGGCGACGCCGACGGTCGGGCACGTCCCGGTCGGCAGCGACTGCCCGTACCGGTCGAGGGCGGCGTGGACGTCGTACAGCTTGGCCCCGGCGCCGACGGCAACGATCCCGCTCCTGTAGCTGATGCCGTTGAGCGCCCGTACGTCGATGACCATGCCGTCCTGCACCGAGGACGCCCCGACGTACGAGTGCCCGCCGGACTTTGGTACGCAGACGAGGTTGTTGCGCCCGGCAAACAACACCGACTGGCGTACGTCGTTCACCGTCGCGGCTCGGATGACAGCGGCGGGGTGGACCGAGTCGTACAGCGGGTCGAACAGCTCGTACATCGCCGTGTAGCCGGTCGTCCCCGGCCGGTAGATCCCGCCCAGGACCAGCCGGTCCAGTTCCGACCAGTCGGGCGTTGCCGCGGCGGCCGTCAGTGCTTTCGAGCCCGTGCAGCCCACGGCGGCGAGGGCCAGGCCAGCCCCGAGGATGGTCCTGCGGTCAAACAACTCCCCGGTCACGCTCGATCAGCTCCTCCCGGGCGGCCGCTCGCATGGCCGCCAGCGGAGCAGGCGACCTACCGGTCATCATCTCCACCTGCAGACTCGCCTGGTGCACGAGGAGATCAAGACCGCTCAACACTTCCGCCCCACTGTTTGATGCCGCAACGGCCAACAAAGTTGGCCACGGGTGGTACGCGACGTCGAAGACGACCGGTGCCACCGCGGCGAAGTGCTCGGCCCAGGCGTCCGCCGCGCCGCCCGGCACCGTGGACACGACCAGGTCGTGACCGCCCACCTGCTCGGCCTGCGCGAAGGTCGCGACGCCCAGGCCGATACCCAGGTCCGCCGCGAGATCGCGTACCTGCTCGACACGGGCCGCCGACCGCACCACGACGGTCACGGCCCGGACGCCGAGCCGGGACACCGCCGCCAGCGCCGACGCAGCGGTTGCGCCGGCACCGAGCACGATCGCCGACTCTGCGGTGGTGATGCCGTGCTCGGCGAACGCCCGGACCAGCCCCGGTACGTCGGTGTTGGCCGCGATCCGGGATCCGTCCGGCTCGATCAGCAGCGTGTTCGCCGCACCGACCAGCCGGGACGTGTCGTCGGCCGCGTCGGCAAGGTCGAGCGCCACCCGCTTGAGCGGCATCGTCAGCGACAACCCGCGCAGCCCGGGTGCGGCAGTAGCGATGAACGACTCCAGCTGTGACTCGTCGACCTCGTACGCCTCATAGCGCCAGTCCAGCCCGAGTTCGGCGTACGCGGCCCGGTGCATCGCGGGCGACAGCGAGTGCGCGATCGGGCTCCCGAGCACCGCGCACCAGGTGTCGCCGTTCGTCACGAGCAGCCCACGTGGTCCTTGTGCTGGCTGCACCACGCGGTCAGCCTGCCCCGGTTCGCGTTGTGCTCGGCCAGCGTCGAGGCGAACGCGGTCTCACCGGTGTCGAGGTTGACGGTGACGAAGTAGAGCCACGAGCCCTGCGCCGGATTGAGCGCCGCGCGCAACTGGTCCTCGGTCGGCGAGTTGATCGGCGTCGGCGGCAGGCCCTTGTTGAGGTACGTGTTGTACGGGTTCGGCGTGTTGCGCTCCGCCGCACTGGTGAACACGCTGCCATCGCGGCCGAGTGCGTACTTCAGCGTCGAGTCGAACTGCAGCCGCATGCCGTCGTTGAGCCGGTTGTAGATGACCCGGGCGACCTTGGCATAGTCCTGCTTGCGGTTCGTCTCGGCCTGGATCAGGCTCGCCACGATCACGACCTCGTACGGGTCCATGTTCTTCTGCAGCGCGGTCTGGCTCAGCTTCAGCTGGGTCGCGACCTGGTTGTAGCGGGCCGTCATCTGTTTCAGGATCGACGTCGCGTTCGCGCTCGTCGGCAGGTCGTACGTAGCCGGGTAGAGGAAGCCCTCGAGCCTGTTGTGGGCGTACGACGGCAGGCCGAGCTTGGACGGCTGCGCGAGCGCCGCGGCGACCGAGCCCTTCGGCAGGTTCGCGGCCTTGGAACCCTGCAGGAGGGCCGCGGCCTCCCTGACGGTCTTGCCGGGCGGGATGCTGACCCGGCGTACGAGGATCGACGACTGCGGGTCGAGCAGCATCGCCAGCGCGGCCTTGGCCGACATCTGCTGCCGCAGCTTGTAGGTGCCGGCCTGGATCGAGCGGTACCGGCTGTCGTCGCGGGCGGCGCGTTCGAACGCCTTCGCGCTCTTGACCACGCCCTTGTCCTCGAGCGTCTTGCCGATCGAGGCGGCGGTCTGGCCCTTGCTGATCTCGACCACCACGCTGCCGCTGCCGTTGCCGGTGTAGTCCGGCGCGGCGAACAGGTCGTTGAGGTAGTCGCGCCCCTTGCCCAGGCCGACCGCCAGTGCGGCGATGATGCCACCGATCACGACCAGTGAGATCACCAGCGCGAAACAGCCGCGGGCCCGCCGGCCCTGCTGGCGGCGGTGTTCGCGGCGTCGCTCGGCGCGGGTCGGGGTACGGAACCCGAGGTCGTCATGGAGTCGATCATCGTCGTTGTGTAGAGAGGTCACTGAGGACTCCCGGTTGGGGGGTCGGTCTCGCGCTCGCGTTCGGTCTTGCCTTCGGTCTCGAGATCACTATCGAGCGCGTGCTGCAGGATAACGACTGCTGCCGCCTGATCGACGACCGCACGTCGCTTCGAGCCTCTCCTCCCCTGCTCGCGGAGCACCCGCTCCGCGGTCACCGTCGTGAATCGTTCGTCCACGAACCGTAGCGGGATGTTCGATACCCGCCGGGCCAGGTCGGCCGCCACCTCCCGGATGCGGCCCGCCGCCGGCCCCTCCGCACCCGACAGCGAGCGCGGCAGGCCGACGACGATCTCGATCGCCTCGAGCCTCGCCACGAGACCGGCGATGTGGTCGAGGTCGCCCGGCCCCCGGCGTACGGTCTCCACGGGGGTGGCCAGGATCCCGGCCGGATCGCTTGCCGCCACGCCGATCCGCGCCTCCCCGATGTCCAACCCGACCCGGACGCCGTGTCGTCGAGGCATCAGGCTCCGGTGACTCGGGACGCGATGGCGTGCTCCACAGCGGTGAGCGCGCTGCTCACACCGCCGGGGTTGGTGCCGCCACCCTGCGCGACGTCGTCCTTGCCCCCGCCGCGGCCGCCGAGCGCCTCCGCGGCCAGCCGGACAAGGTCGCCCGCCTTGAGTCCCCAATCGCGGGCCGCGTCGTTCAGTGCCACCACGACACCGGGCTTGCCGTCGGTCACCGAGAGCACCGTGACCACCGACGGCCGCTCCTTCGGCATCCTTCCGCGCACGTCCAGCGCCAGCTTGCGCAGGTCGCCGCCGGCGACCTCGTCCGGCGCCAGGTAGCCCACGTACGCTACGCCGAACACGTCCTTGGGGTTGGCGGCCAGCTCGCCGGCCACCCGCAGCACCTGATCCGCCTTGACCTTCTCGATCTCCTTCTCGGCCGTACGCAACTGCTCAACCAGATGCGCGACCCGGTCCGGGAGCTGGTCGGGCTGCACCTTGAGCGCCTGCGAGAGCTGGTTGACCAGCACATGCTCGCGGGCCAGGTACTTGTATGCGTCCGCGCCGACCAGTGCCTCGACCCGGCGTACGCCGGACCCGATCGAGGACTCGCCGAGCAGCTTGACCACGCCGAGCTGGCCGGACCGGTGCGCGTGCGTACCACCGCACAGCTCGCGGGCCCAGTCGCCGACGGAGACGACGCGGACCTCGTCGCCGTACTTCTCGCCGAACAGCGCCATCGCGCCGATCTGCATGGCCTCGCGCTGGCTCATCACCTCGGCCTCGACGGCCAGGTCGGCCAGCACCAGGTCGTTGACCTGCGCCTCGACGTCCTGCAGGACGCTCTGCGGGACCGCGCCGGTGGCGGAGAAGTCGAACCGGAACCTGCCCGGCGAGTTCTCGCTGCCGGCCTGGGTCGCGGTGTCGCCGAGCGCCTCACGGATCGCCTTGTGCACCATGTGCGTCGCGGTGTGCGAACGCGAGATCGATCGGCGCCGGTCGACGTCGACCCGCGAGTGCGCGGGCGTGCCGACCACGACGTCGCCGTCCAGCACCCGGGCGGTGTGCACGATCAGCCCGGTGATCGGCGACTGGACGTCGAGCACCTCGATCCGGGCGCCGTTGCCGAGCTCGATCACACCCGCATCCGCGAGCTGGCCGCCACCCTCGGCGTAGAACGGCGTCCGGTCCAGCACCAGTTCGATCTCGTCGCCGGCGGTCGCGTCGGCCGTGGAGCCGTTCGCGCCGATGATGCCGCGCACGGTACCGTCGCTGACCACCTCGTCGTAGCCGGTGAACTCGACCGGCCGGCCGAGCTGGTCGGCCAGCGACCGGTACGCGCTGAGGTCGGCGTGCTTGGCCTTCTTCGCCCGCGCGTCGGCCTTGGCCCGGTCGCGCTGCTGGGTCATCAGCCGGCGGAACTCCCGCTCGTCGACCGACAGGCCCTGCTCGGCGGCCATCTCCAGCGTCAGGTCGATCGGGAAGCCGTACGTGTCGTGCAACTGGAACGCCTTGTCACCGGCCAGTGTGGTGCTGCCCGACTCCTTGGTCCGCAGTGCGGCGTTCTCGAAGATCGCGGTGCCGGCCTTGAGGGTGTCGCGGAACGCGTCCTCCTCGGCGTAAGCGATCTGGCTGATCCGGTTCCAGTCCTGCTGCAGCTCCGGGTACGACGTACGCATCCGCTCCAGGCTGACCGGCAGCAGTACCGGCAGCACGTGGTCCTCGACGCCGAGCAGGCGCATCGACCGGACCACCCGGCGGATCAGCCGGCGCAGCACGTACCCGCGGGCCTCGTTGCCGGGCTTGACGCCGTCGCCGATCAGCATCAGCGCGCTGCGGACGTGGTCGGCCACGACCCGGAACCGGACGTCGTCGCGCGGGTCGGCGCCGTACCGCTTCCCGGCCAGGCCCGAGGCCCTCTCGATGACCGGGAACACCTCGTCGATCTCGTACAGGTTGTCCACGCCCTGCAGCAGGTACGCGACCCGCTCCAGGCCCATGCCGGTGTCGATGTTCTTCTTCGGCAGTTCGCCGACGACGTCGAAATCGTCCTTGGCCCGTACCGCGGACAACTGCTCCTGCATGAACACCAGGTTCCAGATCTCCAGGAACCTGTCCTCGTCCATGATCGGGCCGCCGTCCGGGCCGTACTCCGGGCCGCGGTCGATGTAGATCTCACTGCACGGGCCACCAGGGCCCGGGATGCCCATGTGCCAGTAGTTGTCCTTGAGCCCGCGCCGCTGGATCCGCTCCTCGGGCAGCCCGGCGATGTCGCGCCACAGTTTCGCGGCCTCGTCGTCGGAGTGCAGCACCGTGACCCAGACCTTGTCCGGGTCGAAGCCGTACCCGCCCGCGTCCTGGGACGAGGTCACCAGCTCCCAGGCGTGCTCGATCGCGCCGGCCTTGAAGTAGTCGCCGAACGAGAAGTTGCCGTTCATCTGGAAGAACGTGCCGTGCCGGGTGGTCTTGCCGACCTCCTCGATGTCGAGGGTGCGCACGCACTTCTGCACGCTGGTCGCGCGGGGGTACGGCGCGGTCTGCTGGCCGATGAAGTACGGCACGAACTGGACCATGCCGGCGTTGACGAACAGCAGGTTGGGGTCGTCGAACAGCAGCGGCGCGCTGGGTACGACGGTGTGGCCGCGGTTCTCGAAGAACCTGAGGAACCTGCGGCGGATCTCAGCGGTCTCCATACTCAACTTTCTGGGCGTTTCCCTGGGTGTCGAGTCCCAGAGCGTCGCGTAGCTCTGCCTCGCGCTGGTCCATACCGGCCCGGACCTCGTCGCCGAAGTCGCGGACCGCGTCGGCCAGCTTGTCGACAGCGTTGCTCACGCCGGCCGGGCTGAGCTGGCGGGCCCTGCTCCGCAGCCGGGTGACGGCGTACACGCCAAGCACGATGCCCAGCAGCAGCCAGAGGATCCGCTTGGTCATCGCTGCGCCCTCCGTTCGGCCCGCATCTCCTGCTTGACCCGCTTCTCCACGTCCCTGCGGTTGCGGTCGGAGATCGCCCGGCGGACGCCGTACGAGAACGCTGCCGCCTTGACCAGCGGGCCGCCCGCGGTCGCCGAGAACAGCGACATCAGCGCAGCCGCGTTGGTGGTGACGGTGCTGGCGTTGTCCGTGATCGTGTCGACCTTCGCCAACTGGGCGTTCGTGGTCGTGACCGTGGTGGTGACCTCGCCCAGCAGGGGCACGCCCTGGTCCGACATCCCCTTCACCAGGATCCGGGTCTCGTCGAAGACTTTGCCGAGCTTCAGGATCGGGTACGCCAGCAGGCCGACCAGGATGAGCAACGCGCAGGCAGCGATCAGCCCGGCGACTTCCCCGACGCTCATGAACTCCACCTTCCCGTGTCGGTCTACCCACCCGCGCCCGACCCTACCGCGCTGAGCTCCCACCGCCCCCGCGGCCCGGCTACCCGCTTCGACCGTGAACTGCGGACACGCCTCGGTGCCGATAAGTGTGCCCCCAGCTCACACTCGACGACTGATCTGCCAGGTGGGGCAGGCAACCGGTGAGCGGAGGAGGCGTCGGTGTGTGGCGGAGATGCGGCGCGCTGTCACTGATTCATCCGGAAGGTCGATCGAGGTCACTCGGATGACGGTGAGCCCGGCCGATTCGAGCGCCACCTCACGCAGGTTGTCCGCGGTGTGCTGTGCCAACTCCCGGTGGTACTCACCGTCGTACTCGATCGCGATACCCGTCCGCGGTTCGAGTAGGTCAGGGATGCCGAGGAACTGCCCGTACCGGTCATGCACTGGAGTGTTGACCAGCAAGGGAGGCAGTTCGGTTCGTAGTCGGCACAGCATCCGCAAGCGTGACTCCGGAGGTGATGCCGCGGCGGCGTCCAACAACGGCACCGCGATGCGCAGTTGCCGCAAACCGCGGCGCCGCGGATGGCTGGCGGCGAAAGTTAGCACGTCCACAGATCTGGTCTGCCCGGCGTGCAGCAAGCAGTCACCAGCGATGACGGCGGTAGTCAGATCGCGCGTTAGTCGGAGGACGTCGAAAGCCGTCCTGGTTCCGGCGGTGCAGGCCAGGCCGTGCGCGACGACGACATCGGCCGGATCCACCGTCGATCGCACCGACACGATGCCCGGGCGATTCACTTGGTGGCCCGGACCGACGAACACCATGACCGGCTCGTCACGACCGTCGAGATACGCGACGCCCTGCAGGTATGCCGCTGCCCAACCGCCGACGACAGAGCCCGACGGCACCACCGCGGCCGCATCCAGAACGCGTTGCCGGACTGGATCGTTCACCCGCCGGTCTCGGTGGAACCC
>JBKPSJ010000111.1:0-16717 GCA_046765875.1 Actinomycetota bacterium
GTACAGAACAGCGGCAGTCCGGGACGCCGGCCTGACGAGGCTGCTACGCGGCGCCCGGGACGGCCTGGGTCGGTGGCACCACCGGGGTCGACGTACTTCGCCGACCGGCTCCGACCAGGATCTGTATGACGACCAGCAGTACGAGGACGAGCAGGAGTGACCAGCCGAGTCGTGACGGTGAGATGTCGTTGCCCCAGAACAGAACAATGGCACCGAGCACGAGCGCGACCAGGCGCAACCACAGGGCGTTGGTGGTGACCCAGCGACCGGCGCTGCCGACCGGGCCGTCCGCCATGGCGCCGCCTATGCTCTCCAGGCCGCCGTTGACAGTCGTGCGCACGGCCGTACCGGATCGGTTGGCGCCGATGAACCAGCCGGTGACGATCAGGATCAGCCCCAGCCAGAAGATGACCTTCTGACCGCGCTCGAGGTACGCCAGCAGCGTGTCGTAGAAGACGCGGCTGGCCGGGCCGAATGACGAATCCGAGAGATGGTTGACGAACAGTTGTCGCCCAGTTTTCAGAATCAGCAGCATCAGCAGGGCGTTGGCCGCGATCGCCGCACCGATGACGACCGTCATTCGCGCCCGGTTGCGTGCGAACAGGAGAGCCACCAGGTAGAGCAACCCGACGAGGATGATCAGCCACTGTGCCACCGGGTTGGCGAACGCGTAGATCGTGCGGGCCTGCTTCAGCTGAGGCGCATCCATCAGCACGATCTGTTTGTCGACGTCGGGGATCGGCACGTTCTGCACGATCGTGAGTCCGCGGTCGACCAGGCGCTGCTTGACCTGCGTGATCACATCGGAGAGGTCGAGCACGACCTGATCACCCTCTAGCTGGATCGCGCCGGACTGGTCGCCCTGAAGCAGGCGCATGAATGCCGCTTGCGCCCTTGTGTTGATTTGGGTCCACAGATCGGCGAAGGCGTCAGAGGCGAGGAACTCGCGTACCTGGCGGTCGATAAAGCTGTTGATCGCGGCCGACAGAGGCCCGACCAGACGCTGCAGCCGCGGCCGGTCGTCGATAACACCGGCGAACACCTGATTCAGCAAACCCTCGATATCGACCTGTTGCTGGATCGCATCGGTGACCTTGGTCGCGATGACGTCCTGCACCTCGGGCGAGTTCACCAGCGGGCCCACGGTCTCCACGTAGCGCTGGCCGTCGTTCAGCGTGCGCTGTCCCCAGTACGCGACCGCCGCCGGTGTGGTCAGCAGTGCCGCGAGCACGACACAGATCACCACAGCGACCGAACGCCCCCTGGATGGCTGCTGGGACACCTGCGCCTGCGCCGGCTCTGCGGCACCGGCCGCCACGGGTACTGGGTCAGACATGCTGTGCCTCCTCAACCGGCCGCCACCCCATGGCATCACGCCGCGGCTGGCGTACCCCGAAGATCGTCTCTGTGCAGGTCGGCCGGAATCCTCACCCGAGGAGGATGATCCGGCCGCTCACGCGCCTCGGGCGTCACGACTGGCCCGAACCGACCTCAGTCGCGGCCTCCGTTGCTGCCTGTTTCGATAGGTCGGCGGCGGGGATTGACTCCGTCGGCACCGGTGGACCTGACTCCCGCTCGTCGCTCATGTCGCCGCCGGCGAGGAGCGCGTTGAGCCAGCGGGTCGAGGGATCGACATCCACCAGCAGCCCCTTGACCAGCAACGACATCGGGATCGCCAGCACGGCGCCCAGCGGACCCAGCACCCAGGCCCAGAACACCAGCGACACGAACGTGAGGGTCGTCGACAGGCCCACCACATCACCGACGACCTTCGGCTGGATGATCGACTGGAGGATGAAGTTGATGACGCAGTAGGCGACGATGACCCACAGCATCTTGTCCACGCCGCCGTCCAGCAGCGCCAGTATGGCCGGCGGGATGACGCCGATGACGAAGCCGATGTTCGGGATGTAGTTGGTGATGAACGCCAGCAGCCCCCACAGCAGCGGCAGCGGGATCCCGAGAATATAGAGCACGGCCACGTCGAATGCTGCGACGATGAGGCCGAAGATGGTCGAGACGATGAGGTACCGGACAGTGCCGCGCGCGAAGCCGGTCAGCCCTTCCGCGATCTCGGGCCTTGCGCGCGACATGATTCGAATGCGCTGCGGGAACTGCGCTCCGTCGATGCCCATGAAGAAGAGGGCGATCACGATGAACGCGAGGTCCGAGAAGGCGCCGAGCAGCCCGTGCAGCCAGTCACGGAGCACGTTGACCAGGTCGCCCATATTGAGTGCACCCAGGGCCGATTGGATCTCGTCGGGACCGATGCCGCGATCGGCCAGCCAGTTGCGTAGGTTGTCGACCAGATTCTGGAAGTCGTCCTGATAGGTCGGCAGCAGCGTCGCCAGCCTGGCGAGCGAGAACGCAATCGACGCCGCCAGGCCGAAAACGATGAGGTACACGACGGCGAGTGCGGCGATGGTCGCCACCCACCGCGGTGCACCCCGCCTGACCAGCCGCCTCCGCAGCGGACTCACGGCGATCGTCAGGGTCAGCGCGAGGAAGAGCGGCGCGGCCAGGCCCTGGACGGCGCGCAGCCCGGCGCCCGCGAGCACAGCCCCGCCGAGGCCGAGCAGGACGATGATTCCCCGCGGGAGCGCCCACGACCCGGATCCGGCCTGGTCGCTACCGGAGCGTGCCGACGAGCCGTCCTGCGGTGTGGCCGGCTGTGCCGGCCCTGTGGACTCTGCGGACCCTGTGGACACCGTCCCGGGCTCCTTCCTGGCGTCCGTCTCCAGTATCGAACATCGCCAACATCGCTCCGGAGGGCATCACCCACCTCGGATGACCGCCCGCGCCGCCGGCGCGTGGTTTTGCACGTACCGGGGCGGCCATCACCCAAGCCATCACCCAAGCCATCACCCAAGCCATCACCCAAGCCATCACCCAAGCCATCACCCAAGTGGGGTGAGGCGATCGCCCTCCCCGGGAGGGAGGCTGCAACCGACCAACCGCGTAGTCGATGGGAGTACAGCAATGGCGACATTGACCGTCTGGAAGTTCGACAACCCGACGGGTGCCGACCAAGCAGTCGCCACCCTGGAGTCGCTTGCCAAGCAGGAGCTCATCAGGGTGCACGACGCCGCGACGGTGTCCTGGCCTCCGGCGGCGAAGAAGCCCAAAACCCGGCAGCTGCACAGCCTTGCCGGCGCCGGCGCGCTGGGCGGCATGTTCTGGGGCATGCTCTTCGGCCTGATCTTCCTGGTGCCGTTCCTCGGCGCCGCGATCGGTGCGGCGACCGGTGCTCTGGCGGGGTCGCTGAGCGATGTCGGGATCGACGACGACTTCATCAAGTCCGCTCGCGATCAGATCACGCCGGGCACCTCGGCGCTGTTCCTGATGTCGAGCGAAGCGGTGCAGGACAAGGTGAAGGCCGCGTTCGCCGACAGCGGGCTCAACCCCCACCTGATTCAGTCCAACCTGACCGAGGAGCAGGAGGTCGCGCTGCGGGAGATGATCGGCTAGTCACATCGCCTATCGCCGCATCTGACGGCCCGAGCCTGCGAGCGTGACCACATGACTGGCGAGGCCGCGGCGGACCCGGCGCGGACCGCCGGGACGACCGGCGCCCACGTCTCCGCCGACTACGCCGGCGCGGTCTACGGATCGCTGCTGGCGGCTTCGGTGATCGTCGGCGCGAGTCCGCACCAGGTGGCGCCGCAGCCCCTCGCACTGATCGTGCTGTTGCTTGCCACGGGCATCGTGTTCTGGCTCGCCCACGCCTACGCGCAACTGTTCGGCGATCGCATGCACGGGGCCGCTCTCACGTTCGGCGAGGTCCGCGCTGTCGCCGCGCGGGAGTGGCCCATCGTCGAAGCCGCCGGACCGCCCGCCGCGGCGGCTGCCATCGCAGCGATCGCGGGGCTGCCCGATTCGACCGTCGCCTGGATCGCGTTGAT
Source organism: Actinomycetota bacterium (assembly GCA_046765875.1). Lineage (GTDB taxonomy): Bacteria > Actinomycetota > Actinomycetes > Propionibacteriales > Kribbellaceae > DASRHY01. The sequence continues at coordinate 3,903 of JBKPSJ010000111.1, forward strand.
CACCGCGATCGCCGGTCAACTCGGGTGGGCGATCTACGCGGCGGCCAGGGCCGGCGCCAGCCGGTGGGTGATCGCCATTTCGGGTCTGGCCAACCTCGTACTGGGCCTGCTGCTCGTCGTACTGAAGGTAGTGGTCTCGCACTAGAGCGTGACAACAAATGAAGACCGAGTGAATCGGAGACAGGTGATGGCCTACAACGATCCCACGCAGCCGCAGAACGTCTCGAGCTGGGCGCTCAGCGGCATCACGTTCGCCGCGATCATGCTCGTGACCATCGGTGCGTTCCAGGTGATCGACGGTCTCGCGGCGATCCTCAACGACGAGATCTTCGTGAACGTGCGGGGTTATTCGTTCGACCTCGACATCACCGCCTGGGGCTGGATCCACCTGATCCTCGGAGCGCTGCTCATCGTCACCGGCATCGGACTGTTCTCGCGGGCGACCTGGGCAGGCATCGCGGCACTGTTCCTGTGCGTACTGAGCGCGATCGACAACTTCTTCTTCATTCCGTACTACCCGTTCTGGTCGATCCTCCTGGTCGGACTGAACTTCTGGGTCATCTGGGCGCTGACCCGCCCCGGCGCGATCCGTACCTGACAGCCGTCACACCACCGCAGCACACGGGCGGCCGGCCTTGAGCCGGCCGCCCACGGCGGCTTCAGCACAATCTCATGCCGGGGCTGCGGCGCCGTTCGGTCCTGCCTCCGGCGGGGTGGCCGGTGGTGTGGTCTGCGGCGTGCTCGGCGGTGTCGCCGGCGATGTGGTCGGCGGCGTGGTCGGCGGCGTGGTCGGCGGTGTCGCAGGCTCGGCAGCCGGCGCGGTCGGCTCTGTGGCGGCGGCCTGCGGTTCCTTGGCGGCCTTCTTCGACGTCTGCCGGGGTCGTGACAGCAGGCGTGAGACCAGGCCCTGGACCGCCGCGTCGCCGGACACCGCGCCGCCGCGGATCCGGTTGACCACCTCATCGGTGATGGATTCGCTCTGGTCGCGGATCATCGCTCGCACCCGCTCCGGCTCGGCGGCCAGGACCGCCATGACGTCGTCGAGCACGACGGCCACGAGTGGCCGAATCAGCCGGTCGAGCTGCGCGTCCACGGCGCCGTTGACGACGGGACTGGTGGCGACCCGCTGGGCCAGATCGTTCGCCGCGGTCGCCGCGGCCTGCCGGCCGCGATCGGTCTCGGCCGCGCCCCGCTCGGCCAGGTGGGTGATCAACGCGGAGACCCCCGACCCGGGTCGCCAGCGCGTCAGCCGCGGGCGCCGCCCGGTGAACCGGCCGACGGTCGAGGCGGCGGCGAGAGCGGCATCCTCGGCGTCGAACAGAGCGCCGACGGCGATGGTCGGCACCTGCCTGGCCGGGTTCGACGGCGCGACATAGCGGCCAGCCGTGTTGTCAAAGGTGAGGGCCACGATGCCGACCGTGACCGTCGTGCAGTAGCGCGCAGCGTCTCCCAGCCCCTCGACACGGTCTGCTCCGGCGTCGGGCGCTGGCGTTTCGGTCTCGGCCATGGGTCTCACAGTCCTCCAGCGGTGCACCACACCACGCCACCCGGTGTGGATGAATTCGACGGATGTTCCCGGTCATGCGACGGACCCCCGCAGCGCCCGCCGTGCGACTCCGCTGACGAGGGTGCCGATCGCGATCCCGATCACCGCGACGATCACGGCGGTGGCGATCTTCGACTCCGTGCTCGCGTCGGTGGTGAACGGCAGGATCGCGGCCAGCACGGTGACGAGCGCGACGATCCAGCCGAAGAAGGCGAACGGGCGCGGCGTCGAGATCAGCAGGAGATGGATCAGGGCTGTGGCAACGAGCGCGCCGGCGGCCGCGGCCAGCGCCAGTCCCCCGGTGCTGGCGTCACCGAAGGTCCCGGAGTCCTTCGGCGCCAGCACCGGGATGTCCAGCACGCCGCGCACGATGACGACGCCGACCGCTGCGACCAGGGCCGCCACCACCGCCGTGGCCAGACCGCCGGCCCACAAGGTGCGTGCGTCGACGGTCGGCCGGCGCGCGACGCCGCCGGAGGTGTAGGCCTGCATCGGGCGCGTTCCAGGTCAGGCGGTCGGTGTCGGACGGCCGGTGCGGTAGGCACGGTCGGCCTCCTCGGACGCCTCTCTGGCGTCCTCCCACGACCCCGGTTCCATTCCACCGAAGTTGTCTCGTACGCCTGACCACCGCGCGGTGAGGGCGAAGATGATGATCACGTCGAGCGCGATCATCAGCAAGGACCAGACCGGGTACGCGCTGATCCACCCGACTTGCGCGATGGCGTGCAGCGACGCGATGACGATCGCGGTGATCCGGGCCCACGTCTGCCGCGCGAAAAGCCCCGCGCCGGCCCCGACCATCAGCAGGCCGGAGATCAGGAGGACCCATCCCCACCCGGTCAGGTCGACGACGACGAGGTTTCCCCGCACCATAGCCACGCGCTCGTCGTCGAGCAGCGCGATGAATCCTTCGAACACGTTGATCATGCCGACGATCAGGAGCATGGTTCCGGCGAAAACGGCCGCGCCGCTCCATACCCAGCTTCCTCTTGCCATCTGTGGCATCCCTTCTCGGTGCGTGGGCGGCGTCCGGGCGCGGCGCTGCCCGCAGGTGGATCGTGACGCTGCCACGCAGCGACACGGATCACCCTGCAAGGGTGAGAATGCGGTCTCAGGCCGCGATCAGGCCGCCATCAGGCTGGGATCAGGCTTAGGGCCCGGGCACGCCGGACGGCCTCATTGCGCCGCGAGACCGCCAGCTTGCGCAGGATGTTGCGGATATGGGTGCGGACCGTGTTCACCGAGACGAACATCACCGCGGCGATCTCCTCGGTGCTCAGCAGTTCGGCCAGCAGACCGAGCACCTCGGTCTCCTTCGCCGTGAGCGGCTCGATGTACGTGTCGAACCGTGCGTCCTGCGTCTCGCCGTCCTCGTGCGTCAGACCGGCATCATGCGTCCCACCACTCGGCCGGGTGAGCGGCCGGGTCAGGACCTTCCGGCGTGCTCCGACCACGGGTCCGAGCCAGGCATTGCGATCGGCCAGCTCGGTGTCGGTCTCGAGGAGACTCCGGACGACCGCGGGCGCCTGCCGGAACGGCGCGCGCAGCCCTTCCGGAGCAGCCAGCCGCAGTGCGCGGCCCAGCGCGATCCGCGCACGTCCGGGCTGCCCGCGGTGCAACTCGCAGGCGACCTCGAGCACCCGCGCACCCACGGTCACCTGGAGCGGACTCTCGTTGCCTTGGGCAAGGATGGCCGCAACGGCCCCCTCGACGTTGTCCCAGTCCTCCATCGCCAGGTACGCGTGCCCGAGCACCAGGGCCCTGTTGGCCTCGTCGGGGTCGCCGAGCTCCTCGATCGCCCGCACCGCGGCATCCGGCTCACCCCGCGCCACCATCAGCATCGCCGCCTCGGTCCGGAGCGTCTCGACCAGCCAGCTTTCGGAGACCTCGGGTTGCGCCGCGACGCTGTCGACCAATTCGATCGCCACGTCCAGTTCACCGTGGATGCGTAGCAGCCGGGCCTGTACGACCGCCGAGAACGCCTGCGCGACCGGATCACTGGGCACGGCGTACGACTGCATCGCCGCCCGCAGATGCTTGCGGCTGGCACGCAGGTCGAAGCGCTCCGAGCTCACCCGGGCGAGCGCGATCTCGGCCTCCGCCGGGGAACTCCCGCACGGCAGGCCGGACCCCTCCGACAGGATGCCGGCCAGCAAGGCGCGGTCCTGGGCCTGGTTGAGCAGGCCGTGGTGCGAATCGATCAGGGCGAGGTAGCCCAGGCACGGTACGAGCAGCGTCTCGCAGCCGGGTGCCTGCGTATCGGCGGCCGCCGCGAAGGCCTCCCGAGCCCCGATCAGGTCGCCATCGCGCAACAGCGCCTTGCCCTTGCTGGCCTGGACCAGCGCGGTGAGCTCGGGATGTGCCACCACCTTCTCGCGATCCTGCATACCGAGTTGTTGTTGCACCACATCGGCGTGAGCGGCGGTCCCCGGGTCGTCGAGGAGGGACAGCCTGACCGTCTGGACGACGTCTGCCGCCAGTCCGACCGCGCGATCATGTGCGGACTCCGGAGTGATCATGTCGGCGGCACGACTCAGCTCCGCGGCGCAGCGGTCCGTGTCCTGGTCCACCAGGGCCAGCGCGGCCCGGACGACCGAGGCCGCGGGGTCGGCCACATCGGGCGGCATCTTGCTGAGCTCGTGGTCGAGTCCGTTCGGGTCCTTGCCCAGCAGTACCTCACCGATGGCGAGATCGTCGACGATGTACGCCGAGGCGTCGCTCCATGCGTCCACGGCGGCGGCCAGCCCGACCGCCGATCCGAGCAGTCCGTTGCGTGCGAACCAGTTGGCCGCCTTCAGGTGCTGACGTACCCGGCGCGCGGGTGACTGATGTTCGAGCTCGGCGCGCAGGAGGTCCCGCAGGAACGGGTGATAGCGGTACCAGCCGGGGTGGTTCGCCACCGGCTCGACCAGTACGTTGCCACCGGCAAGCGATGCCAGCAGCCGGCTGGCCGAGCGCCCGGCGAGCTCCTCGACCAGACCGGGCTGCAGCACGTCGACGACGCTGGTGCGCAGCAGCAACGACCGCACCTCGGGCGACTGTGTCTGCAGCACCTCTGCCATCAGGTACTCCGCGATGTTGCCCGTGTCACCGGCCAGCTGAGCCACGGCCGCGTCCGGATCCTCGCTTCGCTGCAGGTACATGCTCGCAAAGCGCAGGCCGGCCGCCCAGCCCCGCGTACGCCGGGTGAGAGCTTCGACCGAATCGTCGCTCAGGTCGATCCCGGACAGCCGGACCAGCTGCGCCGTCTCGTCCCCGGTAAAGGCGAGATCCGCCATCCGCACCTCGGCCATCATGTCGGCCAGGCGATAGCGGTGCAGAGGCAGCACGGGATCGGCGCGGGTCATCATCACGACGTGCAGCTTCTGACCGCTGTGCCGCAACAGGAAGTCGAGGTCCCTCGACTCCTCCGACGTCGCCAGCTCGTAGCTGTCCAGCACGAGTGTCACCGGCTGTGTCCGCGCGGCCAGCGCCCCGGCGATCTCGGTGAGCAGCCGGGAATACTCACCGGCCACCTCGAACCGGTCGAACCGTACGCCGGGTACGGCGACTCCCTGACGGTGCAGCGCCTCCTGGACATACGACCAGAACGCGCCCGCCGGCGCCTCGCGCTCCTCGAAGGTCACCCAGGCGATGCTGGTCCCTTCCGCCTCGCGCTTGGCTGCCCAGGCAGCCACCATTGCGGTCTTCCCACTGCCTGCCGGGGCACTGACCAGCGTCAGTGGCAGGTCGGCGCCCCGGTCCAGCAACTCCATCAACCGGGGACGTTGAACGTACACCCGTGGCGGATCCGGGACGGCGAACCGGATCGCCAGCAGCGGATCGTCAAAGCCTTCGTCCCCCATCGGCAGACCCCTTCCCCGGTAGCCCCTTCCCTCCTCCGGCTTTCAACTCTGTAGCCATTTGACGCACGACCGCATCACCCGCTGCGGGTACCCCCACAGCGGGCAGGGTGAGGCCGGCGCGCGCGGGGCTGTCCGGCAGCGTGACACCGCTTGCACGAACGGTCAGCGTCACACCACCACGTGCACCTCACCCACTTTGGACGATGCCGCTGCCGGTGGGCCCGCATAGCGTCGGGTCCGCGTAGAGGCGCGCCAGGAGGCTAGCTCATGACCGATGACTTTGACGACCTTGAAGAGATGGGCCCGATCGACTACGTGATCGTCGAGTTCCCCGGAAGCAAGATGACCGGCGAGGGCCTGCCGCTCCTTGTCGACCTCGTCGACAGGGGCATCATCCGGCTCTTGGATCTCGTTCTGGTCAAGAAGGAACTGGACGGAACGATCACCAGGCTGGAAATCGCCGATTTCGACGGGGACGGCACGCTCGACCTCGCCGTCTTCCACGGCGTGTCGTCCGGCCTGATCGACGACGACGACGTGTCCGAGGCGGGCGGCGTGCTCGAACCGGGCAGCTCGGCGGGCATCCTCGTCTACGAGAACACCTGGGCGGGACCGTTCGCCGCCGCCCTCAGGCGCGGCGGCGGCCAGCTGGTCGCCAGCGGCCGCATCCCGGTTCAGGCGCTGCTGGCCTCGCTCGAGGCCGCCGAGGCCGCTGAGGCGGCAGAGCCCGAGACCGCCGGGACCGCGGAGACTCCGGCCTGAGCGCCCCGACAACCACGAGCAAAGGAGTAGTCAGATGCCGGGTCTTATTCGGGGAGTCGCACGGACGGCCGTCGTCGCCGGGACGGCGACCGCGGTGGCCGGCCGCGTCTCGCGGCGGCAGCAGGGACGCTGGGCCACGCAACAGCAGGCCGAGGCCTACCAGCAGCAGCAGCAGGCCTACGAGCAGCCGCCCCCGCCGCCCCCGCCGCCGCCGGCCCCGCAGCAGGCGGACGCGGGCGGCGACATGGAGAACAAGCTGGCCATGTTGAATCAGCTCGGGCAGCTCAAGGATCAGGGCGTACTGAGCGAAGCCGAGTTCCAGGAGCAGAAGAACCGGATCCTGTACTCCTCCTGACCTGACCTAAGGCGCGCCTCAGGTCGGATCGCCGCTGAGCAGCCTGAGCTCTCGGGCCCGGTGCACCGCCTCCCGGCGGCTGATCACACCGAGCTTGCGGTAGATCCGCTTGAGGTGCGCCTTGATCGTGTTCACCGATACGGACAGCTCCGCAGCGATCTCGGCGTTGGTCATCATCGTCGGGAGGTAGCGCAGCACGCTCAGCTCGCGGTCCGTCAGCGGCTCCGACACCTCGCCGGTCTCCGTGCTCAGTGAGCTGTCCACGCCGAGGTCCGCGAGCAGCTTGTCAGCGAACGCCGCGGAACCGGGATCGAGCTGCCGCAGGCGTAGCAGCAGCCGCGGCAGCCGCCCATTGCCCAGCACGAGGAACGGCCTGCTGATCCCATCCGGGGCGGCGGCCGCCACCGCGCGAGCCAGCGAGTCCATGGCCCGGCTGTCCTCGCGCATCCGGTCAGCCACCAGGGCACTGAGCAGCCAGACCTCGACGACGGCGACACGTTCGACCACGCCGCCGCGAAGTTCGGCGAGAATCGCCTCGGCTTGCTGCAGGTCGCCGCGCGCCAGCCGGGCTCGCGCGATGCCCACCCGCTCGAAGGCGTACGGCGGCCGCCGGTCGGGCGGCGTCCCGATCCTGCTCACGGCCCCCCCGGAGTCTCCGGCGGCGAGCATGACCTCGGCCTCGGTGATCACCAGCCATCGTGCGAGCAGGGCCGGGGGCTGCCAGTGCCGAACCTCCTCGCGGAGCCGCAGGATCTGCCCGAGTGCCGCCGCCACCCTGCCGACCGAGGCGTCCAGCCAAACCTGCGCGAGGTCCACCGCGTACGCGGACGCCCGGTCGTGGATCGCCGCCTTGCCCCGGCCGAGTAGCCGGCGTGCCTCGTCGAGGTCGTTCCACGCGAGGTGCACGATCGACAGCGCCAGGTACGCCGCCGACGCCTGGGCGAGCGGTGCCCAGCCGCGGACGTCGACGAGCTCGACGGCCCTGGTGGCGTACGCGAAGCCCTCCTGCAGCCGGCCCAGGACGGCGGCGCTGAGCCCCAGATGCGCCAGCATCATGATCTGGGGAGCGTCCAGCCCGCTCGACGTGGCCACGTCGAGGCCTTTCAGCAGGGTGGACTCGGCCCGGCCGAAGTCGCCGGACCAGAGCAGGCCGCTGCCCAGGTTCGCCAGCGCGATGGCCCGGTACTGGTCGGCCGTCGGCAAGGACACGTCCGGCCCGGGCAGCTCGTCGAGTGCCTCCGAGGCGGCCGCGATGAGACCGGGGATGTCCCCGCGGGCGCGTGCGACGACGGTCGAGAGCAGCTGGATGGACAGCGACGTCGCGATCCGCGACTCCGGACTGGTCCGGTCCAGCAGCGCGGCCGCGAGCTCGAGATGCGGCTGCATCTCCTCCAGCCGGCCGGCGTACATGAGCCGCCCGGCCGCGCACAGCGCCAGTTCGGGGCCGTCCGCGAGTCGCTCGGCCGGGATGCGCGCCAGTACGCCATCGAGCGCCGGACGTTCGGCCGAGACCAGGCGGGGCACGGCGTGCGTGACGAACAGGCGACCCAGCAGCTGCCAGTCGGCCGCCTCCGCGGCATGACTCAGCGCCTCGACCGGGTACCCCTTCTCGGCGAACCAGACCGCGGCCCGGCGGTGCAGTTCGGGCTCGATCTGGGGCTCTTCGACCGTCAGCTGATGGTGCAGCATCTCGCGCAGCAGCGGGTGATAGCGGTACCACCGCCGGTCCGGGCCGAGACCGACCACGAAGGCGTTGGACCGTTCCAGCGTTTCCAGGAAGCTTTGGCCGCGCGGCTCGTCGGCGAGCACCCGGGCCAGCCCGCTGTCCAGTCGCTCGGCGACGGAGGTACGCATGAGGAATCGCCGCATCTCGGGTGGCTGATTCGCGAACACCTCCTCGGCCAGGTAGTCGGTGACCACCCGATCGTCGCCGGCGAAGTCCGCGGGGTCGCGCGGGCCGGGTCCCTTCAGGTAGAACGCGGCCAGCCGCAGCCCGGCCGGCCAGCCCTCCGTCCGCTCGACGAGGATGTCGGCATCGTAAGCATCGACGGTGACGTCGTATGTCGCCAGCAGTGAGACGGCCTCGGCGGTATCGAAGGCGAGCTCCCGGGACCCGATCTCTGTCAGTTCCTCCGCGAGCCGCAGGCGATGCAGCGGTAGCTCGGGATCCACCCGGGTCAGCACCACCAGCCGCAGCTGCGCAGGGGCGCGCCGCAGCAGGTCGGACACGCGCGACAGCACCTCACGTTCGTGGATGACCTGGAAATCGTCCAGGACGATCACGACCGGTCGCGGAAGCGTTGCGAGACCCGCGACAAGGCGGAGGTGGTTGTCCCCGGTGACCCCGAACGCCGATGGCAGGTCGACCAACGGATTGCCGCCCGGTATCTTCACCACGCTGCGGATCGCCGCCACGAGATACGACCAGAAGGTCGGCGGATGGTTGTCGGTCTTGTCGAGTGATAGCCAGGCCACGGGACCGACGGCAGGTGCCGAAGCGGCCCATGCGGCCGTCGTCAGCGTCTTCCCCCAGCCCGCGCCGGCACTCACGACGGTGAGCCGCCTTTGTGTACCCTCGTCGAGCATCCGGCTGAGCTGCGGACGTTCGACATACCCCGCCGGAATCTGTGGCCGGGCCAGCTTGGTCGTCAGCAGATCGCGGTCGGCTCTGCCCACTGGATTGGGGGATCCTCGTCCCGTCGCCACCATGTGCAGTCCCCCAGACCCGTCGCTATGCCCCGCTCCTTGTTTCGAGCACGGGGTCCAACGGGTCGGGTGTGAGTTCTGCAGTTGATCGCCCGCGCATTCTCTGCACGCCCGACCACACGGGTCCCCACGATCAGCTATAGCCGGAACTGATCATAGTCGATATTCGGACAGCGCTGGCCAGCCTTGATTCCCCCATCATGGTTTGACTTCATATGGCGGCAACGTCTTATCGGTGCCAACGAACGGTCCCGCGGACAGCCGGCGATCCTGGTAATGCACCGCGACCTCGACCACCGACGAGTCCGACCAATACGAGATCACCACCGGCACACTGCCCAGCCGCCGTACCTCACCTGGCTCGGCGTCTCGCGCGTAGGCAGAGTCGGCCATCAGCAGGACGGTGCGCAGATGAAACGGTCCCCGGGACCAGACCAGGACATCACGCATCCACCGACCGTAGCCATGTCGCCACCGTCGGCCGATCCCACCGATCCGCTCCCCCGACACCTGCCGTACCGCACCCCGAAAGACCCCCGGCCGGTCCACCAACCAGTGCCGGTGAACCAGGACGGCGGTGACCATCAGAGCGATCACCACCAGGTCGACCCCTACGACCGCAGCAAGCGCGATGACCATCGCAACACCCCACAGCATGTCCCACCGCGGGCCGCACCCGCGGCCCTGATGACATTCCCTGGGACGACCCTATGCCGCACTGACCCGGAGGACGTCCTGGATCCGGAGTCCGGCGGACTCGAACAGACCGAGCAGGTCCACCAGATCCAGGTCGCCGTCATCCGGGACTCGTAACCGGATGACGGTGCAGGGCTCGATCGCCGCGATGCGATGGCCGAGGAACGCCGCCCGCAACACAGGTCCCAGCGGTCCACGGACGGTGAACTCGAAGGCCATCCGGCCGTTCTTCGCCATGATCACCCCACCCCCTCCTCCGGTGGTTCGTCGTCGGGCTCGGGTACGGATCGCACCTCGACCAGATCGAGACCGAGCGCACGCAGCCGCCGCAGGAACCCGTGCAGCTCGGCCTGGTCGATGAAACTGCCCGTCAGCACCGTCCGCAGTTCCTGCTCCATGATCCTGACCTCACCGAGCGCGGGCACCAGCTCGGCCGGTACCTTGCCGACCACCCGGATCTCGTACGTTGTCAGCGCCATCGTGCGGCCTCCCTCTGCGACAATGGCAGTGGTCGGGGCGCGGAGCGTCATCCGCGAGGCATTATCCGTGAGTCTGAGGCACCCGAAATCGCGCGCGATCCCTCGTACGGGATGAACCGGCGAGCTCGGGGTGGCGGCGACCGATGAAACGTTGCGAATCACGTACGGATCGATTTGTTGGACCCAGTGCCAGCCGGCGGAACGCTCGCCCGGTCCGGCGGGGCCGTCGATGGTCTGATCACCTCATCCAAAAGGGGTGATGCCATGGGGGACCCTATGTGGTGATCGTCGGTGGGGGCCCCGGTGGTGCTTGCTCCATCGAATAGATCCGGCGGGCGTTGTCGGTACTGATCATCCGCGCGAACCGCAGTGCGTCTGCCGCGGTGAGTGCGTCCTGTGCGAGCCATTCGTCGAACACCGTGCCGAGCGCCCGGCGGAACAGCACCGCGCCGAGATAGTGCAGTTCCGGTAGCCCGTACCCGTCCGATGCGTACAGCAAGGAGCCGAACGGCGCGAGCTCGAGCGTCTCCGCGAGTACGGCGGCCGCCCGTTGACCTACATGGTTGACGGCCAGGCTCACGTCGAGAGCGACGTGCGGGAATACGTTCGCCAGGTAGGCGGCCTGCCGATGGTACGGATAGCAGTGCAGCAACACCACTGGGCCGCGCTGGGCACGCAGGAACGGCATGAGCAGGGACGGGTCGGACCGGTGGAGGCTCAGGTCGGGATCGCCGTACCCGGTGTGTACCTGGATCGGCAGACCCAGCGGCAGGCAGGAATGCACGCAGTGCGCCACCAGCGTCGGGTCGTCGAGGCGGTACGTTCCGGTCCGCTCGCCCTCGGCCAGCCATAGGCCGGCAGCCCGCTCGACCTCGCTTCTTGTTGGAGCGACGGCAGGCAGATCCAGCCCGACCCGATAGGCGGCGATCGTCTTGAACCCGACGGAACGGGTCGCATACTCGGCCAAGGCCTCCGCGACCGCGTCGCCGAACCCGGCCGCTGTTACGTGTCTGGCGCCCACCTGCTCGGCTACCGACTCCATTCTGGTCACCTCGGATACCCGCGCCTCCGCGAGACTCTCCAGCTCGTTGAGGTCACACAGATCGGGACCGTGCAGGCCGGTGTCGACCAGCAGGTCGGTGGCCCCACAAGAGCGCAGCAGCCTCCTCGTCGTCTCCTCCGGTCCCAGATCCTGTCTGCGGGCCAGGTATGCGTCTGGGGCGGCATGCGGGTCCAGGTCCAGCAACGGCGCGCACCACCGGCGTACGGCGAGACCGACCTGCGAGTCGAACTCGCTGGTGGGGCCGCGCTGGTGGGCCTCGGTCAGCAGCGACTCGAACTCGTCGCGTTCGAGTTGGTCGACGACGACTGGGTGACAGTGGTGGTCGACCAGGGGGATCTCGTCCGCGACGCCCATCTGCTAGTAGCGCCAACGGGTCGCTGCGACGACCTCGTCAGGGGTGGAGTCCGCGAACAGTGCGATCTCGGCCCGGCGAACGGCAGTGAACGCGTCGTACAGCCAATCCCCCATCGCGGCCTTCAGCAGATCGCTCTTCTCCAGGGCCGCCAACGTCGCCTCCGGCGACTCCGGCAACCGCTCCGGCCTGTCCTCCCCCGTCGCGGCCGGGTCGACTGTCACTTCAGGGGGTAGCTGCAATTTCTTGTCCACCGAATCCAGCAGAACCGCCAGGACCGCGCCGACCACGAGATAGGGGTTGGCGCTGGCGTCGAAACACTTCACCTCGACATTGGCCGCCCTGTCGGTCTCGCCTGTAGACCCAGTCACCAGCCGAAGCGCGGCCTCGCGGTTCTCCCGGCCCCAGCACCTGTAGACCCCTGCCCAGTGCGAGGGCACCAGCCGTACATGACTTGCGACGCTCGGCGCGCCGACCCCGCAGAGTGCGGGCAGCGCCTCCAGGATGCCCGCCAGAATCGACTCCCCTTCCACGGTCATTCCGTACGGACCTGGTCCGTTGGTCAGCAGGTTGCCGTCGCGGTGGACCGAGATATGCAGATGCTGACCGTTCCCGACGAGGCCCGCGACAACAGCGGGTGCGAACGACGCGGCCATCCCATGCGTTCGGGACACCGCCCGAATGGTCTCGCGGACTAACAGCACATGATCGGCGGCTGCGACGGGGTCCTGCGCTGCCATCGACACCTCGAACTGCCCGGCGGCGTACTCCGGGTGCAACTGCAGCACCTCGACCGACTCGGCAGCGAGCGCGGCCAGCAGGTCCCGGCAGTAGTCGGACAGCTGGACCATCCTGGTCATCCCGTACGCCGGTCCCGAGCAAGCCGGCCGGAACTCGTCCCCCTCCTCGGCTGCGAGCGCCCACTCGATTTCGAACCCCATCCGTACGTCGAGCCCTTGCCCAGCCGCTGCCGCTGCCATCCTGCGGGCGAAGCTCCGCTGGCACCCAGGG